>CAJTXA010000004.1 GCA_910579865.1 uncultured Lachnospiraceae bacterium
ACATACAATATTTATTTTATCTAAATCCTATTTATGTGTATATTCGTTATTTTAGAAAGATTATTTTAGAGGGAGAAATTCCAAGAGCATCCTTTCATTTCTTAGCGGTTGGGTATGCAGTAGTAGTTTTATTTATCGGTGGGTTGATCTATAAAAAGAAAAATTATAAATTTTTATATTATATTTAATGGGAGTTGTAATGAAGAAAACAATAGTTACAGTGAAAGATGTTTCAGTGGAATATATAATTGGGGATTTACGAAATATTGGTTTAAAGGAGTTTGTACTAAAAAAGCTGACAAAAACCTATCAGGTGAAGTCTTTTTTGGCAATTGATCAAGTTTCTTTTCAGTTGCAGCAGGGAGAAATGCTAGGAATTATTGGTTCAAATGGAGCAGGGAAATCCACGTTATTAAAAGTCATTACCCAGATTATGCGTCCTTCAAAAGGATCGATTCAAGTGAATGGAAAAGTAGCTGCTTTGTTGGAATTAGCAAGTGGATTTGATGGAGATCTTAATTTAAAAGAAAATACCTATCTTCGAGGAGCGATTTTAGGTTATACCCGTGAGTTTATGGATCAAAAATATCCAGAAATTTTAGCTTTTTCAGAATTGGAAGCTTTTGAAGAACGTCCTTTTAAGCAGCTCTCAAGTGGGATGAAATCAAGAATTGCATTTTCAATTGCCAGTTTGGTAGAACCAGAAATTCTAATTTTAGATGAAGTATTGTCAGTGGGAGATGGTGCTTTTCGAGAAAAAAGTGAGGCAAAAATGAAGGAAATTATTCAGAATGGAAAGGCAACAATTTTGGTATCTCATTCCATTCCACAGGTTCGAAGAATGTGTAATAAGGTTTTATGGTTGGATCATGGAAAACAGATTGGATTGGGAGAAGCAAATGAAATGTGTGATGCCTATGAACAATTTTTAAAAAGTGGCGTTCTTCCAAAAAAGGAATTTCTTTTTCAAAAGAAGATAGAATAAAACGAAAGCAGGGAAAATAGATGATACTACAAACCATTTTAATTCCAAAAAAAAAGAGAGAAAGTTATATAAGAGGTGGAAGGATAAAGGAAGGAAAACTGTTTCTTTTAAAGGGAGAAAGCCTTTCTTTTGATACCTATTTTAATAGTTTTTCTTATCCGAAATATCGAGATTATACAAAAGCAGATGCAGTAGAATTTGAAGTGGAATTTTGTGGAGAGGTTGTAGCATATTGGTGTGTATTTGATGAAGAGGAACGGATTCTTTGCAAAAAAAGAGGGAAGAGTGAAAGAAAAACTTCTCTTATTTTTTCAGCTAATTTTAAAGATCTTCCCCAAAATGGGATTCTTTATTTAAAAATTGAAGCAAAAAAAGAGAGTGAAATTCTAGGGGGAAGTTATTGTGCTAAGTGTGAATTTGAACCAATTAATTGTAGTGTGGTGATTTGTACTTATCGAAGAGAATCTTTTGTACTGAAAAATATAGAACGATTTCAAAAAGGAAAGTTCACTTGGATTTCTCATGTGTATGTAATTGATAATGGAAATACACTAGAAACACAAACTGATTCTTTTATTCAAGTGATTCCTAATAAAAATGTAGGAGGAAGCGGAGGATTTACAAGAGGATTATTAGAAGCAGAACAAGAGGGAGCAACTCATGTAATTTTGATGGATGATGATATTGTTTTTCATCCAGAAACAATGGAACAGATGACAATGTTTCTTTCGATTTTAAAAAAGGAATGGAAAGAAAGTTGGTTTAGTGCAGCAATGATAACATTGGATCAACCAGAAAAACAGTATGAGATGGGAGCAATTTGGGATGGAAAAAAATCAATAGGAAAGAAACAGGGAGTGGATCTAAGAAAGAGGGAAAATCTTTTAACAAATATGGAAAACCGTGAAATACAGTATGGAGGCTGGTGGACTATATTACTGCCTCTTTCGATTTTAAAAAGGGTTGGATTTCCATTGCCTTTCTTTATTAAATTTGATGATGTGGAATATGGGATGAGAAAACCATTAGGAACAGAAATTATTACAATGAATGGGATAGCAGTTTATCATGAAGCATTTGATCGAAAAGTGAATTTTGCCTTGGATTATTATAATTTGAGAAATGAGCTGATTGTAAATGTGCTGTATAAAAATCTTTCTTTAATAGGAGCATTAAAACGTGTTTGGTATGAAGTGTGTAAAGAAATTTTTTTATATCGATATGATTGTTGTTTACTTGTATTTCAAGCAGTAAAAGATTTTTTAAGAGGAGTTGATTTTTTTCTTGAAACAGATGGAGAGAAGGAGAATCAAAAATTGATGAATTTAGCACCTAAATTGATACCTTTAGAAGAGATACCAGAATGGGAAGAGTCCTTACGTTGTGATAAGCATAAAAGAAGTTATAAAGTTACATTACCAATGATTTTGACAATGGGAGGTCAAATTTTACCATCTGTATTTTTAAAAAAAGAGAAGTATGGGGTACCTTTATCGAAAGCAAGTGCAGTTGATCTATTTGGAAGAAAATGGGCGATACAATATCAACTGGGAAAAGAAGTAGGAATTTTAACAAAACATAGTACAAAGAAATTTATAAAGTATGGATTAGGTGCAATTGGGATATCTTTTCAATTGATAAAAAAGTATGGAAAAGTAAAGATGGAGTTTCAAGAGCGTAAGGAAGAAATTTCTTCAATGATATTTTGGAAAAAGTATTTAGGGATTAATTCAAATAATGAATAATTAGGAGTATTGTATTATGGATTCTGCAAAAGTATCTCTGAAGGAAATGCAAAAACAGGAATTTGAAATTTTATGTGAATTCGATCGGATTTGTAAAATTTATAACCTTACTTATTATCTTACTGCTGGTACATTGCTTGGTGCAATTAGACATAAAGGATTTATTCCATGGGATGATGACATTGATGTTGTAATGCCATTTGAAGATTATAAAAGATTTTCTAAAATTTGTCAAAAAAAGTTGGCAAAGAATTATTTTTTTCAAAGCTGGAAAACAGAAAAAAATTATCCTTTTCATTTTGTTAAAATTCGAAAAAATGGGACAACGGATGGAGTCACTTTTTTGAAAAAAATAAAAATGCATCATGGAATTTATATTGATATCTTTCCTCTTGAAAAATGTCCAAAGACAGATTGGTTTGCTAAGTTGCTTTTTAAAACAGTAGAGTTTACAACATATGCCTTGCTAAAAAAGGGAGATAAAACATTTCACTATAATTTTCAAAAAAAATATGAACAAGTGATTTTTTCTTTATTGAAATGGCTGCCAAGAAAAATACTTCTTTTTTTTCGAGAACAAATTCGTTTTCTTGTTTTTATTTTTTGTTCGAATGAAAGACTTTGTACATCAGGAGGAGGTCATGGATATCCTTATGAAACTTATAAAGCAGAATGGTTTTCTGAAACAGTTTTAGTATGGTTTGAGGGAAAAAAGTTTCCAGCTCCAAAAGGATGGGATGCACTTTTGACTCATATGTATGGAGAATATCATATATTACCTCCTAAAGCAGAACGTAAGGGACATATAGAATAAATTAAAATGAATAAATAGAATATAGTATAGAGATAAATATTCTTATAAATAAGTGAAAAGGAGGAAAATATTTTGAAAGTATTAATTATTATACCAGCATATAATGAGGCGGAAAATATTGAAAAAGTAGTAAATAATTTAATTGAAAACTATTTTCAATATGATTATATCATTATTAATGATGGTTCAATGGATAGAACAGGAGTCATATGCAAACAAAATCAATATAATTTGATTGATTTTCCAATTAATCTTGGACTAGCTGGTGGAATTCAAGCAGGATTAAAATATGCATATGAACAGGATTATGATTATGCAGTTCAGTTTGATGGAGATGGACAGCATCAACCACAATATATTGCTCAAATGTTAGATGAGATGGAGAAACAAAGGGTGGATATTGTAATAGGTTCTAGATTTGTAGAAAAGAAAAAACCTAAAAATTTACGAATGTTAGGAAGTAATTTAATTTCAATTATTATTAAAATTACAACAGGAAAACAAATTTATGATCCTACATCAGGTATGCGATTATTTAATAAAAGGATGATTCAAAAATTTGCATATACAATGAATTATGGACCAGAACCAGATACCATATCTTATTTAGTAAGATGTGGAGCAAAGGTAAAAGAGGTACAAGTAGATATGAAAGACAGAGAAGCTGGAGAAAGTTATTTGAATTTAAAACGTTCTATTTTGTATATGTTACATATGTGTATATCGATCGTATTTATTCAACGTTTTAGAAAGAAGGAAAAGTTAGCATGACAACCACATTAAAAATTGTGCTAATGGTGATGTGTTTTTTGACGTGTTATTATACATTACATAAAATAAGAAAGGCACAAATGCAGATTGAAGATTCTATTTTTTGGATATTATTTTCTATAAGTTTGGTTTTAGTAAGTATTTTTCCCAATATTGCATATTTTACGTCTGAACTATTGGGTATCGGTTCACCAGTAAACTTTGTATTTCTAATTATGATATTTATTTTACTTTTTAAGTTATTTTCGATGTCAATTAAAATGTCACAATTAGAATATAAAATTAGAAATCTTGTTCAGCAAATAGCGATTAAAAATTATGAATCGGAAAAAAATGAGAAAAATAAGAAATAAAAGGTTTTTTTCAAGTAATGACCAAAAAAGAGTAAGAAAATTGGAGAAGTAATAGATGAAATATTTATTATGTATGATATATTTGTTGTTTTCAATATCGGGATTGACATTTATGAAAATGGGTAGTAATCAAGAAACGAAAATACTTTTTGAAATTTGGGGATTAAAATTTACAATACAATCTATGGTAGGATATAGTTGCTATATAATTAGTTTTATATTATATACAATAGTGATTTCCAAATTTGATTTAAGTTATATACATCCAATTATAGGAGGAATTACAAATATAAGTGTATTAGTGATTGCAGTGCTTCTTTTTCATGAAAGATTTACCATTTTTTCTTTAATTGGAAGTGTGTTTATTGTAGCAGGAGTATTTTGTATGAATATAAAATAAAAAAGTTGTTACTAATAAAGTATTTGATATAGTAACTTATGGAGGAAATGATGTGGAAGGTTTCTGTGATAACAATTACTTATAATAATGCTGAAAACTTGGCAAAGACATTAGAGGCTTTGTTGCAACAGGATTATGAAAATTTAGAAAGTATTATTATAGATGGGGGTTCTACAGACAATAGTGTTGAAATAATTAAAAACTTTGAAAAAAAATTTAAAGGAACAGTAAAATGGAAGTCAGAAAAAGATCGTGGAATGTATGAAGCAATCAATAAAGGAATAAAGATGGCAACAGGAGAGATTATTGGCTGCTATTGGGATATTTATGCATCTAGTGATGTAATTACAAAGATGGTTAAAACAATAGAAAAAGATGGAACAGATGGTGTTCATGGAGATTTGCTTTATATAGATGGAAATAAGGTAAAACGGTATTGGAAGATGGGAAAGGGAAGGATTCAAAATGGATGGATGCCAGGACATCCAACCTTATATTTAAAAAAGGAAGTTTATGATAAATATGGGTTATATAGAGAAGGATATAAATATTCTTGGGATTATGAATTTATTATAAGAATTTTAAAGGATGATCAAGTAAAGTTATCCTATATTCCAGAAATATTAATTTATATGTTTTATGGGGGAACAACTACAAGTGGTGTACAGGCATATAAAAAGTCAATAATAGACAGTATAAAATCATTGGAAGAAAATCATATAAGATTTCCAAGAATAATCACATTAAAGCGATTTATTAGAACCGCTTTTCAATTTATAAATTATAAAAGTATTCAAGTAGATATAGAAAATAAGGAGTAAAAGTCCAATGAAAGTAGTTATCATGGCAGGCGGAAAAGGAACAAGGGTATCCTCTATAACAGAGAATATTCCAAAGCCCATGTTAAAGATTGGAGAAAAACCTGTATTGGAACATGAACTAATTTGTTTAAGAAAACAGGGTTTTACAGATATTCTTATTACAATCGGACATTTGGGAGATTGTATAAAGGAATATTTTAAAACAGGAGAAAAATTAGGAATTCGCATTAAGTATTTTGAAGAAAAAGAACCACTTGGAACAGCAGGAGCGTTATATTATTTAAAAGAAGAATTAAAAGAGGATTTTTTTCTTTTAAATGGTGATGTGTTAATGGATATTAACTTTAGACGTATGTTAGATTATCATAAAAAAAATTGTGCAGATGCTACCTTATTAACACATCCAAATGGACATCCATATGACAGTGCTTTAATTATAACAGATGAAAAAGGAAGAATCATTGAGTGGCTAAATAAGGAAGAGAAAAGAAGTATTTATAAAAATCGTGTTAATGCAGGAATACATATTCTTTCTCCAAGAATTTTAGAGAAAATACAGAAACCAGGAAAGATTGATTTAGATAGAGAGCTGTTAAAACCTTTTGTTGCTTTAGGAAAGCTTTATGCGTATGATTCCCCAGAGTATATTAGGGATATGGGAACACCAGAACGTTATCAAGAAGTTTGTTCTGATTATCAAAGAGGAATTGTACAAGCAAAAAATTTAATGAATAAACAGAAAGCAGTTTTTTTAGATCGAGATGGTACACTAAATGAAGAGATAGGGTTTCTTGCAAATCCAGAGCAAATAAAATTATTAGAAGGAGTAACAGAAGCATTGCGAATAATCCATGCAAATGGTTATTTAGCGATTGTTGTTACAAATCAGCCTGTTATTGCAAGAGGGGATTGTACCATAGAGGAATTAGAGATGATTCATAATAAATTAGAAACTGAGTTAGGAAAAGAGGGAGCTTATTTTGATGATTTATTTTATTGTCCGCATCATCCAGAACGGGGATTTTTGGGTGAACGAATAGAATATAAAAAAGATTGTACCTGTCGAAAACCGAAACCAGGATTATTATTGGAAGCAGCTCAAAAATATAATATTGATTTAGCAAAGTCTTATATGGTGGGAGATAGCGAACGTGATGTTATAGCTGGGATGGCTGCTGGGTGTATTAGTGTCTATATAGGAAATAAAGAACTTTCTGATCAGAAATTAGAATATAAAAGGTTTAAAAGTTTATTGGATTTTGTAAATGTAGTAATAAAGGAAGAGAGTACAAAGGAGAGTAAAATATGGTTATAACACAAACACCATTTCGTATGTCATTTTTTGGAGGTGGAACAGATTTTCCTGATTTTTATAAAGAGTATGGAGGAAGTGTACTTTCTACTACATTTGATAAGTATTGTTATGTGACAGTAAGACATTTACCACGTTTTTTTGATTATAAAAATCAAATTACTTATAATAAAATAGAAAAAACAAATTCAGTGGAAGAGATTATTCATCCAGCAGTAAGAGAAGCAATGAAATATCTTGATATGCAAGAGTTACATATTACATACGATGCAGATTTACCAGCGAGATCGGGACTTGGAACAAGCAGCTCCTTTGCAGTAGGAATGTTACATGCGTTTTATGCATTAAAAGGAAAACATGCAGATAAAAAAAGATTGGCAGATGATGCAATATGGTTAGAACGAGTGTTATGTAAAGAGAGTGGTGGAATACAAGATCAAATTGCCGCTTCTTTTGGTGGGTTGAACCGGATTACTTTTTTAGAAGATAAGTATTATGTCAATCCAATTGTAATAAAAAGCGAACGAAAAATAGAATTAAATAAGCATCTTATGTTATTTTTTACAGGTTTTTCTAGGTTTTCCAGCGATATTGCGAAAAGGCAGGAAAAAGAAACCAAAAATAAGATAGCAGAATTGATGGAAATGAAGCAGTTAGTAGATGAGGCAGAACAAATTTTAGTGTCAAAATGTGATCTAAAAGAATTTGGAAAATTATTGGATTATACATGGAAGTTGAAAAGGGGAATTGCAAAGGAGATTTCAAATGATACTGTAGATTTGCTCTATGAAAAAGCGTGTCAGGCAGGGGCAATTGGAGGGAAATTGCTTGGTGCAGGGGGCGGCGGTTTTATGTTATTTTTTGTAGAACCAGAAAAACAAGAGGAAATAAAAAAAGTATTAAGTAAGTTATTATATGTTCCGTTTGAATTTGAAGATGGAGGAACAAGGATTTTATACTATAAGTCAGAAGAATTTAGTTTAAATGTTAGTTAAGAATAAAGGAGAGAGTTCAAATGAGAAAAAAAGCACTGATTACAGGTATTACAGGAATGGTAGGATCTCATTTATGTGATTATTTGCTTGAAAATACAGATTGGGATATCTATGGAGTGTGCAGATGGAGGAGTCCACTTGACAATGTACAACATTTATTAAAAAGAGTGAATGAAAAAGATCGGGTTTTTTTTCAATATGCTGATTTAAATGATCAAGTGTCTTTATTTTATACGATTCGGGATATAAAGCCGGACTATATCTTTCATTTAGCAGCACAGAGTTACCCTATGACTAGTTTTACAGCACCAATTGATACTATAAATACCAATATTTTAGGAACATGTCGATTATTAGAAAGTATTCGAATGAAGATGGAAGAAGATTCCAACTATCATCCAATTATTCATATATGCGCTTCGTCTGAGGTATTTGGAAAAATTCCAGCGGAAAAGAAACCAGAAGAAGGAATTCACGAAGAATGTCCATTCCATCCAGCATCTCCTTATGCGATTTCGAAAGTGGGAACAGATTTACTAGGAAGATATTATGCAGAAGCTTATCATATGACAGTAATGACTACACGAATGTTTACACATACTGGGCCAAGACGAGGAGATGTTTTTCATGAGTCAACGTTTGCAAAGCAAATTGCTATGATAGAAGCTGGTTTTTTACCTCCTGTAGTAAAAGTGGGAAATTTACATTCTTTAAGAACATATGCAGATGTTAGAGATGCCGTAAGAGCGTATTATATGTTGGTAACTGTAAATCCAGTTGCTGGTGAATATTACAATATTGGTGGTTCTTATACCTGCGAAGTAGGTGATACTTTAGAGTTGTTACTTTCTATGTCAACAAAGAAAAAAGAGATAAAAGTAGAGATTGATCCAGAACGATTGCGTCCAATTGATGCAGATTTACAAGTTCCTGATTGCAGAAAATTTAAAAAACATACAGGATGGGAACCAGAAATTTGTTTTGAACAGACAATGGGTGATTTATTAAATTATTGGAGAGAACGAGTAAAAGGAGGAACAGCGTTTTTAACTAGATAGATATGTTTAAAACAGATTTTAGATTTCGGGAAGGAGTAGGAAATGCTGATTCAAATTATCCATCCAGATTTTGAATTTAAAGATGAACGTGGAACATTGGTACAGTTAGTTCGAGAAGGATTTCAGCAGTTTAATATTATCTATTCTAAGAAGGGAGTGTTGAGGGGAAATCATTATCATAAGGAGAATAAAGAGGCTTTTTATATTATTTCTGGCCAGTTGGAATTACAAGTAGAGTGGAATGGAACAAAGGAAAACTATCAATTCAAAACAGGAGATATGTTTTTAATCCCACCATTTGTAGTACATAGTTTTTATTATATAGAAAATACCTATCTGGCAAGTATGTATAATATTGGTGTAGAAAAAGAGGATAATAGAAAGGATATTTTTATAATTTGAGGGGAGAACCATGAAAAAAGAACTAGAAGAGAAAGAAAAAATTTTGAAAGATATGATTTTTCGATATCCTCAGCTATCTGTTTGTCAGAGTCAAATAAAAGATGCCTATCAAGTATTGGAACATCTATATGAGGATTACGGGGGGGGTACTTTATGTGGCAGGAAATGGAGGAAGTGCAGCAGATAGTGAGCATATTGTGGGAGAATTAATGAAATCTTTTTTATTAAAAAGAGAGATTAGTCCTACTGTTAGAAAGACTCTAATTGAAAAATTTCAGCATGAGGGAGAAAAGATTGCAGAGAAAATAGAGGGAGGACTGCCAGCAGTTTCCCTTCCATCATTACTTGCTTTATCTACCGCAATTTCAAATGATATTTCAGAAGAAATGGTCTTTGCTCAAATGTTGAATGTGATAGGAAAAAAAGGAGATGTTTTTTGGGGAATTAGTACTTCAGGAAATTCAGTAAATATTGTTGCAGCTATGATGGTTGCAAAAGCAAAAGAAATGGTAACTATTGGAATGTGTGGTTCTGAAACTTGTAAATTGGATTCTTTTTGTGATGTAATAATTCATGTACCAGAGAAAGAAACCTATAAAGTACAAGAATTACATTTGCCAATTTATCATGCATTATGTGCTATGTTAGAATCCCATTTTTGGAAAAAGGAAATATAGTATAGTAAAAATAAGAAAAAATAGAGGGAAATAAAATGGAAAAAGAAGCGAAAATTTATGTAGCGGGACATACAGGATTAGTAGGTTCTGCTATTGTTAGAAAATTAGAAAAAGAAGGCTATCACAATATTATAAAAAGAACACATAAGGAATTGGATTTAACTTGTCAAAGTGAGGTACAAAAATTTTTTAAAAAAGAGAAACCAGATTATGTTTTTTTAGCAGCAGCGAAAGTGGGAGGGATTCATGCGAATGAGACAGCTCCTGCAGAATTTATGTATCTTAATTTGGCAATGGAAACCAATGTAATTCATACAGCATATGAAATGCAGGTAAAGAAGCTTTTATTTATGGGAAGTGGATGTATTTATCCAAGAATTGTTCCACAACCAATAAAAGAGGAGTATTTATTAACGGCTCCATTAGAAAAAACAAATGAAGCTTATGCAATTGCTAAAATAGCAGGACTAAAGATGTGTGAATTTTATAATCGGCAATATGGAACTGATTATATCTCAGTTATGCCATGTAATTTATATGGACCAGGTGATAACTATCATCCACAACATTCTCATGTAATTCCAGGATTACTACGAAAATTTCACGAAGCAAAAGAAAAAAAGGATAAGACAGTAACCATGTGGGGAACAGGAACTGCATTAAGAGAATTTTTACATATTGATGATGTTGCAGATGCAAGTTATTTTTTAATGCAAAATTATTCTGGTAATGAATGTGTGAATATTGGTTATGGCAAGGATATAACAATGAAAGAGTTAGGAGAATTAATAAAAGAAATTGTTGGATTTGAAGGAGAGATTGTATATGATACTTCAATGCCAGATGGAACACCTAGAAAATTACTAGATTCTTCAAAGTTATTTGAAATGGGATGGTCTCCAAGTATTAAATTAAAAGAAGGATTAGCTCAGACATATGAAGATTATAAAGTGAATAGAAATAAATATAGAGGATAATTTGTGATATGGATTTTAAATTAAAAAAAGAAAAATCAGTAAAAATAATTTGTGCAATTCTTAGTATTTTTTCAACAGGAACATTTTTTTTAAATATGAATTTAAAGGATAGAACAGGAAGAGATTTTTACTCTTTGATAGTGGATTTTCAGACTTCTTTTTCTAATGATACATTTATTTTAACAGTAATTCTTATACCATTACTTTATTATGCTTATTTATATTGTATGAGATTATATCAAAAAAAATTTACTTCGGTAAAAAGTACTGCTTGTATTGTGATCCCATCTATTTTTTTTGCTGCTTTTATGGTAATTGGTATTTCATTTAGAAAAGATAATAGTTTGCGTTTAATATTAGAAGATGAACTACAACTTTTTAAATCTTTATTTATTTTGATCGGGTATTTTGCAATTTTTTTCTTTGGGATTATATGGATATTTGATTATTTAGATCGTATAAATCTTAATAAGGATTTTGATAAAATATATAGTAAACCAATTAAGATCTATCTTGGCTGGCTGAAAAAAAGACCATTTATTATAACATTTATTACACTTTTTATTGCATACCTTCCCTATATTGTAGTTTCATATCCTATTATAATTATGGGAGATGCACCACATCAACTTTCATTGGTATATGGTGTATATGAATTAAATAATGCTCATCCAATTATGCATACACTCTTCATAAAAATGTGTTTGAAAATGAGTTCTTTTATAGGAGCTTCTGTTAATTTTGGGTTATTTTTATATTCGATATTTCAATTTACTTTTGTGAGTATTATAATTTCTTTATTAATGAAACTGCTTTTTTCTATGAAAGTATCTTCTAAATATATAATTTTATTAATTTTGTATTATATATTTCATCCAAGAATACAAAATTATATGGTTTTAATGACAAAAGATGTAATTAGTGCGACATTTTTACTTGGGTTTATTGTTTCACTATATCTGTTATTTGTAAAAAAACATAGTAAACTTCTATATATTGCGATTGGAGTATCAGATTTAGGAGCATTACTTTTTCGCCATGATAGTGTTTATTTGATTATACTTTCTATGATTCTTATTTTCTTTTTTATGAAAAGTTTTAGAAAAGAGATTGCTACAATCATAGTGTGTACTTTAGGGTTTTCATTGTTTTGGAATCATGTGTTTCTTTCTAGTCTTGATATTAAACCAAATAAGCCATGGGGCAATGCCAATTATGGAGTGTTGGGAAGTATTATGGTTCAGCAAACAGCAAGATATATACGTGATGCAGGAGATGAAGTAACAGAAGAAGAAAAAGAAATCATATCCGCTTTTTTTGATTATGATAAAATGCTAAAGAATTACACGCCAGATTCTAAAAGTGATGGTGCCGCTTCTGCCATTCGGCAATCAGCATCAGCAGAAGATTGGAAAGCTTATCAAAAGGTATGGTTTCAAATGTTTTTTAAACATCCAGGAATATATCTTGAAGCTACATTGAATTTAAAATATGATCATGTTTATCCACTTGTAGTCAGTAAATATAGTTATTCATGGAGCGAAAACCAAATGGATTATATTAATGAAATTATTGAAGCTATGCCAGATAAAATTTCTTACCCAGAAAGTTTAAGCAAAGTTAGGCTTAGATATGAAGCGTTTCGTGAATCGTTTTCAAAGGTGCCAATATTAAATATTCCATTTATGACAGCGACTTATTTTTGGATTTTATTTACTTGGTTTTTCTATTGCATTTGTCGAAAGAAGAAAAAAGCAATAGCAATTATGATGCCACTTTTAATATTAGTGTTAGTATTAATTGCTGGGCCAACAAATGCGAGATATTTCCGGTATGTATATCCTTATGCTTTGTGTATACCTCCTATTATTATTCTAGGATTGGCTGATAAGAATGAAATATAAAACAATAAATAACATGTTTTGCAAAAAAATTTTATGTGAATAAAAATATGGGATATGTGGTTGAATAGAGATAGAAAGAAACCATATATTCCATATTTTTTAATATAGTAAAAAATATTTTTAAAATGTATAATGTAAAGTAAATTTTGGACGATACAAGTGATAATATGTCGAAATGAAATCTATAAAATAGAAAGGAAGTTATTATATGAACCACTATGACTATTTAATTGTAGGAGCTGGACTTTATGGAGCTGTTTTTGCTTATGAGGCAAGAAAGAAAGGAAAATCCTGTTTGGTGATTGAGAAAAGAAATCATATTGCAGGAAATGTTTTTACAAAAGAGATAGAAGGAATACAAGTACATGAATATGGTGCTCATATTTTTCATACTAGTAATAAAAAGATATGGGAGTATGTCAACCAATTTGCAGAATTTAACCAATATATTAATTCTCCAGTTGCCATATATAAAGATGAGTTATATAATTTGCCATTTAATATGAATACATTTAGTAAAATGTGGAATATTCGTACTCCACAGGAAGCAAAAGAAAAGATTGCAAAGCAAATTGCAAATCTTTCTATTACAGAACCAAAAAACTTAGAAGAACAGGCGCTTTCTTTAGTGGGAAGAGATGTCTATGAGAAGTTAGTAAAAGGCTATACAGAAAAACAATGGGGACGTGACTGCAAAGATTTGCCAGCATTTATTATAAAACGCTTACCACTTCGTTTTACTTATGACAATAATTATTTTCAAGATCGTTATCAAGGAATACCAATTGGCGGTTATACAACAATAATAGAACAGTTATTAAAGGGAATAGAAGTACGTTTAAATTTAGACTATTTTTCCAAGAAAGAGGAACTAGATAAATTGGCGAATCATATCGTATATACAGGACAGATTGACCGATACTTTGACTATTGTTTAGGAGTACTAGAATATCGGATGGTACGATTTGAACAAGAGATATTAGATTGTGAAAATTATCAAGGAAATGCAGTAGTCAATTATACAGAGAGAGAGGTACCATATACTAGAATTATTGAACATAAGCATTTTGAGTTTGGAAAACAAGCTAAGACTGTGATTTCAAGAGAGTATCCAAGTGAATGGAAAAAAGGTGAAGAACCATATTATCCAGTAAATGATAAGAAAAATAGTGAATTATTTGAAAAATATCAAAAATTGGCAGAGAAAGAAACAAAGGTTCTTTTCGGTGGAAGACTTGGCGAATATCGTTATTATGATATGGATAAAGTAATAGAACAGGCATTAAAGGCAGCGGAAACGATTTAACTATAGAAGAAAAAAGAAAAAAATTATAAATATGAAAAAGAAATAATGAAATAAGGTATTTACAATAACAGATAATTCGTATAAAATATTAGTACAAAAAAGTAAGAATAACAACAAGAGAATAAGTATAATAAAATTTAGAAAGGAAGAAAAGCATGAAGAAATGGAAAAGACAAACAATAAAAATAGTAACAGTATTTGCATTAGGAGTAGGAATTAGCTGGGGATCTTTTGCTTCTTCTACTTCGCCTATGGTTATTATGGCATCCAATATAAATACAATTCCTAAAGCACAAGCAGCGAAAAATGCCTATATTAGTGCGGCAGAGGCACAGGAAATAGCAACAACACATGCAAAAGTAACAGTAATTAATCTTTCTGATCCAAATTGGAGTCAGACGAATCTTTCTGAAACAAATGTAATTGTAAAAAAGTGTAAATTAGATTGGGAAAATGGCATAATGGTTTATGAAGTCGAATTTTTTTCAAGTAATTATGAATACGATTATGAAATTAATGCGATAACAGGTGAAATTGTTAGACATGAAAAAGAAGTTGAAAATCATGTTCTTCAGATACAAGCATTGAAAAACTATGCAACTGGTAATATGGGAACTACAGGTAACACAGGAACTTCTGGAATTATTAACAATGAAACTGCTACAAGTGCTTATATTGGAAAAGAACGTGCAGAAGCGATCGCATATACTCATGCGGGACTTACGAAAGAAGGTTTTTATCCAGGTTGGTGTGAGTTAGAACGGGAGGATGGAATTGTAATTTATGAAATAGAATTTCAATCTTTAGATGGTTATGATTATGAATATGAAATTCATGCAGTTACTGGTGAAATTTTAAGCAGTAAAAAAGAACAAAGTACACATTTTGCAGCAATACAGGCAAATCAAAATGGTCAGGTTAAAGATACAATTACCTATATTCATCAAAGTGAAGCAGAACAGGAAGCAATTGCTCATGCAGGAGTTACAAATTATCAGATAGTAAATTCGAAATTAGATCAAGAAGATGGAATTATCGTTTATGAGATAAAATTTATTGCAGATGTTTATGAATATGATTATAAAATACATGCAATGACGGGTGAGGTAGTGAGTTATAAGAAAGAATTATCGGAGATAGGAAAATTAAATAGTCAAACAGCTAGTATCCAAAATAATGCAAATACACAAAATAATACAAATCCGATTCAAAACAATGGAAGTACAACTACGTTTATCAGTGAAGCAGATGCTAGAAATATTGCATTGCAACATGCAAAAGCAACAACTGGCAGTTTTATTACAGATTATGAATTGGAGTTAAAGAATAAAAAGGGAATTTTTATCTATGAAATAGAATTTAAGTTTGGTGGGTTTGAATATGAATATAAAATCAATGCCACAACAGGAGAAATTATCACCTATGAAAGAGAATGGGATGATTAATTAGTTTATACGCCGAGTCTATCTTTTGAAGTAGAATGTTTTTATAAAAAGATAGATTCGGCGTATTAGAATAATTAGGCTTCTTCTAAGTAAGCTTGATATATTTTAATCACTTGTTCCATAGCAGCTTTTCCAGGAGCTCCAATAGTGAGACGTTTTTCTACACAGGTTTTTAAAGAAATTGCATCATAGATATCCGATTCAAATACAGGAGAAATTGCTTGAAATTCTTCTAAACTTAGTTGATCTAATGCAATATTTTTTTCAATACAAGTAAGTACAAGTTGTCCAACAATTCCATGTGCATCTCGGAATGGGACGCCGTGATTTACTAGATAATCGGCTGCATCGGTTGCATTAGTAAAGCCATTTTTAGCGCTAGATTCCATTTGATTTTTACGAAAACGCATAGTTCGAATCATATCCGTAAAGACAGGAAGACAAGATTTAACCGTATCTAGTGCATCAAAAGTGAGTTCTTTATCCTCCTGCATATCTTTATTATAAGCAAGTGGAAGTCCTTTCATTGTAGTGAGAATGGACATCAGTGCACCATAGACACGTCCCGTTTTTCCTCGTACTAATTCTGCCATATCTGGATTTTTTTTCTGCGGCATAATACTGCTTCCTGTACTGTAGGCATCATCAATTTCAACAAATTGATATTCGTTTGTATTCCAAATAATAATTTCTTCCGAAAAACGGCTTAAATGCATCATAATAGTAGAAAGGGCACTTAATAGTTCAATCAGATAATCCCGATCGGATACCGAATCTAAACTGTTTAAAGTAGCACCATCAAAGCCTAGCAATTCCGCTGTAAATTCACGGTCTAGCGGATAGGTAGTTCCTGCTAGGGCACCTGCACCTAAAGGACAATAATTGAAACGGTTGTAAAGATCAAATAATCGATCTCGATCTCGACGGAACATCTCAAAATAGGCTCCAAAATGATGAGCCAATGTAATTGGCTGAGCCTTTTGAAGATGAGTAAATCCAGGCATATAGGTTTCAGTATGTTCTTCCATTAAGTGCAGAAGTGTTTTTAATAATTCTTTTAATAACTCATCTAGTTCTGTAATTTCAAAGCGAATATAAAGTTTCATATCTAAAGCCACTTGATCGTTGCGGCTGCGTCCAGTATGAAGTTTTTTTCCAACTTCTCCAATTCGTGCAATTAGATTGGCCTCTACAAAGGAATGGATATCCTCAGAAGAATCATCAATGGTAAGTGTTTGGTTTTCTAAATCAATTAAAATACTTTTTAAACCATTAATAATTTGATCACGTTCGTCTAATGTAAGAATTCCTTGTTTGGCAAGCATAGTAACATGTGCAAGACTTCCTTCTATATCCTGTTTGTATAAGCGCTGGTCAAAGCGAATCGATGCATTTAATTGATATGCAAGTTGGTTGATTTCTTTGGTAAAACGTCCTCCCCATAGTTTCATAAATAAAATCCTCCTTTATTATCGGTCTATAGGTGATTATCTTAAAATAAGGTTATTTTGGAGATTATAGCATATATTATAAAAAAAGGAAACACTATCTGGAAGGATTTATTTTAAAAAAGAAATTGGATTCCATATAGACTATAGAAGATGATTTTGCTATAATAGAAAAAATGGTACATTTCAGCAGAAAGCAATGAAAAACTGTAAAATGTCGGATGGTATGGAGGAGAGATGGACAAGAAATATATTGCGTATGTAAGTGCATACACACATGGGAAAAGTAAAGGCATTATGATTTGTGATGTAGATATAGAACAGGGGCATTTTACACCTCGTTCTGAGGTAGTGATACACAATCCGTCTTATATGGCAAAGTCACATAGTGGAAAGTATTTATATTCTATCTGTGACGAAGGATTGGTAGCATATCGGATTTTGGAAAATGGAAATTTAGGTTTTATCAATCAAGGAAGCATTAATGGGATGCGGGCCTGTTATTTAACAGTTGATTCGAAAGATCGATATATTTTTTGTGCAGGATATCATGATGGGAAAGCTACGATTGTTCGAATTCGGGAAGATGGCGGAATTGGTGAAGTGACAGATGAAGTGTTCCACAAGGGACTTGGCAGTGTAGCAGAAAGAAATTTTCGACCACATGTAAGCTGTGTTCTATTGACACCAGATGAAAAATATATGATAGCTTGTAATTTAGGGACGGATCAGGCAGAAGTATATCGATTTAATTCTGTAACAGGGAAAATTCGGCCAGTAGATGTCATTCGTTGTGAATTGGAATCAGCTCCTCGAACAATGGTATTTAGTCCAGATGGAAAATTCGCTTATCTTAGTCATGAGTTAAAGAATTATGTAGCAATTTATTCTTATCGGGATAATGGAAGATTGCCAGAATTTGAACTAATTGATCGTATCTCTACATTGGGACATGATTCTTATAAAAAGAATAGTGCAGCAGTAGCAATTAAATTTTCCCCGGATGGGAAGAATCTTTTTGTATCAAATGCGGGAGATGATTCTGTAGCTATTTATGATAGAGATGAAGAGACAGGAAAGCTTACTATGCGGAGCGTACTTCCAATTAGTGGGGATTATCCAAAGGATATTGCCATTTTTCCAGATGGAAAGCATCTAGTTTCTATGAATCATGAAACAAACGAGATGACATTTTTCCGAATTAATTATGAAAAAGGAATTCTTGTAATGCATGGAAAGCCAGAAGCAATTGAAACACCAAATTGCTGTATTATTGCGGAAATAAAATAAATCAATTAGAAAAGAATAAAGAGAAAAGAAAAGGCTATTGTAGTTTTCTGCAGTAGCCTTCTGTATGATAGATAGAGTCAAAAAGGAGTGGCAAAAGGATGCAAACAGAACGAGCAGTTGTTCGAATCCAAAAAGGAAAGGGACGAACATTAAAAAGTGGTGGAGCTTGGGTTTATAAAAATGAGATTGATACGATAATTGGAGAATGTGAGGATGGGGATTTTGTTACAATAGAGGATTTTGATGGATATTTTTTAGGAACAGGTTATATCAATCGAAATTCTATGATTACAGTACGAGTTATGAGTCGAAAAAAAGGACAAGAAATCGATGCTGCTTTTTTAGAACAGCGTGTAAGAGATTGTATTGCTTATCGGAAAAGTGTAGTTGATATGCAATGCTGCCGATTAATTTTTGGAGAAGCAGATTTTCTTCCTGGAATTGTAGTAGATAAGTTTTCTGATATTTTGGTGGTACAGTCCCTTGCACTTGGGATAGAACGGCTAAAAGGAACGATTCTTGAGGCTTGTAAAAAAGTTCTTTTGGAAGAGGGAATAAAGATTCGAGGCGTTTATGAGCGAAGCGATGCAAAAGTACGGCGGCAGGAAGGAATGGATCTTTATAAGGGTTTTTTAGGGGAGGAATTTGATACAAAAGTTTTAATTACAGAGAATGGGATAAAATATTATGTAGATGTAGCGGAGGGTCAAAAGACAGGCTTTTTTTTAGATCAAAAGTATAATCGGCTTGCTTTGCAGCGATTTTGTAAAGGTGCAAAAGTGTTGGATTGTTTTACACATACAGGCTCATTTGCTTTAAATGCTGGAATAGCAGGAGCTTTTTCTGTACTTGGAGTAGATGCGTCTGAACTTGGTATTGCTCAGGCAGAGGAAAATGCCAGATTAAATGGATTGGAAGATCGAGTAAAATTTCAATGTGCAGATGTTTTTGATTTACTCCCAGAATTAGAAAAGGAAAAAGAGCAATTTGATGTTGTTATTTTAGATCCTCCTGCATTTACAAAATCACGTGAATCCGTAAAAAATGCAATAAAAGGATATCGGGAAATTAATATGAGAGGAATAAAATTAGTACGAGATGGAGGATTTTTAGCAACCTGTTCTTGTTCTCATTTTATAACACCAGAATTATTTACAGAAACGATAGCACAGGCTGCACGAAGTGTACATCGAAGGTTACGACAAATAGAATATCGGACTCAAGCGGCCGATCATCCAATTCTTTGGGCAGCCGAGGAATCTTATTATCTTAAATTTTATATTTTTCAGGTTTGTTTAGAAAAGTAATAGGAAACTTGATACCATTTTACTATGATTGACAGATTCAGAGGAAGCCATTATAATAAAATCAGTCGAATAACAAAGGACGGATTAGCAAATTTATTTATAAAAATTCCGAAGTGAAGAAGTCGGGGCTCGCTCGTTGATACTTCGTTCATTCGGACGATTGAAAATGCGATTGATTAAGGAGGAAAACGAATGAAAACTGATATTCAGATTGCGCAGGAGGCTAAAATGATGCATATCCGTGAAGTAGCAGCAAAGTTGGATATTGCAGAAGAGGATTTGGAATTTTACGGGAAATATAAGGCAAAATGTTCTGAGGAATTATGGGATAAGATTAAGAATAGAAAAAATGGAAAATTAGTTTTGGTAACAGCTGTAAATCCAACTCCTGCAGGAGAAGGAAAGACAACAACCAGTATCGGTTTAACACAGGCGTTTTGTAAATTGGGAAAACGAACGGTAGTGGCGCTACGTGAACCTTCTTTGGGCCCTTGCTTTGGAATAAAAGGAGGCGCTGCTGGAGGTGGTTATGCACAGGTAGTTCCTATGGAGGACTTAAATTTGCATTTTACTGGAGATTTTCATGCAATTACTTCTGCAAATAATCTTTTAGCTGCTTTATTGGACAATCATATTCAACAAGGAAATAAACTTGGAATTGATACAAATCAGATTGTCTGGAAGCGGTGTTTGGATATGAATGATCGTGTACTTCGAAATGTAGTAGTTGGAATGGGAAAAAAGGCAGATGGAGTTGTAAGAGAAGATCATTTTGTAATTACAGTAGCTTCAGAGATTATGGCGATTCTCTGTCTTTCAGAGGATATGGAGGATTTAAAGAGCCGATTAGGAAAGATTGTAGTTGCTTATAACTATACTGGGGAACCTGTTACAGCAGCGGATTTAAAGGCAGTTGGCGCAATGGCAGCTCTTTTAAAAGATGCAATGCAACCAAATTTAATTCAGACATTGGAACATACCCCTGCTTTGGTACATGGAGGGCCTTTTGCCAATATTGCACATGGATGTAATAGTGTGCGAGCAACTCGAATGGCACTTAAATTGGCAGATTATGTAATTACAGAAGCTGGTTTTGGAGCTGATTTAGGAGCCGAGAAATTTTTTGACATTAAATGTCGGAAGACAGGACTTTCTCCAGATGCAGTCGTGTTAGTGGCTACAATTCGAGCATTAAAATATAATGGTGGAGTGCCAAAGAATGAATTGGATCAAGAAAATCTGGTAGCGTTAAAAGAGGGAATAAAGAATTTAGAGGGACATATTGAAAATTTGCATAAGTTTGGCGTTCCAGTTGTTGTAACTTTAAATCACTTTGTATCCGATACCAAAGCAGAACTTTCATTGGTTGAAGAATTTTGTAAGGAAAAAGGATGTGAGTTTGCTCCTTGTGATGTATGGGCAAAAGGAGGAGAAGGCGGTATTGAATTAGCAAATAAGGTGCTTAAAACATTAGAAACCAAAGAAAGCCAATTTAATGTGCTTTATCCAGATGAACTTCCGATAAAGGAAAAGATTGAGACAGTTGCAAAAGAAATTTATGGAGCTGGAAATATTGTTTATGATGCTTCTGCATTAAAAGCGATTGAACGAATTGAGAAACAGGGGATGGGAAATTTACCAGTTTGTATGGCGAAGAATCAGTATTCTTTTTCTGATGATCCAGCTTTGCTTGGACGACCAGTTGGATTTGATTTGCATGTAAGAGAGGTTTATGTATCAGCAGGAGCTGGATTTGTAGTTGTAATTACTGGAACAATTATGACTATGCCTGGACTTCCAAAAGAGCCAGCAGCTTATCGAATTGATGTAGAAGAAGATGGAAAGATTATTGGGCTGTTTTAAAAGCCCATTCTTTTTATAGTATAGAAAAGGAGCAAAAATGAAAAAAGTGTTAGAGTATATTACAGATGTGCTTTCACAGGCATTTGTACAATGTGGTTATGAGGAAAAATATGGGAAGGTTGGAATATCAAATCGGCCCGATCTTTGTGAGTATCAGTGTAATGGAGCTATGGCAGCAGCAAAAGTTTATAAAAAAGCTCCAATTATAATTGCAGATGAAATAGTAAAATTGTTAGAAAATCATTCATTATTTGAAGAGATTGTAAGTGTAAAACCAGGTTTTATTAATATTAAAATTTGCGGAGAATTTTTAAAGAATTATCTACAAGAAATGGCGGTTACTCCAAAGTTTGGATGTCAAATGGAAAAAGAACCAAAAACGATTTTAGTGGATTATGGTGGAGCAAATGTAGCAAAACCTTTGCATGTAGGACATCTTCGTTCTGCTGTAATTGGAGAAAGCATCAAACGGACAAAACGATTTTTTGGAAATCGAGTTATTGGAGATGTACATCTTGGAGATTGGGGACTACAGATGGGGCTAATTATTGAGGAATTGCATGATAGACAACCCGATTTGGTTTATTTTGATGCAGATTATAAAGGAGAATATCCAAAGGAATCACCACTTACTATTTCTGAAATGGAAGAAATTTATCCGATAGCAAGCGAACGCTCGAAAAAAGATGCTGTATTTGCAGAACGAGCACATAAGGCAACATTTCGACTTCAAAATGGAGATCCTGCTTATTTGGCATTATGGAAGCATATTATGAATGTATCGAAGGCAGATTTAAAGAGAAATTATGACAATTTGGAAGTTACCTTTGATCTGTGGAAAGGGGAAAGTGATGCACAGCCTTATATTCCAGATATGATAGATGATATGATAGAACGAAATGTAGCTTATCAAAGTCAGGGAGCAATTGTAATCGATGTGGCATTGGAGACAGATACAAAGGAAATTCCTCCTTGCTTGATTCGAAAGTCAGATGGCGCTTCTTTATATGCGACTTCTGATTTGGCTACCATGTTGGAACGGGAACAGCTTTATCAGCCAGATGAATATATTTATATGACAGATAAACGACAAGAACTTTATTTTACACAGGTATTTCGTGCAGCGAAAAAGGCAGGAATTGTAAAGTCCGATACTGCAATGAATTTTATTGGCTTTGGTACAGTAAATGGAAAAGATGGAAAGCCATTTAAAACTAGAGAAGGCGGAGTAATGCGTTTAGAAAACTTGATTTCTGAAATTAATAAAGCAGTTTATCAGAAAATGGAAGAAAATGCACAGAAAAAAGGTACTTCTTTAGAAAAAGAGGAAGTAGAAAAAACTGTTCCTATCGTAGGACTTTCGGCACTAAAATATGGGGATTTATCTAATCAAGCTTCAAAGGATTATATCTTTGATGTAGATAAATTTTCATCTTTTGAGGGGAATACAGGCCCTTATATTTTATATACAATTGTACGAATTAAGTCGATTTTAAATAAATATACAGAACGAGGTAAAATGCTAGAAGAAGCGGATCATTTGTGCTGCCCAACAAGTGGGAGTGAAAAAGGGTTAATGTTGACCGTTTCTCGTTTTTCTGATGCGATAGAAACCGCTTATTCTGAGTTAGCACCTTATAAGATTTGCCAATATATTTATGATTTGTCCAATGATTTGAATCACTTTTATCATGAAACAAGGATTATTGATGAAGAAAATGAAGAACAACAAAAGAGTTGGATTGCATTGTTAAAATTAGTAAAACAGATATTAGAATGTGGAATAGATTTACTTGGATTTTCTGCACCAGATAAGATGTAGAATGGAAAAAGAAATTTTTATATAGAAATGAGGAAAACTATGAAAATGGAATTTGATATTGTTACACCTGAGTCACAGGGAATTGCATCTGGACAGATTATTTCTTTTTTAAAGCGGTTAGAAAAGATCGAGATACCAATACACAGTATGATTTTAATGCGGCATGGGAAGATTGTGGCAGAGACATATTATCGTCCATATAGTCGAGAGGAATTACATCGTATGTTTTCTGTTACAAAAAGTATGGTTTCTTTGGCGATAGGACTTTTATGTGAGGAAGGAAAGCTTTCTCTAGAGGATCGGATTGTCTCTTATTTTCCAGAAAAAATTCCAAAGGAAGGAGTCCATCCTTATATTGCACAGATCACAATTAAAGATATGTTGCGAATGGCAACAGCTCATGGAAAGACGACTTATAAACAGAAGGAAACAAAAGATTGGGTTGGTACATTTTTTTGTGTAACTCCTTCTCATTTACCGGGAAAGCTTTTTTCTTATGATACTTCTGCTTCACATACATTGGCAGCATTAGTAGAAAAGTTAAGTGGAAAAGAACTGCTTATGTATCTTCGGGAAAAGGTTTTAGATGAAATTGGATTTTCTTCAGATGCATATTGCATGAAAGATCCTATGGGTGTTAGTATAGGAGGATCTGGGATGATGGCATCTTCTTACGATATGCTTCGGGTAATGTATCTAATTAGTCAGGGGGGAAATTGGCAGGGAAAGCAGCTTTTGCCAGTTTGGTATCTAAAAGAGGCAACCAAAAAACAGATCGATACTTTTGCAAAAGGGCCTACTTTTGAGGAAATGCAGGGATATGGGTATCAGTTTTGGTGTACACAAAATCAAGGATATGTCTGTTATGGAATGGGAGGACAACTGATGTTAGTACTTCCTGAAAAGGAACTGATTTTGATAACCACAGCAGATACTCAATCCAGGCAGGGAGGCGTGCAGCTAATCTATGATGCTTTTTGGCAGGAGATTTATCAAAAGATTTCGGATCAGGCAATTGCTGAAAATCCAGAGGAATGTCAAAGACTTCGTAAGGAATGGGGAACACGGGAGTTATTAGTTCCTTTTGGAAAAAATGATAGTCTTTGGAGTAAAAAGATTCATGGAGTTGTCTATCAAATGGATGACAATTCACGTGGTTTTGATGAGGTTTTGGTTCAATTTTTTGATGGAGAAGGCAATTTTATTTATCGTGGAAAGAATGGAGAAGGAAAGATTTCTTTTGGAATAGGAAAAAATCGGATTGGGAAAATAGAGCCATATGGATATCGAATAGCAGCAAGTGGAGTTTGGAGAAGTGAAGATACCTTTTTCATCCGAGTACATGTGTTAGATCAGTGTATTGGAACAATTTTTATTCAGCTTATATTTTCAGAGGATGGAATTACTACTTTTATGAAGAAATATGAAGAGAGTGAATTTGGAGAGTGGGATGGTTTTTTAAGTGGAAAAGCTCTTACAAAAGATAAAGAACTAGATAATTAATTATTTTTGATTGACAAAAGGAAAGAACTGGTTTATACTCAAGAAGTTAATTTTAAACAGTTCGAATAGAACAATGACAAAGGAATATGCTAGGGGAGCGAAAGCTGAGAGCGTGCATAAAGCACATACCCTCATTACTTGAACCGGATAATACCGGCGTAAGGAAGCGAAGAATATTTGAAAGCTATTAGAATAAAAATTTAGATATCAAAGATAGCAAAAGTGAAATAATTTATTCTTATCCTCCCCTTTCCTAAAAAAGAGGAGGATTTTTTATGTTAAATTTTTTTGCGTTTTCTACAGTGGATAGTTGGGAGCAGGATGCATTCCAACTTACAGTTCCTGGAATAATTGCTGTAGTTGTATTGATGGTAGCTTTGATTGCACTTGCTTTAGTTTTACAGCCAAAAGAGATTCGAAATAGAACATTTACTACAAAACAGTTGGTTTTTTCTGCAGTAGCAATGGCACTTGCAACAGTGACTTCTATGTTGAAACTGTTTGAAGCACCGTTTGGGGGTTCTGTAACTCTTTTTAGTATGTTATTTCTTGTATTGATTGGATATTGGTATGGACCAAAGGCGGGGTTAATGACAGGATTTGCTTATGGACTGTTGCAATTTATTTTAGATCCTGTATTTTATTCTGTGCCTCAGATGATTGTTGATTATCCACTTGCATTTGGAGCACTTGGTGTATCGGGGTTTTTCTTTCAAAAGAAATATGGACTGGTAATTGGATATATAGTTGGAATTTTAGCACGATTTATATTTGCATGGTTATCTGGAGTTTTATTTTTTGCTGCTTATGCAGAGGGGAGTGGAATGAGCGCACCAGTTTATTCAATGGTATATAATGGTTCTTATATATTTACAGAAGGAATTCTTACTATGTTGTTGATTTCAATTCCTCCAGTAACAAAAGCACTATTACAAATAAAAAGAATGGCTACAGAAAGATAAAGCCATTTTTTATTTTTCGGTTTTCGTAAGTTAGGGATAGAAAATTCTTGTAAAATAGGGAAAGATCCAATATACTAAAAGAAGGCGGAAAATGCTTTTATAAAGCTAGTCTGTGTTTTAGAAAAGAATGGAGTGTATATATAATGAAGTGTGATTACTGTGGATATGATAATAAACCAGATGTAAGATGTTGTACTTTTTGTGGCGTAGAGCTTATTAGAGAAGAGCAAGTAAAACAAGAAAATAATTCTGGTTATGTAAGGTATAAAGAAGATAAGGAAAAACAAGAACGGCGTAAACATTGGGAGAAGATGTTTCAAGCGGATCAAAAACAAATGCCTTCCTCTCAGGCACCGCCAATTTGGAAACAAGAAAAATATCAGGACAATCATATACCAGAAAAGCAGGATAAGGAATCTCTTGGCTCTAAATTAAAACGAATGCCACTATGGATTAAAATTATTCTTTTTATTTTACTTTTTTCGGAGCCAGCTATGGCCTTATTTTGGTTTATTATATGGATGATTTTTGATCAGTCTCGGAGAAAATAGAGAAAAAAGAAGCAGTTGACCATTTTTTTAAAATATAGTTTTAGGAGGAGAATTAAGAAAAAAGATTTTTGCTTGACAAAGTTTATAGTTTTATCTTATACTTTGATTATCAAAATATTTGATTATAAAAGTTATAGCAGGTATTTTTCTGATTTGTGTAAAAGCTGTTTAGATATAAAAAATAGTTTGGATTTTTTGATTGGCTTGAGAAAGGGATAAAAAAATGGAACAATTGACTTCAAAGATTATGGGTACTGGAAGTGCCTTACCAGAAAGGGTTTTAAAAAATATTGAAATAGAAAAGCTGGTTGATACCAGTGATGCATGGATTCAAGAAAGAACAGGAATAGTAGAACGACGGATTGCAAAAGAAAAAGAAAGTACGGCTGAATTGGCTGCAATAGCTGGAAAAAAGGCTTTGGAGGATGCAAAAATACCAGCAGAGAATTTGGATTTTATTTTGTTAGCTACTTTTACGCCTAGTTCCTTTATGCCAAATGATGCTTGTTTGGTGCAAACAGCGTTAGGAGCCTCAAAGGCAGTTTGTTTTGATATTAATGCGGCATGTTCTGGTTTTTTATTTGCCCTACAAATGGCTCATGCTTATATCTGTTCTGGTATGGCTCGTTATATTTTAGTGATTGGTGCCGAGAATATCTCAAAAGTGATTGATTGGAATGATCGTGGTACTTGTATTCTTTTTGGGGATGGTGCAGGTGCAGTAGTTTTAGGTGTTTCTGATTCTTGCTCTCATGGGATTCTTGACTTTGAATCTGGAAGTGATGGAAGTCATGGCAAAGTATTAAGCTTGGATGGTTATAGCGAGTCTTCTCATACAAAGTTTTTAAGAATGGATGGACAAGAAGTATTTAAGTTTGCAGTTCGAAAAGTTCCAGAGATGATTCTTGCACTTACAAAAAGAAATCATTTGCTTTTAGAAGAAATAGACTATTATTTGTTACACCAGGCCAATAAAAGAATTTTAAGTTCAGTAGCAAAAAGACTTTCTCTTTCATTGGATAAATTTCCTATGAATTTAAATTATTATGGCAATACCTCAGCAGCAAGTATTCCAATTTTACTAGATGAGTGTCATAGAAGTGGAATTTTTTTAGAAGGGCAAAAACTGATCCTTTCTGGTTTTGGAGGAGGACTTACTTGGGGAAGCTGTTTGCTTTCTTGGTAAGCAATTTTTAGAGAAGAAATGACATGACAAATGAAAAGAAATGTGTTATAGTAAAATAGTAGAAAGAAAATAAAGCAATTAGAAAGAAAGGAGAAACAAAATGACAACAGCATTTGCTTTTAATTACCGTAATAGTGAATCGTATAGTCAGGCACTGCAGATACAAAAATGGCAGGGTCTTGATTTTATGAACTCATATAAGGTAAAGAGAGCGAAAACATGGGTTGGTTTTCTGGTTTTGTTTCTATTTTCTATTGTCCATAGATAAAATTTTATAAGTTGGATAATAATAAAATTGTTACTTGCCGCTTATCTTGTATGAGATAGGCGGTTATTTTTATGATAGGAATTTAGAAAGGAGTGGAAAAAGATGTTTGAGATTAAGGGGAAAATAAACACAGCAATTTGTTATGCAAAGGTAGTTGAAGAGGAAGCGATTGAACAGATTCAAAGAATGTGTGACTATGAGTTTACAAAAGGGAGCAGAATACGAATTATGCCAGATGTTCATGCTGGAAAGGGATGTACAATTGGAACAACAATGACAATAACAGATAAGGCCGTCCCCAATATTGTTGGAGTAGATATTGGGTGTGGAATGTATACGGTCAATATTGGAAAGACAGAGATTGATTTTGAAAAATTAGATGAAGTAGCACATGTGATTCCTTCTGGAAGACATATCTGGGAAGGGAGACAGGAGCGTTTTGATTTGACAAAATTGCGCTGTTATCGAAGCTTGAAAAATACAAAATGGTTAGAACGAAGTCTTGGTACATTGGGAGGAGGGAATCATTTTATTGAGGTGGATCAGGCAGCAGATAGGACAAAGTATCTGGTGATTCATACAGGAAGCCGAAATCTTGGAAAACAGGTAGCAGAGCTTTATCAGAAATTAGCAGTAGATTTAAACAAGGGAAAAGAAACCTATTTTATACAAAGAGATGCGATTATTGCAGAATATAAGGCTGCAGGAAGAAGAAAGGAAATACAAGCGGCACTTGAAGAAATTTCATGGCAAAAAAGAGAGGCAACCATGCCAGAAGATTTGTGTTATGTTTATGGTAATTATTTAGAGGATTATCTTTATGACGTAGAACTTTGTCAAACATTTGCAAAAAGAAATCGGGAAAAAATTGCTGAAATATTACTTGAAAGCACAGGACTGTCTGGTACAGATGCATTTCATACGATTCATAATTATATTGATACAGAGGAGATGATTTTGCGAAAGGGAGCAATTGCAGCTCATCAGGGTGAGAAAGTATTAATTCCAATTAATATGAGAGATGGTAGTATATTAGCAGTTGGAAAGGGAAATTTAGAGTGGAATTATTCTGCACCACATGGAGCTGGAAGAATGATGTCTCGAACAAAGGCGAAGGAAAGCCTAACTATGGAAGAATATCAACAAGTTATGAAGGGAATTTATACAACTTCTGTAAATGAAGCAACTTTAGATGAAGCACCAATGGCATATAAGTCTTTAGAGGATATTATTGATGTGATTAAGGAGTCAGTAGACATTATTGATGTTATGAAACCAGTTTATAATTTTAAAGCATCTGATTAATCAAATATAAAATAATTGGAAAAAAGTAGATTGATTTTTAGAAAGAAGTCTGCTATCATATAGTTTGATATTCAAAGTATTTAAAGCAGAAAAGAGGGTAAAGAAAAAGATATGATAGTGGAGCCAAAAGTAAGAGAATTTATCTGTACAACAGCACATCCAATCGGATGTCGGGAAAATGTAAGACAACAGATAGCGTATATTAAAGAAAAGGTTTGTTTTGAAGGGAAGAAGCATGTGCTGGTGATAGGAGCTTCTACTGGTTATGGGTTAGCTTCTAGAATTACCATGGCGTTTGGTGCAAAAGCTGCTACAATAGGGGTTATGTTTGAAAAAGAGGCATCTGGAAAGCGAACCGCTACACCAGGGTGGTATAATACAAAGGCATTTGAGGAATTTGCAAAAGAAGAGGGACTTTATGCAAAGTCCATTAACAAAGATGCATTTTCAGAAGAAGTAAAAGAACATGTAGCACAAATGATAAAAGAGGATTGGGGAAGTGTAGATCTGATTATTTATAGTCTAGCTTCTCCAAGACGAACAACAAAGGAAGGAATCACATATCATTCAACATTAAAGACCTGTGATCAAAGTTTTACTGAGAAATCTTGGAATCTTCGAAATAATCAAATTTCTGAAGCTACGATTTTAGCAGCAAGTCCAGAGGAACTAGAAAGCACAGTTAAGGTGATGGGGGGAGAGGATTGGTATGATTGGATTCAAACTCTAGATAGAGCTGGAGTTCTTGCAAAAGATGCTGTTACAGTAGCATATTCTTATATTGGGCCAGAATTAACGTATCCTGTTTATTATCAGGGAACAATTGGGATGGCAAAGAAAAACTTAGAAGAATTTTCGAATCGATTAAATCAGGAATATAAAAAAGAGGGACTAAAAGCATATATTTCTGTAAATAAGGCGTTAGTTACACAGGCTAGTAGTGCAATTCCAATTGTTCCGCTTTATTTTGCAATTCTTTATAAGGTGATGAAACAGGCAGGAACACATGAAGGGTGTATTGAGCAAATGGGACGATTATTTGGAGAAAAACTGTTTGCTAATCCCTGCCTGTTAGATGAAGAAGGGCGAATTCGTATGGATGATTATGAAATGGAAAAAACAACACAGCAAAAAGTAATGGAGATTTGGAATCAAATTACAACTGAGAATTTGATGGAATTGGCTGATGTAGATGGATATTGGGAGGATTTTTATCATATGTTTGGATTTCGGTTTGCAACTGTGGATTATACAAAGGAGGTAGAAATATAACAATTCTTTTTGAAAAATACTTTTCTATTGTTCAATCTTCTGTTACAATAAAAGTCAAATTGTTCTGTAAAATGGTTTTGTGCAAGGGAATGGAGTATGGTTGGTTCTTTTATAGCATAAAATAAAAACAGAATAGAAGTTTTGGTAGAAAAGAGGAAAGAAGATGGATTTTATTGAAATTTTAAAAGCAATTTTATTTGGAATTGTGGAAGGGATTACAGAATGGCTTCCTATTAGCAGCACAGGACATATGATTTTATTAAATGAATTTGTTACTTTAAATGTCAGTGAAGAATTTTGGAAAATGTTTGAAGTGGTAATTCAGTTAGGAGCAATTTTAGCGGTTGTGCTTCTGTTTTGGCATCAGATTTTTCCATTTCAATTTGGAAAGAAGCCAATTATTCGAGTAGATATTTTTTCTATGTGGTTTAAAATTGCAGTTGCTTGTGTGCCTGCAGCAGTAATAGGAATTTTATTTGATGATATGATAGACACCATGTTTTATAATTATCAGACCGTATCAATTATGTTACTTTTATTTGGAGTTTTATTTATTGTAATTGAAAATAGGAATCGCCATTTAAAACCATCTATTAATCAAATGGAAGAAATCACATATAAGACAGCACTTTTGATTGGATTTTTTCAATTAATTGCAGCCGTGTTTCCTGGAACATCACGTTCTGGCGCAACAATTATTGGTGCACTTTTAATTGGTGTATCAAGAACAGTAGCAGCAGAATTTACATTTTTTTTGGCGATTCCTGTTATGTTTGGAGCAAGTTTATTAAAAATTATAAAATTCGGATTCGTATTTACTACATCGGAACTTATAATTTTATTAGTTGGAATGGTAGTTGCATTTTTGGTATCAATTCTAGTAATTCAGTTTTTACTTAGTTATATTAAAAAGAATGATTTTAAAGTATTTGGATGGTATCGAATTATTCTTGGTATTGCAGTATTGCTTTATTTTATGGTATTCCATACAGCAGCAGTTTAGATAGTCCAATCACCAAGTACTTTTTCTTTCGTATAAAGGGCAGCTTGAGCTTCGGTTAGTTGATGGCTCCAAGAAACTCGTTTTTCTGGTGCTGCACCCGGACCAGATGAGTGATATTCTGCATAGAAGGTTTGTGTATGTGCTTCTGCTTTATCCCAGTCATGCCAACCTTCTTCTTTAATGTGTTCTTCTAATCTACATTCTAAAAGTACAGTTTTTGCATAGTTTCTCCAAGGACGTCCTAGATAGACAGAGTGAGGAGGACAATTACTGGTAAAATGACATTGAAAAAAGACATAGCCATATGTTTGGCCTTCTGGTGTAGAGGCTGCTGTGATATAGCCACGATTATTACCAGATGGATCAGGATCGATAAAAGAGTAAATTTCACAATGTTCAAAGTAAGCGGTTGCACTTCCAAATATAAAGTCAACGTCTCCACAGATAGTACAGCTTTTATAGTAGTGTCTTCCGTTTATACGTTCAGCGTGTTCTTTTGGTCCAAGAAAACCATTTTTTTGGATAGCAGAAGGAGGTAAAGGTCCAGTAAATAAGGTATCCTGATGCCCTAAAAAGCGGCAATTTTCAAAGAAAATACGATCTCCGTCTACATAAAGTGCAAGTGCTTGTCCTGCAATACGACCAGAGCCAGAAGAATTTTCGAAAGTTAAGTTTTGAATAGTTATATCATGTGTATCTAGAAAACACGTATAAGAACGAAAGGTTCCATATCTTGAGCCATCTGGCATCAGCATTTTTGCATGATCTTGAAAAGTTAGAATTGTAGAAAAGGGATCTTCTCCGATTAAGGTAAGATAGGGACGATCGATAGTTAGTTTTTCTTGATATCTGCCAGGCTTGATTTGGATGGTAATAGGAGTAGTATTGTTTAATGGGATAGAATGAATGGCTTCCTGTATAGTTGAAAAATTACCAGAATTATCTTTTGATACAATAATATTCATAATAGAAATCTCCTTTGTTTTGATTAGTTGTTTTTTACTATATCATAGAATCTATTTGAATTCAATATAGAGAAAGCTTCTGATAAAATAGACGAAAAAGAGATTGTATGCAAATTCTTTTGCAAAACAATCTCTTTATTTTTATAATATCATTTTATTTTCCACAGATTTCATGAGCCAGTTTCATTACATTTTCTGCATTGCCAATTGCGTAGTCCAAAGAAGGCACTGCTGCCATAGGAATTTGGATTTCTTTTTTCATATCTTCCATACGGTAACTAGCTTGTGGTGCTACCAATACACAATCCCAGCCTTCCATCCATTTTTCTTGTGCCTCACCAGTTCCTACGGCAATGATTTCTAGTTCGTCTCCATGGGAATCTGCCCATGCCTGCATTTTTTTCATTAGAATACTACTAGACAAACCTCCAGCACAACATAATAATACTTTCATTTTAATTTCTCCTTTCTTTTATAAAAATCTTAATGTTAGAAATTGTTTTTATAAACTCTTGTTTGGAATTAATCTAATTCTTCTCCATTTGAAGCAATGACTTTTTTATACCAGTAAAAAGAATCTTTTCGATAGCGGTCTAGTGTTCCATTTCCATTATTATCTTTATCAACATAAATAAAACCATACCGTTTTTTCATTTCTCCAGTAGATGCAGATACCAAATCAATACAACCCCAAGGAGTATATCCTCGTAAATCAACGCCATCCTCTAATGCTTGATCCATAGCTTTTATATGGGCTTTGATATATTCAATTCGATAGTTGTCGTGAATAGAGCCATCATTCTCTAATGTATCAATAGCTCCTAGACCATTTTCTACTACCATAATTGGAATTTGATAACGGCCATAATATTCATTTAAAGAATATCTTAGACCATCTGCATCAAAACTCCAACCCCATTCACTATAGGAAAGATAAGGATTCTTTGGTCCCATATTTAAGTTGCCTCCTGCTGTTTCTGTTACTTCATGAGTAGTACAACAGCTAGTAGAATAATAAGAATAAGTAAGTATATCTACAGTACCATTTTTTAAATCTTCTCGATCTTGTTCTGTAATATCTAATTTTACATCATACTTTTTCCAAATATGTTCTGCAAAATATGGATACTCTCCTCTTACCATAACATCAGCAGCATAATAGATATTTTCTCGTAAACGACTTTGTGTTGCAATTACATCTTTTGGATCACAGGTCAAAGGATAGGTACTTGGTCCACCAGCAATCATACAGCCTACAAGAAACGTTGGATCGATTTCATGAGCTCGCTTTACTGCTCTTGCACTAGCTACAAATTGGTGATGCAGTAATAAGAAATCCTCTTTTACTTTCTCCATAGGATAATTGGAAAAAAGATTTTTGAACATAAGCACACTATTGATTTCATTAAAGGTCAACCAATATTTTACTAACCCTTTATATTCTGTAAAAATCGTTTCTGTATAACGGTCAAAAAGCTTGATTAGTTCTCGATTTTTCCATCCACCTAAGTTTTCTTCCAAATAAAGAGGAACGTCATAATGTTGAATTGTAACTAATGGTTCGATTCCATATTTTTTTAATTCTAGAAATACATTGCGATAGAAATCAAGCCCAGCCTGATTTGGCTTTTCTTCAATTCCGTTTGGAAAAATTCTTGTCCAAGCAATAGACATACGGAAGATTTTGAATCCCATTTCAGCAAATAGTGCAATATCTTCTTTATAACGGTGATAAAAATCGATTGCTTCATGATAAGGATAATAATATCCATCAATAACTGCTTTTTTTGCATTAGCTGGAATGTCATATTCAGAAACTGCTTTTCCAGTTTTTCCTTCTGCATCTATATAGGTAATATAACGTGGTTCTGTTAAAGTGCCAGATGTTTTTACATCAGAATCTGCTAAACCCTTACCTCCTTCGTTCCAACCACCTTCACATTGATTAGCGGCAGTAGCACCACCCCATAAAAAATTTTTAGGAAATCCCATTTTTTCGTTCGCTCCTTTCTATAAAAAATAATTGAAATTAGTAACAAAAATTTTAATCTAGATCGTTACCATTACTAGCGATAACTTTTTTATACCAATAAAAACTATCTTTACGATAACGTTTCATTTCTGCTTGTTTTGCTTTTTCGTCATCTTCATCTCTGTCTACATAGATAAAACCATAACGTTTTGAGATTCCTTCTCTGGTAGATACTAAATCTATAGCACTCCATGGACAATAGCCAATTAGCATAGCGCCTTCATCAATTCCAATAGACATTTGACGAATGGTTTCCCGTAAATGTTCAATTCGATAAGAGTCATGCACAGTCCCATCTGTTTCTAATGTGTCAGGACGTCCATAGCCATTTTCAGTAATGATTAAAGGTAAATGATATCGATCAGTTAATCTTCTGGCAGTTACACGGATACAATATGGGTCAAAACGATGGCCGTCTTCACCTTGTAGAAACTTGTCGTTGTTTACTGTTTTAACAATACCTGGTTTTTCAGACAATTTTTGTAGATAACTCATACTGCGGTTATCGCCATGTTCTAATTCACTGAGATCCAAAGGATAGTAGTCACAATGCTCAACTGTATCATTGCCATAACAGTTAAAACCAATAAAATCTGGATGGCAGGTACGCATACATTCAAAATCCCCTTCTTGTACATCAATATGAATTCCATTTTGCTCAAAATAATGATTTAAGCTGGCAGGATAGTGACCATATACCAAAGCATCCAAGTAAAAGTTGTTGCGCAGGTCATCGTTATTGAGTGCGGCTAAGTAGTTTATAGGATCATTATTTGCCGGATAGGCTGTGGTAATATTAGGAGCTGGACCAATCATTGCATTTGGACAAAGTTCATGACAAAGATGAATGGCCTTAGCTTGTGCAACTAACTGCTTGTGCGCTTGGTTGTATAAATCATTCATATTTTGCAGTTTCATAGTACCGCCAACCATATCTACAGCCCCATAATAAATTAACATATTTTGTTCATTATAAGTCAGCCAATAATGAACATCATCTTTAAAATTTTCAAATAATATTCTGCAATAATTTACATAGGCATCTCCCATTCGGCAATCGTTCCAGTTTCCATATTTTTGCTGTAATGCCAGTGGCAAGTCAAAATGAAAGATTGTTACAAGTGGTTCAATTCCATGTTTATGACATTCATGAAATACATTTTTATAAAAATCAAGACCAGCTTGATTGAGTTCGCCTTCTCCATTTGGCAATATTCTAGCCCAAGAAATAGAGAAACGAAACATTTTAAAACCCATTTCACCCATAAGAGCGATATCTTCTTTATAGTGATGATAAAAGTCGGATGCATAGTGGAATGAACAACAACCAGGATTTAAAGGTCTTACATCCCATATGGTTAATCCTTTTCCATCACAGTCATAGCCTCCTTCAACCTGAGCACTTGAGGAACTGCCACCCCAGAAAAAATTTTTTGGAAAAGACATAATAATCTCCTTTCTATATAAAGTTAAGAATGTTGTTATTTAGAGTTACTTTGTGCTGCATCTTCTTCTGCTTCTTGTGCTAAACATTGCTTTTCATATACCTTGAAGAAAGGAAAGTATATTAGATAGCAAATAGGGAATGTAATAATTGCGAATATACAATTTCTCCAGTCTAGACTATTCATAAAAGTAGCAAATATAATCGGTAGAGTTGTCATAATTAATACTTGTGGATACGCCATTAAACCAAAGGAATATACGATTAACATTAAAAGTGCCACTACTAATGGGCATAAGATATAAGGAATAAGCATAATAGAATTATACATAATAGGATATCCAAAGATAACTGGCTCATTAATATTGAAAATACCAGGAATAACAGCCGCTTTTGATACAGCACTAATTCTTTTCGATTTGCTCTTTAGACCCATTATACACAAAGGTAAAGTGTTTCCAGTACCTCCCATAATACTTATAGCTCCAAATAAAAATAGGGAAGACCACTGCAAAGGTTCTCCAGCTGCTGCTAAAGAAGAATTTGTCATATAAGCAGTTACATAAGGAATCATAATCGTATTAAAGATAATTCCTGTTCCATGAATACCAAAAAACCAGAATAATTGACATAAAATAATAATAATGAACATACCTGGTGTAGAAGTCAAATAACCAATTGGTATAGAAAGTATTTTTGTAATAAGAGAAGCTAAAGTAAGAGAACCCGAACTAATACTAGCAATAAGAATTGCCAACCCATACCATACGAAAATATTAATACCAGTAGGAATAATGGCATTAAAGGAATTTGCAATTCCTTCTGGAACAACATCTGGTAACTTAATCAGCCATTTATGTCGAATGGCAAATTCAGAAATAGCTACAGAGCATATTCCAATAATTAAAGCTACAAACATACCACCAGTACCAAGGGAACCTAAATTTAATGCATCAAAGAAACTGGCTCCTCCATCTGCACTAGCAGATACAACAGGGGACATTACTAAGATATAACAAACAATAGCAGTAAAGCCTGCTTGCATAGTATTTCTTTTCTTTCTCTTTGCATAATTAGAAGCCATAGAGAAACACATAAAAAAACCAAGTAGACCCATAGTCAATTTATATGGCATATAAAATGCAATATAGGATGAACTGGCTGGATCCCATTTAAAAATTAATTCACCCAAGGCACATATAATCTGAATGACAGCTCCTATCATAATAAGTCCCATGGTTGCTCCCATACCACCTGAAATGGTTGCAAAAATTTCATTTGTAGTTAGTTTTAGGCTTAATTTTTGCAGATTTTTCATAAAATTACTTTCAGCCAGACGTTCAATTTTGCTACCCATTTAAAAACCTCCTTTGTATCCTGTGATTCTTATTTTTTATCTGCTTTTGTTTCGTGCAGATAAATTAATTCTTTAATTAGTTCCTGTGCCAACATACTAGTCATTAAGTGATCTTGTGAATGTACCAATAGAATATTTACATTTGGTCCTTCTCCATTTGCCTCAGCAGTCAACATTTCAGTTTGTACATGATGAGCTTCTAGTGCTTTTTTTTCTGACTCAGCTAATAACTTCTTTGCTTCTTCGAAGTTCCCCTCTCTAGCAGTAGCTAATGCCTGAAACGCTAACGTTCTTGCATCACCCGAATGAACAATTAACATCATAGCAGTATCTTCCGTATTCATTAAAATTTACCTCCTTTTGATGGGTGTATACCCCGTTCTTCTTTTAAAATATAATTTACAGATTTTATATCATTCTGTCAATATCACCAAAATTTAGGCTTTTGTCTCAAAATAAACAATCGATTTTGTTTTTGAACACTAAAAAACGACAAAACAATCCATTTTGGAAAATTTGTCGTTTTTTCGTATATTTTTATTTTATTTCTTTATACACTAATCAAGAAAAAGGCATATTTCTTTTTCTTATTATACACTATTGTTTTCTAATATTTTTATAATTGTTTAATAATTGCAATGATGCAGGCTAATTCATCATCAGAAAAAAGAATATCAAATACTTTTTCTAATATTTGTAGAATATTTTTTAAATCATGATAGAGACGTTTATTGCGATTAATTAGAGTATCTCGGTTCATAGTAAGTGGCATTTTTCCTTTCTTTTGCATCCGATGAATCGCACAGGAAATATGCATAAAAAGACCTAGTTCTTGATCCTGAGATAGTCCCCGTGCAGCCTTTTTGATTTTAGCAATAGTTTTAGGTAAATTATGCCGAAGTTTTTTTATATCCAATCCTTCAAGCTGTTCAGAAAGATAAGCATAAATAGCATCATAATCTACTTGAGCAAGCATTTCAATATTAGAAATGGCAAGAAGAACATCTAATTTATCTACTGGTGTATCAAACAACTTGGTAATAGAAATAAAAGGAATACCATACAATTGAGGATTATAAGTTCCAATTACATAGAGAATTTCTTGTTCTTGTCTTAAACGGTTTACTTCTCCTAAAAGCTGTTTGCGATTACTGATTGCTAAAGGAATAATATCCACTTCTGCTGTTTTTAGATGTTTTTCCAAATAGGATTTCATTGAAACAGCAGCTCCATTTCCACTCATACATAAGGTAATAATAATTTTATGTTTTGATTGACGTGTATAAGATTCGGTCATCTGTTGATAGGAATTCTGAAAGGTTTTTGCTACTTTATCATATAATTCATCTAAAGATGTTAGACAGCTAGCTTTTCTAGAACTATCTAAGGCGATTAAAGTTCCCGGAATTTCTAACATACGAATTCGTATCCCACATTCTTTCATAATCATTTCTGCCATAGTTTGTAAAGAACCCATATCATATAAAAGTAAAATCCCTTGTCCTTTATCAATCTCTAAAATTTGTGCTTTTAATTCATTATATGCTTCATGCATATCCATACTTAATGGCATATCAAAAGCATAGGTATTATTTCCCTTAACTAATGAATTAACAACGTCTGCTATAGAAGAAGCAGTGGAACGTCCATGCATAGCTAATAAAATTACTGGTTTGTTGATTGGTTTATCGTAAATAGTATTGTTGCAAATAAACATTGTAATAAAGACAACTTCATCAATTGATAACTGCACATTAAATTCTTTCTCTATTTCTGTAGAAAACTTCATACAAAAGACGTATTCTTCTCTATGATTTTCTATCGTTTCCATTACACGACTGTTGGAAAGCCGTTGTATTGTGTTAGAGCGTTCTAGTGTTGCAGAAAGATGAAGACAAAGACCATAGAAGATAGATTCAGGATAAACTCGGCCAAAACGTAAAGAAGCCTCTTCTAAAAAACGATCGACCATGGTTACAATACGGCGATCGACCACTTTGAGCAAAGACTCTCGATTCACATTGTTTTCACTCATCTGGTGTACAAGTTGTTTCATATCATATTCTAGCTCTGCATTAATAATAGAGCTAGCTTCTTTGTTAGTAATGCCTCTTCCCCTTAGTTCTGCTGCTTTACGGTCAATCATATCATAGATAGATTCTCGATTCTCATTGTTATTTTTGTTTTTTTCTAATGTTCGTTCAATAGTAGCTGTTTTTGAAAAGGTATAAGAGTAATTTTTGGGAATTAAATTTTCTATTTGTTCATAAAAGTCTTTGTAGTATAAAAGGCCTTGACGTACAATCGGAGGCATATCATTCATGTAGATATATAATTCTTCCATATTCTCATTAAATTCCCGTACATAGGCATTTGCACAACCAAGTTTAATATCCGATTTTAGTTGCTTTACATTATTTTTACAACGATAAAGTAGCATACATCTTAGTAATTCAGCATTAACTTTAACGGATTTATCCATACGAGTTGCTTCTTCAATAAAAAAGCTTTGTACTAATGCAAACCGTTCCTCTAGCCGACGTGCTTTTAACGATGGCAAATCAATACGTACAGAAAATTTAGCTGCATAAGCATCAAGTAATGATTGTTTTACATTATCATTTACCACACATATTAAAATAGTGTTTTGAATATCCTTTTTTTCTCCTTCCAAAAGTTCTAAAAGAATATCTCTGGCTTTAGCTGGTAGAAGGTCAATATGATCGATAACCAATATGCCTCCTTTTGCTTTTTGAATAGCACATTCATGATCGGTATTGTTTCGACCAAATAGTCTTATAAGAATTTCTTCATCTTGTCCTTCGTAATAATGGCAGTTAAAACGAATAAAGGGAGCATCCTCTGCAATGACGCTTTTCTCTTTTGCAAACTGGTACATAAGATAGGCAAAATAAGTCTTGCCAGATCCGCTTGGTCCTATAATAAGTGTATTTAGACTATGTTCAGGATAAAGGATAGCTGCTTTCGCCAGTTTAGTTACATTCTTTAAGCTGCCATTGTAGCCAAGTAATTCTTTAAAACACGACTCTTCATTATCACAAGATACAGACTGATTGGCAATCCGATAAGGTACAGGGCGACCTGGTAGTTTTTCTAGTTTTCCTTCAGCTACTAAATCATTTAATAGGGAACTTAGGTTTGAGCGTTGCATCTGTAATGCTTCAGCTAATTCCAATGTGTTAAAAATATAATTTTCTGTTCCACTTTTTTGTGCATACATTATCATATAATCAAATACTTCATTTTTTTTCGTCATGTTTGGCTCTCTCCGAAAATATTTTGCAATTAAACTTTTTTTGCTTTTCTTTTTTACCATTTATTTTTTAAAAATATATCATAGTGGTAGGTAAACTGTCAATATTTAACATTTAACGTTTTTCTTGTTCTTTAAAATCATAAATCATGTAGATTAGAAAGAGTGTTTTGATTCATTTTACATCAAATAGTGATATTTTAAAATGGAAAATTTTGTTTCTTTAAAGAAGGCTTTGTTTTTATTAATTGAGTTATTTTTGTTATAAAAAATGCAGGAATTAAAGGAGAAAAAAAGAAATATTTTTCAGAAAAATGTAAGATTTGGTAGAAAAAACTTTTTAAAAATGTAATGTTTTCTCTTGTAATTCCTAAAAAAATACGTTATGATAAGGCTGTAAGTGCTGAAAAGTAGAAGAAATTAGTTTATAAAATGAGATTGGATAGAGAAAGGAATTTGACAGAAAAAATAAAAAAGTTTGGATTTAGGAGGAAGTATGGAATTTGTACATAAATCCATATTGTTACAAGAGTGTTTGGATTTTTTGGATATTAAGCCGGACGGTATCTATGTGGATGGTACATTAGGTGGTGGTGGACATGCTCTTTCTATTGTATCAAGATTAACAAAAGGTGGTAGATTAATTGGTATCGATCAGGATATAGACGCAATTTGTGCAGCGAAAGAAAGACTACAAAAATTTCAAGATCACGTATCAATTGTGCGAAGCAATTATAGCGAAATGCAACGTATTGTTTCAGAATTAGGTGTAAAAAAAGTAGATGGAATTCTTTTGGATTTGGGGGTTTCTTCTTATCAATTGGATACACCAGAGAGAGGATTTACTTATCGGGAAGAAAATGCTCCACTAGACATGCGAATGGATCAGCGTCAAACAAGAACAGCACAAGAGATTATTAATCAATATAGTGAATATGAGTTATATCGAATGATACGAGATTATGGAGAAGAGAAGTTTGCAAAAAATATTGCAAAACATATTGTAATAGAACGACAGAAGAAAGAGATAAAGACAGCAGGAGAACTGACAGAGATTATTTGTCATGCAATTCCTAAAAAGGCAAGAGCAACAAAAGGACATCCAGCAAAGCAGACTTTTCAAGCGATTCGAATTGAACTAAATAAAGAATTGGAAGTTTTGAATGATTCATTAAATAGTATGATTGAATTATTACAGCCAAAAGGAAGAATATGTATTATTACATTTCATTCTTTAGAAGATCGAATTGTAAAGGTTGGCTTTAAAAAGAATGAGAATCCTTGTGTTTGCCCATCAGATTTTCCAGTTTGTATGTGTGGAAAGCAACCAAAGGGTAGGATACTTACAAGAAAACCAGTAATACCATCACAAGAGGAACAAGAAGAAAATCCAAGATCAAAAAGTGCAAAACTTCGTGTATTTGAACGAAGTGAATAGAGCAGAAAGTGGGAGGAATCATTATGGCATCTACAGCAAAAAGCAGAACAAATTATAATAGGTCCAGACAGAATCAGTACCGCTATGCAACAGACGGCAGTGCAGCAAGACAGTTAGAACCAGTATCCCATCAACGGCAGAGAAATAAAACGCAGCAGATGCATCGGTCAAAGCGTGCACAACAGGTAAAAGTAAAGTCTAGATTGCGCAATCCATTTTCTGTGTTTCTTTTTGGAGTAGCTATCACAGCTACAATTTATATTTGTGTGCAATATGTGCAGCTGCAAACAGAAGTTCTAGTACGTTTAGAGAATATTAATCAATATGAAATGGAATTAAAGAATATGATTGCTCAAAATAATGAATTAGAAGCAAGTATTAATAATTATATGGACTTACAGTATATTTATCAAGTAGCGACAGAAGAACTTGGTATGACTTATCCAAAGAAAGGGCAGATTTCTGAGTATGAAAATAGTAGTGCAGAATATGTACGTCAGTATGAGGAAATTCCAGAGGTGCCAAAAACAATGACCCCTGTAAAGTAGCTGCATCAGAAAGGCGGGATGCAAAGGATGAGAAAACAAGAGGTTAGAAAAAGAACAACAAAAAAGGCAAATGTCAATCGTAGTCTAAAAAAAACAAATATTAGGGATACTAGAGTTAGAAAGACAAACGCTACCAATCGAAGCATAGAAAGAAGAAAGCAAAATTTTGGCAAGAAACTGACTAGAAAGATGAGGATAAAGCTGGCACAAACATTGGGCGTGTTTGTGCTAGTTTTATTTGGACTGGCAGGAAATTTAACGTATATCAATATGACAAATGGACAGGAATATACCGTAAAGGTCTTGTCACAACAGGGCTATCAAAGCAGAGTACTTCCTTATAAGCGAGGAAATATTACCGATCGAAATGGTGTTGTTTTGGCAACTAGTACAACGGTATATAATTTAATATTAGATGCAAAATTGATTTATTCAGATGAAGATGGTTCTGCTTTGCAAGCAGTATTAGTAGCGTTGAATCATTGCTTTAATTATGATATTGCAGATGTGAAAGCAAAATTAGAAGCCAATCCGACTAGTCAGTATATTATCTATGACAGAGAATTGACATATGAACAAATTGGAGAATTTCATAATTTGCAAAATGGAAATTTTGAAGATGGGGAGCGACCAGAATGGTTTCCAAAGGATACTTATAAATTGGAAGATTTAAATGGGGTGTGGTTTGAAGAAAGTTCTGTACGTAATTATCCTTATGGAACACTTGCCTGTGATGTATTAGGGTTTTCTAATATGGAAAATGTAGGAAGTTATGGAATTGAACAGTATTATAATAGTACCTTAAATGGTACAAATGGAAGAGTTTATGGATATTTAAATGAAGATAGTGATTTGGAAAAGGTAATTAAAAGTGCAATTGATGGAAATACGGTAGTTTCAACATTAGATATTAATTTACAAATGATTGCAGAAAAATGGATCAACAAATATATGGAAGAAGTAGGAGCTGCAAATGTAGCAATTATTATGATGGATCCAAATAATGGAGAAATTCTGGCAGAAGCTTCTGCACCAGTGTTTGATTTAAATGATCCAAGTGATCTTTCAGCGTTTTATAGTGAGGCAGAATTGGCGGCAATGACTTCAGAAGAGAAAATGAATGTTCGTTATCAGTTGTGGAAAAATTTCTGTATTAGTGAGGTATTTGAACCTGGATCGACACAGAAACCATTTACAGTAGCAGCAGCTTTGGATGAAGGAGTCATTCAACCTACAGATACATTTTTGTGTGAAGGACAATTGTTTGTAGGAGATGATTTTATTCATTGTCATAATGTAGTGGGAGATGGTTGGATCACACTTGGAGAAAGTATTATGTATTCTTGTAATGTAGCATTAATGAAGATTGCACAAAGTATGGGAAGAGAACAGTTTGCTGCTTATCAAAGAGTATTTGGAATGGGAAGTAAAACAGGTGTCGATCTTCCGGGAGAGGAAGTTGGATTATTATATTCTGCTTCTAGAATGGATGCAGCAAGTTTAGCTACGAATTCATTTGGGCAAAATTTTAATGCAACAGCAACACAGATGATTGCTGGGTTTTGTTCTTTGATTAATGGAGGAAATTATTATCAGCCACATATTATGAAAAAAATTGTAGAGCCATCTGGCGGAACAGTGGAAACCTATGAGCCAATCCTAGTAAAAAATACAACTAGTAAGAAAACATCCGATTTGATTCGAGAGTATCTCTATCAAACAGTAGAGGGAGGAACTGGAAGAAAGGCGGCAGTAGAAGGATATACAATTGGTGGAAAGACAGGAACAGCAGAAAAACATCCACGTGATAAACAACGTTATTTAGTATCGTTTCTCTGTTTTGCACCAGTAGAAGATCCGCAGATTGTTTGCTATTTTATTATTGATGAGCCTAATATACCCGATCAGGATGATGCTTCACAGGCAACTGTAATGGCACATAATGTACTTTCGGAAGTACTTCCCTATATGGGCATCTATCCAATTCGAGAGGTGGAAGAAGAAACAGAGGAGGAAACAAGTATAGAAGAAGGAACAGGAGAAGGAACCGAAGAAACAACAGAAGAAGAAACCGAAACTACCACACATCCAGAATCACATTTTAATGAATCCTATTTTGGAAATGGATTTATGGGGGAAACAACATCCGAACAGGAAACTGAAGCTCAGTAATCATATCTGGAAGGAATAGATAATAAACTTAGTACAAATAGAGAAAAGGACAGCTTTCCGATTATGTTGGAGTGGAATACCACAAGTAGCCGAAGAAAAACCATTGTATTTTTATGTTGTGTGATTGTTGTTTTTTTGGTTTTATCCATTCGGCTGTCTTATCTGATGATTTTCAGGGCAGACTATTATAATGAAAAGGCAGATGAATTACACCAAAGAGAGCGAACAATTAAAGCGGCAAGAGGAGAGATTTATGACCGAAATGGCGTATTAATTGCGGCGAATAAAACAGTTTGTACTATTTCTGTGATTCATAGTCAGATTACCGACGAAGAAAAAGTAATTGCGATTTTAAGTGAAGAGTTAGGACTTTCGGAAGAGAACGTAAGAAAGAAAGTGACAAAAGTAAGTGCAAGAGAGCGAATACAGTCAAATGTTGAAAAAGAAATTGGCGATCGGATTCGGGAATATAATTTAGATGGGGTAAAAGTAGATGAAGATTATAAACGTTATTATCCCTATGGAACACTTGCTTCAAAAGTATTAGGATTTACTGGAAGTGACAATCAAGGTATTATTGGTTTGGAAGTACAGTATGAGGAATATTTAAAGGGAACAGATGGTTTGATTCTTACTGTAACAGATGCAAAAGGGGTGGAACTGGAGAATACAGCAGAGGATAGAGTAGATCCAATCAATGGGAATCATTTGACAACCAGTTTAGATGTTAATATTCAGCAATATGCAGAACAGGCAGCACAAAAAGTATTGGAAAAGAAAAATGCAAAAAGTGTATCCGTATTAGTGATGAATCCGCAAAATGGAGAGATTTATGCCTGTGTTAATTTGCCAGAATTTGATTTAAATCATCCTTTTACTCTTACAACAGAAGAAACTGGATTAACAGAGAAAGAGAAACAAGATCGTTTAAATCAAATGTGGCGAAATCGTTGTATCAATGATACCTATGAACCAGGATCTACTTTTAAAATTATTACCATGTCAGCAGCATTAGAAGAAGGAGTGGCAGGACTAAGTGATAATTTTTCCTGCCCGGGATTTAAAATTGTAGAGGATCGAAAAATCCGCTGCCATAAGACAAGTGGACATGGGGGTGAAACTTTTGTGCAAGCAGTTATGAATTCTTGTAATCCAGTATTTATTGAATTGGGATTGCGGCTGGGAATTGAACGGTATTATGATTATTTTCAGCAGTTTGGTCTTTTAACAAAGACCGGAATTGATCTTCCTGGAGAGGCTGGAACGATTATGCATAAAAAGGATGGCATGGGTTTGGTAGAACTTGCTACAGTATCGTTTGGGCAGTCCTTTCAGATTACGCCAATTCAGTTAGTTACAACCGTTAGCTCATTGATCAATGGAGGAAATCGGATTACACCTCATTTTGGTGTAGATATTCGAGATGATCAAGGAGTTGTGATAGAGACATTGACTTATCCAGTAAAGGAGGGTGTACTTTCTAAGGAAACATCAGAAACGGTTCGCTATGTTTTAGAACAGGTGGTGGATGGAGGCAGCGGAAAAAATGCTTATCTAGAAGGATATCATATTGGTGGAAAAACAGCTACTTCTGAAAAACTGCCAAGAAGTGAAAATAAATATATTTCTTCGTTTTTAGGTTTTGCTCCAGCATCGGATCCGCAGGTGATTGCTCTAATTACGATTGATGAGCCAGAAGGAATCTATTATGGAGGAACCATTGCAGCTCCAGTGGTTCGGGAAATATTTGAAAATATTCTTCCCTATCTCGGAATAGAAGAAGATATTGAAACAGAAGAGGAGAAAAAGGATTGACGAGCCAAACACAAAAGTCTATACTGATTGTTTAGGAGATCATACATGGAATCAAAGATATTATTACCAATTATTCTATCATTTACCATATGTGCGGCTCTATGTCCGATTATTATTCCTTTTCTTAGAAGGTTAAAGTTCGGACAGCCGATTCGGGAAGATGGTCCAAGAGAACATCTAAAAAAATCAGGGACTCCTGCTATGGGTGGGATTATATTTCTTATCAGTATTGTAATTACCAGTCTTTTCTGGATTTCGGAATATCCAGACAGTATTCCAGTTCTATTTGTTACACTTGGCTTTGGCTTTATTGGTTTTTTGGATGATTATATTAAAGTTGTATTAAAAAATCAAAAAGGATTGTTACCTAAACAAAAGATGTTTGGACAGGTGCTGGTATCGGTAGTATTTGCTGTCTATTTGTTTCAATTTTCAAAAGGAGGACGAGAGGTAATTTTACCATTTACTGGTGGAATTTGTTGGGATATGGGAAAACTTTGGCTTCCAGCTTATTTCTTTATTGTATTAGGAACTGTAAATGGGGCGAATTTTACAGATGGATTGGATGGATTGTGCTCAAGCGTAACATTACTGATTGCAGTATTTTTTTTAATGGTGTCAATTGGAACAAAGGCAGGGCTGACGCCGATAGCAGGAGCAGTAATTGGAAGTTTAATGGGTTTTTTATTATTTAATGTCTATCCGGCTAGAGTGTTTATGGGAGATACTGGTTCACTTGCACTTGGTGGTTTTGTAGTATCTATGGCTTATATGTTGCATATGCCCTTGTTTTTGGTTTTGGTGGCGTTTATTTATATGATAGAAATTCTTTCTGTTATGATTCAAGTAATGTATTTTAAAAAGACAGGAGGAAAACGTATTTTTAAAATGGCACCGATTCATCATCATTTTGAATTATGTGGTTGGTCAGAAACTAGGGTAGTAGCTGTATTTTCAATTGTAACTGCTATTTTTTGTATGGTTGCTTATTTAGCGTTATAGGGATAAAAGAGAAAATAAAATGGAGAGGAATCAAGAAAAAAGATGGATTTAAAAGGAAAAAAAGTAATCGTTGTTGGAAGTGGAATCAGTGGAATTGGAGCAGTTCATCTGCTTAGTCAGACAGGAGCACAGATTCTTTTATACGATGGAAATGAAAAACTAAAAAAAGAAGAGATAAAAGCAAAGCTTCCAAAAGATTGTGCAGTTACTATTCAGATTGGAGAGTGGAAAGCCGATATATTGAAAGAAGTTGACATAATGATAGTTAGTCCGGGAATTGCAATAGATACACCATTTGTTAAAATGGCGAAGGAAGCAGGAATCTTAATTTGGGGTGAGGTTGAACTTGCCTATCAGTTTGCGAAGGGAACATTAATTGCCATTACTGGTACAAATGGAAAAACAACAACAACAGCACTGACTGGAGAAATTTTAAAAGCATATAGAGAAAGTGTTTATGTAGTAGGAAATATTGGAATTCCTTATACTTCCATTGCATTAGAAACAAAAGAAGAAACAGTAACAGTGGCAGAGATTAGCAGTTTTCAATTAGAGACCGTTTGGGAGTTTGCGCCACAGGTATCTGCTATCTTAAATATTACACCAGATCATTTAAATCGTCATAAAACAATGGAAAATTATATTGCAGTAAAAGAAAGTATTACTAAAAATCAGAGAGCAGATGATACCTGTGTTTTGAATTATGAAGATGAGGTTTTAAGAAAATTTGGTACTCTTGTACATACAAAAACAATATTTTTCAGTAGTAAAAGAAGGTTGGAAAAAGGGTTGTATCTAGATGGAGAAGAAATTGTTTATCAGACAGAACATGAGCTGCTTCCAATTGTAAAGATTTCTGATCTGCATCTAGTAGGGAGCCATAATGTGGAAAATGTAATGGCTGCTACAGCGATTGCTTATGCGATAGGAGTTCCAATTGAAGTAATTCGAAAGGCGGTTTTAGCGTTTCAAGGAGTAGAGCATCGGGTAGAATTTGTCTGTGAGAAAGATGGAATTATTTATTATAATGATTCCAAAGGAACCAATCCAGATGCTTCCATTCAAGCGATTCGAGCTATGAGCCGTCCCACTCTTTTAATTGGTGGTGGGTATGATAAACAGTCTGAGTTTGACACTTATATTAAAGAATTTGGTGATAAAGTAAAACTTTTAGTATTAATTGGAGCTACAAAAGAAAAGATTGCAAAAACGGCAAGACAGTATGGATTTGATGCGATTCTTTTTGCGGATAGTTTAAAAGAAGCTGTTCGATTGTGCCGAGAGCATGCGAAACAGGGGGATGCTGTGCTGTTGTCACCAGCATGTGCGAGTTGGGATATGTTTCAAAGTTATGAACAAAGGGGCACGTTATTTAAGGAATATGTCAAAGCATTATAGACTTTGGCAGAAGAAGAGAGGGATTGCATGAAACAGCGCAGAGAGAGAGGATACTATGACTACAGCTTGCTGTTTATTATTGTTTTTTTAGTTGCATTCGGATTAGTTATGTTATATAGTACGATGTCTTATGAAGCACAAATGAGCAATATTTCAACGACACAAAGTTTAAAAAATCATATTATGGGAATTGCAATAGGATTTGTTATGATGTATATTGCGTCCTTAGTACCAATTCATTGGTGGAAGGCTTTGGCATGGTATGCTTATGCTGCAGCAATTTTGATGCTGCTGCTTTTGCTGACACCATTGGGAAGGAGTTCTCATGGTGCAACAAGATGGTTATATATTGGCTCACTTAGTTTTCAGCCTGCTGAGATAGCAAAAGTAGCAACAATTTTAGTTATGGCAAAATTAATTGCAAAAGTTCCACGTTCGATGAGAAAAATTATAACTATGATAAAGCTTATCTGTGTAATCCTTCCATTAGTATTGATGATTTATCTTATGACAAGAAATCTAAGCAGTGCGATTATTGTTTTTGGAATTGCTGTAGTTATGATTTTTGTAGCGACACCACGATATGATATTTTTATTGCTTTTGGAGGAGTGGTAGGAATTGCTGTTTTTTTGGTGATAAAAAATATTGATGCAATTGTAGAAGCGAGTGATAGTTTTCGATTTGAGCGTGTATTAGCTTGGCTAAATCCAGAAAATTTTGCGCAGGGAAAGGGTTTTCAGACATTACAAAGTCTCTATGCAATTGGAAGAGGTGGAATTTTCGGAAAAGGACTTGGAAATAGTATTCAAAAACTTAGTTTTCTTCCAGAGGCGCAGAATGATATGATATTTGCGGTAATCTGTGAAGAGTTAGGTTTATTTGGTGCAGTATGTGTAATTATTATGTTTTTGTTTATGTTATGGCGATTTGCAATTATTGCGAATTATGCACCAGATTTATTTAGTTCTATGTTAGCAGTTGGAATTATGGCGCATATTGCAATTCAGGTAATTTTAAATATTGCTGTTGTAACGAATACAATGCCAAATACAGGGATTACACTTCCATTTATTAGTTATGGAGGAACTTCGATTATGGTATTGTTGGCAGAGATGGGAATTGCACTTGGAGTATCACGAAAAGTAAAAAATGAAATTTAGGGTAGAGACAGTATGAAAAAAAAGCATAGATGGGGCACTGTGGTGGTATTACTACTGGTATTTGTTCTTTTTGCAGCAGGTTTGTATTCATTACGGATTCGCTCGATACAATATATAGGGAATACTCGATATAGTGATGAGGAAATGAATCATTTACTATTTCAGGAGAGTTATGAATTAAATCCACTTTATTGTTTTCTGACAAATCAATATAAAGAGAAAAAACAAATTCCCTTTATTGAAACATATGATATAGAATTTATTTCCTGGAATCAAGTAAAAATTACAATATATGAAAAAAGTATTGCAGGATATGTGGATTATAAAGGGTACTATATGTATTTTGATAAGGATGGCATTGTGGTGGAAAGTTCAAGAGAACTTTTAGATGGAGTAGTTAAGATAGAAGGATTAGATTTTGAACATATTGTGCTTCACCAGGTACTGCCAGTAGAAAAGAAGGAGGTATTTAATCTAATTCTTTCCTTAACACAGATGCTTACCAAATATGCAATTGATGTAGATAAGATTAGTTTTGATGATGGAATGAATATTTGGATTTACCGAAAAAATGTGGTTGTTCAGATGGGGAAAGATGTTTTTCTTGATGAGAAGATGGCTAAGTTTAAAGATATGTTACCTAATTTGGATGGGCTTGCTGGGACGCTATATTTGGATGATTATTCAGAGGATCGAGAGGAATTTCGGTTTAAGAAAGAATAGGTTGTATTTTGGAAAAAATAAAATTTTTGGTTGATTATTTTTTAAAATAAATGTAGTATAGAAAAAAGATAAATGGGATAGTGGCGTCTCAGTGCCCAATAAAAAAGGGAAATATTTGGAACGGGTCCCCTGAAAGTAAAAGAACTGAGACAGGTAGAGATAAAAGGAGGACAAGCTTTTGTTAGAGATTACATCAAATGAAAGAACATCAGAAGCAAGGATTATTGTAGTGGGGGTTGGTGGTGCCGGAAATAATGCCGTAAACCGAATGGTAGATGAAAATATAGGTGGGGTAGAGTTTATTGGTGTGAATACAGATAAGCAGGCGTTACAACTTTGTCGTGCTCCAAAAACCCTTCAGATTGGAGAAAAGGTGACAAAGGGGCTTGGAGCAGGAGCACAGCCTGCTATGGGAGAAAAAGCAGCGGAGGAAAGTGCAGAAGAAATTGAAAAAGTAGTAGATGGGGCAGATATGGTATTTGTTACCTGTGGAATGGGAGGCGGGACTGGAACAGGTGCTGCTCCTGTTGTAGCACGAATTGCAAAACAAAAGGGAATTCTTACCGTTGGAGTAGTAACAAAGCCTTTTAAATTTGAAGCAAAGACACGAATGAATAATGCAATTTCTGGAATTGCTCGACTAAAGGAACATGTAGATACTTTAATTGTGATTCCAAATGACAAATTGCTTGAGATTGTGGATCGGCGAACGACAATGCCAGATGCACTAAAAAAGGCAGATGAAGTGTTGCAGCAAGCCGTACAGGGAATTACAGATTTGATCAATGTACCAGGACTGATCAATTTGGATTTTGCAGATGTACAGACTGTTATGACAAATAAGGGAATTGCTCATATTGGGATTGGAAAGGGAAAAGGAGATGATAAGGCAATTGATGCAGTAAAGATGGCAGTTACCAGTCCTCTTCTTGAAACTACAATTCAGGGTGCGACCCATGTGATTATTAACGTATCTGGGGATATTAGTTTGATGGAAGCAAATGAAGCAGCAAGTTTTGTACAGGAATTAGCAGGAGACGAAGCAAATATTATTTTTGGAGCAATGTTTGATGATAGTTCAAAAGATGAAGCAACGATTACAGTAATTGCAACTGGACTGGAGAACCAAGAAGCAGCCGTAACAGGACGAACTGCTTATACGCAAAGAAATGAAATGGCAAATCGGGGAAATTCTATGACAGTAATTAATGGTGGTACAAGACCAGTTCAAGAACAAATGAGGCCATTTCGTCCTGGAACAGGACCAGTACAGGGTGTGCCAGTTCAGCCTGCTGGACATCAGCCTATTTCCAATGTACGTCCAGTACAAAATAATGGTTATCATTTTGAACAGCCTAAACCAGCACCTCGCAATGTAGAGGAAAAAGATATAAAGATCCCTGAATTTTTACAACGAAATCGTAGAACGTAAAAAATTCGATAAAAAGTCGCAGAACATGAGAAGAAAGGAACAGCAAAATGGTAATGGAAATTGTTCATGCTGCGATAGCTAGAAAGATGCTTTGTCAGCCAGTCAATCAATTAATTGCGCCTACTGAATTAGTTTGCTCCGTTGGTGTAATGGCAAGACGAATAGGAATATCATTAGAAGAAGCAAAGAGAATTGCCGAATTTTCTGATATTATGTTGATAAAACAAGAGATGGAAAGAATTCTTTTTAGACAAAATTTGACAGAATTTGAGGAATCTTATCAAAATCTGGCAAAGATGATTCAAACATATCAGAGTAAGGCAGATTCTTTTTGTGAAGAATATAGGGAACTTTTTTGGTATGCTTATAAAAATCCACTAAAATTTCCAAAAATGAATTTATAGAAAATGTCAAATAGTTTGCTGTTTCTTTTACAGGAAATGACAATTTTTGAATGGAACATCTGATATAATGTTTCTATTCTTAGCAAAGTCTTCCAGTAAAGGAGGCAGCTTTTTTGCATGTTGTAGTTTATCTTGATGTATTATTTGGGGTAAATCTGCTGATGAATGGAATTGTACTTGCCTGTATGAAGCTGTGTCTAAGAGAAAAAACAACCTGGTTACGATGGCTGATTGCATCTTTTATGGGAGCCATACTATATTGCATTGCTTTTTTTTCCCCATTTCAAAAAAATCATTTCGGATATGGGCTTTATTTTATACTGGTAGCAGCAGTTATGATAAAGATTGCATTTTTCGTAAAAGGGTGGAAAAAATGGGTAACATATATAGGGATACAGTATGTAATTGCCGGAATATTAGGAGGATTGATCAATGGAATCTATTATGGGTGGAGGATAAAAACACCAATCCAAACTGCTTGGATGGCAGGGATGGGAAGGACATATCAGGAGCCGAAGATAATTGACTTTTTGATTACAGTTTTTATAACAAGTTTCATTTTTTATTTTAGCAGCAGATTTTTTTATCGTAAAAAACAAAGAGACGATGGAAGATACCAGGCTTTTTTAAGGCTGGGAAGGCAGACAGGCACAGTGAAAGCACTACTAGATACAGGGAATTCTTTAACAGAGCCAGTAAGTCATACTCCTGTAATAATTGGAGATTTGACAGGACTAAGAGAATTGTTTGATAAAGAGGAACAAAAACAGATAAAAGAATTTTATAAGACAGGGTTTTATACGGGAGAAAAAAAGATACGTCTGATTCCCTATCATGCAGTTGGGGTAAAGACAGGAATTTTAATTTCTTATCTAATGGATGAAGTGGTTCTTTGGAAAGAAGAAGAATCCATAATTCGAAAGAAAGGAGTCTATCTAGCTGTTAGTCCAATTTGTATTAGTAGTGATGGAAGCTATCAACTTCTTCTGCATCCGGGTGTTCTAAGTTAATTATGGAGAGAAAGGTTTGGTAAATAAAATGTTGATTAAAGTAAAATTTAAGAATCAAATTCAGTTTCGTATGGTTCCCACATTTCGAAATCTTCTTCTTAGACAGAAGGGAGATATTCATTATATTGGAGGTGCTGAAGTTTTGCCACCACCTTTAGAAGCAGAAGAAGAGGCAGAGGCGATTGCTTGTTTGGCTGGGGAGGAGTCACAAAAAGCACGTGCTTTGTTAATTGAAAGAAATTTGCGTTTAGTTGTGTATATAGCAAAAAAATTTGATAATACAGGAGTTGGTGTAGAAGATTTAATTTCGATTGGAACAATTGGACTAATTAAAGCAATTAATACATATAATCCTTCTAAAAATATTAAATTAGCTACTTATGCTTCTCGATGTATTGAGAATGAAATTTTAATGTATCTTAGAAGAAATAGTAAGCGGAAGATGGAAGTTTCGATTGACGAACCTTTAAATGTAGATTGGGATGGAAATGAGCTTCTTTTATCAGATATTCTTGGAACAGATGAAGATGTTATTTATAAAGATTTGGAAGATGAGATGGAGAGAAAGCTTTTAAGTAAAGCGATTGATAAGTTAAATAAAAGGGAAAGAACGATTGTAGAGCTTCGTTTTGGACTTAATTCAGCAGATGGAGCAGAGATGACACAGAAGGAAGTAGCAGATCTGCTTGGAATATCTCAATCCTATATTTCTCGATTGGAGAAGAAAATTATTAGCCGATTAAAAAAAGAGATTGTACGATTTGAATAATCGGGGTATACTAGAAAGAGAAAAGAAAGAAAAATAATGGAGGATAAAGATGGCGAAACAGTTACCAAAACGCAGCGAAGTTGCTATACAAGATACTTGGGATTTATCAAGCCTTTTTGAGAATGATCAGGCTTGGCAGGTGGAATTTGAACAATTAGAACAAGAAATTGAGAAGTTAGGAGGTTATAAAGGACATTTGCAGGAGTCTTCCGATTTGCTTTTAGAAGCGTTGGAGACTTCTTCTAATTTGAATCGAAGATTGGAACGTTTGTTTGTATATGCACAACAAAGTTTTGACACAGATACTACCAATTCTTTTTATCAAAAGATGTATGGACGAGTACAAAGTTTAGAAGTAAAGCTGACAAGTGCGGCTTCTTATATAGAACCAGAGATTTTGGCAATTCCAACAGAAGTACTAAACCAATATAGGAAATCAGAAAATGGAATTGCTGTCTATGCACAATATATTGAGAATATTACAAGGCAGAGAGAGCATACACTTTCTGCAGAGATGGAAGAGGTTTTATCTCAGGTAAGCGAATTTTCCAGTGGAGCTTCCGAAATTTTTTCTATGTTTCATCATGCAGATATGAAGTTTGGTACTGTTAAAAATGAGGAGGGCGAGGAGATAGAACTGACGCATGGACGTTATGGACGCCTATTAGAAAGTACCAATCGAGCAGTTCGAGAACAGGCTTTTAAAACGCTGTATGCCTCTTATCAAGCGTATGAAAATACATTGGCTACAATTTATCAGACCAATTTAAAAGCAACTTGTTTTTATGCAAAGATGAGGAAATATCATTCTTCAAGGGAAGCTTCTTTGCATAATAGCAATATTCCAATCGAGGTTTATGATAACTTAATTGATACCATGCATAGAAAATTGCCTTTGTTACATCGGTATGTGGCTCTTAGGAAAAAGCTATTAGGAGTAGAGGAGCTTCATATGTATGATTTATATACGCCAATTGTTGGAGATATGGATCAAAAATATACGTTTGAACAGGCAAAAGAACTTGTCCGAGAAGCACTAAAGCCGATGGGAGAGGAGTATGGTTCCATTTTAGAAAAAGGGTTTGCGGAGCGTTGGATTGATGTATATGAGAATCAAGGAAAACGAAGTGGAGCTTATTCTTTTGGAAGTTATGATAGCAATCCCTATGTATTGTTAAATTATAACCAGTCTTTAAAAAATGTATTTACTTTGGCTCATGAAATGGGACATTCAATTCATTCTTATTATTCTAAGAAAAGCCAAAGTTATGTCAATGCACAGTATCGTCTTTTTGTGGCGGAAGTAGCTTCTACTTGTAATGAATCTTTGTTGATTCATTTTCTTTTAGAAAGATGTACCAATCAGCGGGAACGGGCCTATTTGTTGAATTATTTTATGGAATCATTCCGTGGAACGGTATTTCGTCAGACTATGTTTGCTGAATTTGAAAAAATTGTACATCAGATGGTAGAAGCAAAAGAGGTGTTAAATGCAGAGGTGCTAAAAGAAATTTATCATAAATTAAATCAACAGTACTTTGGAGATGAGATTATTATTGATCAGGAAATCGACATGGAATGGGCGAGGATACCACATTTTTACAGTGATTTTTATGTATATCAGTATGCTACTGGTTTTTCGGCTGCAATTGCACTTTCAAAGCGTATTTTAGAACAAAAGGATAGGGCTGTAGAGGATTATAAGAAGTTTTTAAAGGGCGGATGTTCTATGTATCCAATTGAACTCCTTAAAATGGCAGGGGTGGATATGACAACTGCTGCTCCAATTGAAGCAGCACTGCAAATGTTTGAAGAGCTTTTGGATGAATTTGAAAAATTGATGGTATAGTTTATTTGGAAAAGGAAAATCAAGGAAGATTGATTTTTATGGAGGAAATGATGAAAAAAACTGTGGTGATACAGCCAGATGGGAGGAATTTATTAGAAATTCTTACAGGGCAGTTCTATGAACTGCCTTCTTTTTGTGCTGGACGAGGAACTTGTGGGAAGTGTAAAGTTCAAGTAAAAAAAAAGGATTCTGATAAAGAGGAAGTATTGGCTTGTCAATATATCCCTTTGGAATGTTGTGAAGTGGAATTTTTGCAAGAGGATAGAGAATTTTGTATCGAGACAAAAGTAGGAAAAGAAATTTTAAAAGAACAAAGCTTAACAGAAAGGAAACAGATTGTGGTAGATATTGGAACTACCACTTTGGCAATGCTTCTTTTAGATGAACATGGGAAAGTAATTTCTAGTTGGACAGGGTTAAATCCACAAAGAAAATATGGAGCAGATGTGATTTCTCGTATTGAAAGAGCAAATAGAGGACAGAAAGAGGAGCTGACAACTTGTATTCGAGAGACAATTTTTATAGGAATAAGGGCATTATGTGAAGAGGAAACAATTTCTAGAGTGGTGTTTGCTGGGAATACAACCATGCAACATTTATTTGCAGGATATTCGGTAGAGGGGCTTGGCAGTTATCCTTTTTCCATTACACAGAAAGATTTGGTAACTGGAAAACTGGCAGAGTTTTATCCAGAGTTACCAGAAGGATTAAAAGATACCGAATATGTTAGTATGCCTTGTATTAGTGCATTTGTTGGTGGTGACATTGTGGCAGGAATTTTGGAGGTAGAATGGCAGCAAAACTTGTCTGATAGAAAAATGGAAAAACAAAAAAGTTGGTTATTATTAGATATTGGAACAAATGGAGAGATGGTATTGTATTTAGATGGAGTTTATTATACTGCGTCAACAGCAGCGGGACCAGTATTTGAGGGAGGAACGATTTGCTGTGGAATTGGAAGTGTAATGGGGGCAATCGATCATGTATGGGAAGAAAATGGTGAGATGGAATACAGTACAATTGGAGGAGAACTCCCTATAGGAATTTGTGGGACTGGTTTGATAGAGAGTATTGCTACTTTAAGAAAAATGGGAATTTTAAATCGAGAGGGATTGTTAATAGGATATAGTGAATGTGGATATTTGATAGCAAGAGAAGAAAATGGAAATTTAATTCGGATTACACAAGAAGATGTAAGACAATTTCAACTTGCAAAAGCAGCAATTCGTTGTGGAATAGAAATTCTTTGTAAAGTTGCAAAAACTTCAGTACAAAAATTGGATCGAATTTATCTGGCAGGAGGATTTGGAACAAAATTAGATGTAAAGAAAAGCTGTGAGGTAGGGTTGCTTCCATCTGTAAGCCAAAGTCGTTATAAAGTGCTTGGAAATGCTGCTTTAAGTGGATGCAGTATATATTGTAGAGAAGAGAAAGCAAAAGCGTGTTTGAAGAAAATACAAGATTCAAGTAAAGAGGTAGTACTTGCATTAGAGGAGGAATTTCAAAAGCAGTATTTAGAATATCTATATTTTTAAGAAAAGTTATTGTTTCTTCTCAAATTGTACAAAAAATATCTGCGATTTTTAAAATAATTATGAAATATATTCGTAAAGAAAGTGCTAAAATGAAAATAAGGAAGATGTAGATAAAGGGGTAAAAAAGAGATGAATTTGTATGAAGCAATTTCTGTACGAAAGTCAATACGTAAGTTTGAGAAGCGGGAAATCGAAAAAGGATTGATAGAGAAACTGAAGCGTTTTACAAAAGAATTACAGCCAATATTTTTTCATATTTCAACTGAAATCTTTTTTCATAATATACAAGAGGAAATGCCAATAAAAAAAGGAAGATTTTGTGTAGAAGCACCTTACTATATTAGTATTTTGTCAGAAAATTCAAAAGAGGGTCAAATCAATGCTGGGTTTTTAATGGAACAGATTGTATTATTTTTGACTTGTCATGGAATTGCAACTTGTTATCAAGGAAGTGTTCATTTTTTTGCAGATTATAGAAAAGGAAGCGTAAAAAAGGAATGGATTGTAATTGCAGCAGGCTATCCAATTCCTTATCTTTATCGGGAAGAAAATGATGCAAGAAGAATTCCATTAGCAGAACAATGTTATTTTAAAGAAGAAGCAGGAAAGCAGATAATTACTATTTTAAAAGCAGCGAATTTGGCACCTTCAGCTTTTAACCAACAACCGTGGAAGTTTCTTGTCTATACCAATCGAATTCATGTAATGACAAGAAAAGAAACCATTTTTTCAAAACAGTTTCAAATCAATTATTTTGTAGATACAGGAATTGCACTTGCACATATGGCGATTGCAGCAGATGAGCTGTGGTTAGATATGGAGTGGAAAGTGTTAGAAAATATCCAAAATCAAAATTTAAAACGAAATTATTATACGATTACAATGATAATAAAGTAAAAGCTTTGAAAAATAATAAGTATTAGGGGGTGGAAAAATTTTTAAAAAATAGTGTTGACAAATGAAATAGATTATAGTATACTAATCCATGTCAGTAAGATATGCGCGAGTGGCTCAGCGGTGGAGCACCTCCTTGCCAAGGAGGGGGTCGCGGGTTCGATCCCCGTCTCGCGCTTATTTTTTTTATTCTTTTTTCTGAATTTATAGTTTAAATTTTCTATTATTTCCATAACATAATAAAAGGTTTTTTAATAAAATAGGTGATATTATGGTTGAAAAAGATGATTGGAGACGATTAGTGAATGACAACAAGTTTCTAAAAAAAGGAGAAATAAATCCTACAGATGGAGAAGAAATTTGTAAACATGCACCAAAACTAAAACGTTGTGAATTTTGTTTAGAACCAGTACAGGACAACCCAAATCAACGATGGTTTATTCCAATTGATTTATCATATTGTATCTGTGAAAATTGTTTTAAGGATTTTCATGAAAGGTTTGAGTGGAGCGTACTGGATGGTTGGGATATAGAATGGCAATAAGTAAATTCGTTTGTTTAGAAAGGAAAGAAGATATGATTATAAAAGGAGCAAGAATAATAGATCCAGCAAATGGGTTGGATACTTTAGGAGATATTGTAATCCGTAAAGGAAAGATTGCAGATATTGATACTTATGGTGAAATGGAAAAGAAAGAAATTAGGAAACAAAAAATAACACAGGAAAACGAAGAAATTTTAGATGCTTCTGGATGGATTGCAGCACCTGGATTAATTGACGTTCATGTGCATTTTCGTGATCCTGGATTTACTTACAAAGAAGAGATCCATACAGGAGCTGCCGCTGCTGCTGCTGGAGGTTTTACTACTGTAATTTGTATGGCAAATACAAAACCAATTATTGATCAGATAGAGACATTACAATATGTATTAGAAGAAGGAAAAAAGACTCCAATATGGGTTTTATCTTGTGCAGCAGTATCAAAAAATTTTAAGGGAAAGGAATTGACAGATATGGCAGCTTTAAAGGCTGCAGGCGCAGTTGGATTTACAGATGATGGAATTCCATTAAAGGATGGCGTGTTAGTAAAGGAGGCCATGCAAAGAGCAAAAGAACTTTCTGTTCCAATTAGTTTTCATGAGGAAGATCCTATATTTATAAAAAATAATGGAATTCATCATGGAATAGTAGCAAAACAGCTTGGAATTTATGGTTCTCCTGCATTGGCAGAGAACAGTTTAATTGCTAGAGATTGTATGATTGCTTTGGATACAGGAGCATCTGTTAATATTCAACATATCAGTTCTTCTTATGGAGTGGAAATGGTACGGTTAGCAAAAAAGCTTGGAGCAGATATATGGGCAGAAGCAACACCACATCATTTCACTTTAACAGAAGAGGCAGTTCTTCAATATGGTACACTTGCTAAGATGAATCCACCACTTCGAACAGAAGCAGATCGGCTTGCGATTATAGAGGGGTTACAAGATGGAACGATTGCAATAATTGCTACCGATCATGCACCTCATAGTAAAGAAGAGAAAGCAAAACCTCTTACAGAGGCGCCAAGTGGAATTATTGGATTGGAAACGTCATTAGCTTTAGGGATAACTAATTTAGTTCAAAAAGGATATTTGACAATGACAGAGTTGATTGAAAAGATGAGTGTAAATCCAGCTAAGTTATATCATTTAGAGAAAGGTACATTATCAATAGGCGCCGATGCGGATTTAGTTTTATTTGCACCAGAGGAAGAATGGGAGGTATCGAAGTTTGCTTCAAAGTCTTGTAATTCGCCTTTTATTGGATGGAAATTAACTGGAAAAGTGAAGCGAACAATTTGTAAAGGAACGATTGTGTATTCAGATAAAGAATCGTGATAACAATAGTAAGGGGATTCAAATAAAAAAATAGACATAAATAGATAATATAACCTTATTGGCTTGAAATAGCAGGTTATTTATTAGAATAAAAGAAAGGAAAAAGAAATATTGTAAGTGCTTACAAAAAAAGAAATAAATTATAAAAAGAAATTTGATTTTAGATAAAATTATGGTAAAAATTTTTATAGGAAAAATAGACTAGATTAATAAAATAAAGTTGAGATTTTATAAGATATTATATAAATATAGAAATAAAAAATACAAATAATATGTAAAAATTATACAAAAAAATAAAAAATAGACTTGATGAAAACGCTTACATATGTTATAATTTGGAAATGTAGAAGCCAAAAAAGATTCTGTAAATTAAGTTTGTTTACTTTACTTGCTGATAGAATTTTATCAATTTTATAAAATATGTAATTGAATATAAGAAAATAGAAGTTTGTTAGAAAAACAATAAGACAGTGTGAGATAAATATTGATATTATTCTAAAATAATTATTATAAAAAAGCAAAAATGATTGAATGGTGAAAGAAAAGTTAAAACAAAAAGGGAGGTTTAAAAAATAAAACAGTAAATTAAAAAAATAGACAGATCTTTATTTGGAATGTATTTTTATAAAATATCTACAGATTTGAACGGTAAAATGTATTGAAAAGAAAAGGAGGAGTAGGAATGGATTCAAAAAGGATTCGGTTCAACTGTATGATTCCAAAAACAGGGAAGCGTTGGATAGCATGGTTTTTGGCAGTAGCATTGATTTTCTCTGGTGTCCCTTTTAGGAATGGGGGGGTAGTACAGGTATCAGCAGATAATACAGAATTAGTTAATTATACAAATGAAAATAAAGTAGCAAGTGGTCCTGCTACATCAGCTAATAATTTTTTACAAAATACCGCTTTAGAAAGAGAGAAAACAGAAAGTGCATTATTGGCAGGTGACCATATGCAAGCAACCTGGGGATATGGAGAAACTTTAGCAACGTCGCCAGATCAAACAGAAGTAGGTAAATTAGAAGGACAAACAGGTACTTATACAAATAGTGATGGAGATATTATATATATAGATACATTGTCTGGAAAGTTTTCGAAACGAACGACTGATATACAGGTGAATCTTGGAACAAAGATATATGTTCCAGTAAAAGGAAACAAAATAACACTTGCTATTGCAATGAATAAAAATCAAGTAGAATCAGCGGATACATTATTTGAAAATGTTTTGTCAGTTGAAGGTGTAAGTGGAAATTTACTATCAGCAAAATGCAAAAGTGTTGGGACTGCAGTAGGTAATTTTAAGACAGTTGTGATTGAGTGTTATACAGATGGAAAAGAAGGGGAATTATTATTAACTTTGGTTAAAAATAATTATTTTGAATCAATTAGTGTAAATTGTGAATTATTAAGTGAAATAACTGTTTCAGGAACAATTACTTGTTCTGAAGAAATTCCAATTGATTGTAAAATAATTTTAACAAATGTTTCAAATGGTATACAATATATATCTGAAATAAATGGAATGAGTTATTCAGTTGATATACCAGTAGAAGATATAGAGAATATATATGAGATTTCAGTTAGTAATCAGGAGTATTGGATTAGTGCAGGTGATACAGAACTTACAGTGAATAAGAATACAAGTTCTATTACAAATAATATTACATTAGAAAAATTAAATACTTATATTTTATCAGGTAGTATAAGCGGATTTGAAAGTGACTATGATGTACATAATTTGGCGTTAAACTTTTTAACAGACGAAGAAACAACGTTTGAGCCAGTAGTGACAGTGAATCCTGAAAGTCTAACTTATACAGCTAAAATGGAAAAGGGTACCACTTATCAAGTAACTGCTACAGGAGTAAATGATTATCAAGTAACTGCTCCAGTAACGATTATGCATGAGAAAGATGCAACAGAAAATATTGTATTTTCGAAAAAAGCACAATATGCTGTTACACTTAGTATGGGTACTACACCAGATCTTTCTTCTAAAAATGTAACCTATCAGTTTATTCATGAAGATGGTTCGGAATATCGTTTTACTACACTTTCAGATATAAAATTAAGAGATGGTACTTATACAGTTTCCATTGGCGGTGAATTTGAAGAAATGGCATATAGCATTGCTTTAGGAAAATCTTTAACTGTAAATGGAAAACCGATAACTCATGCTATAACATTTACACCAATTACATCTTGGTCATTTGCAGAAGGAACAGGCGATTATTATAATAAAAAAATAGAAGGTACAACAGGATTTTATCAGGGACTTTCTATTGATGCTACAACAGGAAAATTAGTACCAAATGGTGCTACACCAAATAGTGCACAGTTTAATACAGGTGCTGTTATTAAAGTGCCAGTAACTGGAAAATGTACAATAACCGTAAATGCTTATCAGGGACAATATGCACTCTATACGATCAATGGAACTGCTGCAAAGACAGATTCAGAAACAACAACCATTTCCTATGAAGGGGAAGCAGGATATATAGAGATTAAGTCAACAGGTACAGCATATATTAAATCAATTAGTGTTACTTATCCTGCCAAAGAGGTAGAATTTGTGGAACAGCCAGTGATGCCATTTGTACCAGAAGATGATACCGATGCAAATACAGCAGTTGATACAGATAAAATACCAAGAGCAAGTAAAAAGGACAGTATAGTAGTACAGCCAGTTGGTCAAAAGTTAGAGATTACACAGACAGGCGGAGCTTTTTCAGGAGCTTATAAAGATATAAAGGATTTGGGATACTATGTATTTCCAATGACAACCGATCTAAATAAATTAGAGTTTGATTTAGTAATTCACTCCTCTGGTGGAACAAATGGAGATGGTGCATTTATTGGGTTATTTACCAATCGGTTTGCCTATACATTGGGAATTCGAAAAGGAACAAATGCACGTGCAATTTATTCCAAAGCGGCAGAGGGGGATAGTTCCGATTTTGCAGGAGCTGGTGGAATTAATAATACAATTGAACTTGGTACACCAATGCATATAGAAGTAACTTTAGATAATGGAAAGCCAACTGTAACTTATACGATAATCGAAACAGGAGAAAGTGCAGCGGTTTCTTTATCTACGCTTAAAGATACCGATAATGGATTTTATTATGGGCTTGTTGTATCAGATGCAACAGTAACAATTACCAATATGCTTTATACAGGTGAGGATGGAGCAATTCTCTATCAGCAGAACGCTTGTTATTATCCAGAGGGAGATGCACCAAAGGCAGATAGTGTATCTGCAAAAGCAGCAGATTCAAGAGAATATATTGATGTCACATGGACTGGTACTGTACCAGAGAAGGATGGTACTTATGTAGTGGAGATGTCAAAAGATAATGGTGAGTGGATTGAGCTAACTGATAGTGCAGTAGGATTTTCTTATCGATACTTATTGCCAGAAGGAGAAGGCGGAAATTATCTATTCCGTGTATGTGGGCAATTAGGAAAAAAAGAACTTGGCGGTACAAGAAATGCTCCTGTAGTTATGAAAGAAGCAATTTTTGTATTGGGTGCTTTAGCAAAGCCAGTGGTAGAAATAACTAGAAATGCATCTAGTATATCACTTAAGTGGGAAGAAGACAAAACAGTAGATTATTTTCTTGTTTATCGGTACTCTTATGATGAAGGAGAAGAAAAGATTCATCAGATTGCTAAGGTAACAGAATCTTCTTATACAGATACAACAGTAGAACAAGAAATGCCATATTACTATAGAGTGAAAGCTATCTCAGAAGCAACAAACAATGAAAGTCCATTTTCGGAAACAGTATGGTCAGTTGCAACAGCAAATCGTGAAGGTGAATTTGTATATGAAGAAGAGGCAACTGAGATAATATTGACAAAGAAATCCTATGATACCGTCTTTACAGATAAGGTGCTTTTAGAAGGAATCGTACAAGGAACAGGTACACTTTCGGCATATGTAGATGGAAGTTTAGCTACCTCAAAAGAGTTAAAGGCAAGAGAAGTATTTTCCTTTGAATTGACTGTTGCAGAAGGAAGAAATGATGTAAATTTAATTTTTGAAGATGAAGAAGGAAAAAAGACAAGAAAGACGTACAATTTTGTCTATTTGACTAATTATGATGTAGTAGTAGATGCTTCCTATAAGGGAGCAGATGGTGCATTGGTAAATGGAATTCCAACTTATAAAACAGTGCAAGAAGCAGTAAATTCGATTCCTTCCTCTAACACAGAACGAAAAGTAATTCTTGTTATGGCTGGTGAATATGAGGAAAGATTAGTTATAAATACACCATATCTTTCTCTAATTGGAGAAAATAGAGAATCTACGTTGATTCATTGTTATCCAGGTGATCTGCTAGGAGAGGACTATGAGGCAGGCGGTGATATGAGTAAGCGCTGTGCAACCTATATTCAAAGCGGAGCAGAAGAATTTAGTGCAGAGAATATTTCATTTAAAAATGATTATGTTTATTCTACACCAGATGGGAAAGGTAATAAATCAGCAGATGCACTAAGATGTGATGCAGAAAAAGCAAGCTTTGTTAATGTAAAATTTACTGGTGTTCAGGATACAATTTATTTAGATAGAGGACATCAATATTATTATAAATGCCGAATTGAAGGATTAATTGATTTTATCTATTCTGGTGATCAAGCAAGAGTATTCTTTAATGATTGTGAAATTGTATTTGTTTATGAAAGTACAAAGACTTCTGGCTATGTTTGTGCACCTAAGACAGCAGAAGATGCAGAATATGGACTGACTTTCTATCAATGCGTGATTTTTGGAGAAGAAGGCTGTTCTGGTACAGGTTATCTATTAGCAAGACCATGGGGACCAGATGCTTATATTACATGGATTGATTGTTATATGGGAAAATCTGTCTATAAAGAAATACCTTATGGTGCGATGAGTGGGAATCAATATCAGGATGCAAGATTTTTTGAATTTGGAACATATGGACCAGGCTTTGCAATAAACAAAGAAAGAAGACAGATATCATCTGCAAAGGCGTCTTCTATGGTATCAGATTCTTATCTTGGATGGAGTCCAAGTTCTGCTATTGCAGGAGTATCAGAGGGATATTATATAGGAACAATTGTAACAGATAGAGGACCTATGTATGTAACAAATGAGGTGAAAGAAGATACTTACTTATGGACAGACGGAGATGATACTGGTTTAAGAGCTTATAATATGGAAGGATATGCAAATGCTTACAAAGTAAGTGGTGGCGGACTCCTTATAGAAGAAAGAAATGAAAATTATTATCGGGTAAATTCAGCAGAAGAGTTTTTAGATGCATTACTTGCAGTAAAGACATCTGGTAAAAAGTCAGTGATTGAATTGGCAACAGACATAAATCTTGGAAGTAATGAAGTAGAAAATTATAGCAATTATAGTAAGATTATTAAACCATATTCAGCACAAGCGTTGACTCATCCAATTTTAATAAAATCAGGTGTTTCAATCTTAAACTTAGAAGGAGTTTATGATTTAACAATATTCTCATTGAATGGATCTTCTATCAAACATGCCAATATTACAATGAAGAATTCAGAGAATATTATAATTCGAAATATTAAGTTTGATGAACTTTGGGAGTGGGATGAAGCGACAGAAGGGGATTATGATAGAAATGATTGGGATTATATGACAATTGATCAGGGATGTAATCGAATTTGGATTGATCATTGTACCTTCTTTAAAGCCTATGATGGAGTAATTGATGTAAAAAATCCTTCACCAACAGCAAATATCACAATTTCTTGGTGTGAGTTTCTCCCAGGAAGTGAAGACAATATTTTCTTTGATGCAATGATGAATGAATTAGCTGAAAATTCTGCTAAGTATCCAGTTTATCAGCATATGCTAGATGAAGGCATGACAAAAGAACAGGTTTATCTTTATGCCTATGGGCAGAAAAAAACACATTTATTTGGTCAGTCAGATGAAGCAACTAATGCAGCAGGAATTCAAGTAACACTTGCGAATAATTATTATAAGAATTCTATGGATCGGATGCCAAGACTGCGATATGGAAATACCCATGTCTATAATTGTATTATGGATGCCCAAGAATTGTTGGATGCAAGAAATGCGATTTCAAATGCAGAGATTGCAAAGAAGATTGTAAGTAATGGTGCGTCTTCAACCTGCGGCGCACAGGTACTTTTAGAAAATTGTTATATAAGTGGAATTCAAAATGCATTAAATTCTGGAAATGGATCAAGTGCTCCTGGTTATATAAATGCAGTAAATAGTGTTTACTATATGGATGGAAAGCAGGAAAAATTGGAACCAAAAAATAATTCAACAAATGCAGATCAAAGAGTACTAATTACAGATAAAGCAGCATTTCTTGGTGCACTTCCTTATAGTGAGTATATTTTGTATCCGGCAGAAAAATTAGCTACCTTTGTAAAACCATTTGCAGGGGCAGGAAAACTTGATTTAACTGTTTTACAATGGGAAAAGGTTAGTTATAATGACAGCGAAATGCCAGATATAGAAGAAGAAACAACGACAGATCCTATACCAGAAGAGACAACACCAGAAGAGTCACAGCCAAGTACAGAAGAGACAACACCAGAGGAATCAGAACCAAGTACAGAAGAAACAACACCGGAGGAAACTACACCAGATGAGCCAGAATCGACAGCACCAACTGAGCCAGAAGAACCAGAAACAACAACCAAATATGATTCAGATGATGACGATGATGACAGTGATGATATAGAACCAGAAACGACTTCTTTAACAAGAAGAGAAGAAAATCTTGTAGAAAGTGTTGTTGGAGTTTCTTCTATAAAAGAAGTAACAGAGAATCAGAATGGAAAGCTTGTTGTTGCAACAAATAATGAAGTCGTATTTTTAGAAAAGAATGGAACACTTTCAAAGGATAAATGGCAACAGGTAGAGAATTCATGGTATTTCTTTGGCACAGACTATAAGGCAGTAGGCGGATGGTTAAAACAAGGAGAAAAATGGTATCACTTAAATGAAGTAAATAAAAAGATGGAAACTGGCTGGTTACAGACAGCAGATAAAAAGTGGTATTTGTTGGATCAGAAAAATGGAGACATGAAAACCGGCTGGCAGCAGACAACCGATGGAAAATGGTATCTATTGGATCAGAAAAATGGAGATATGAAGACTGGATGGCAACAGACAATTGATGGAAAATGGTATCTGTTGGATCAGAAAAATGGAGATATGAAGACTGGTTGGCAGCAGACAGCGAATGGAAAGTGGTATCTGTTGGATCAGAAAAATGGAGATATGAAAACTGGCTGGCAGCAGACGATTGATGGAAAATGGTATCTGTTGGATCAGAAGAATGGAGATATGAAGATCGGTTGGCAGCTTGTAAAAGGAATTTGGTATTATCTAACAACAACAGGTGCAATGGCAGAAGATACGATTACACCAGATGGGTACAAAGTTGGAAAAGATGGAGCTTGGACAGGAGAAAAGATTCGTTAGACAGAATAAGATAATTTATGTTAGATAAGAACAAAAGATATTTTTTGTAGGAAAGGAAAAAAGGCTATAATTGTAGGGATTATAGTCTTTTTTCTAATTTTTGATAAAAAATAATAAATAATAGAAGATGAAAAAAGTTAGGGTGGAGGACGAAAGATGAAATTACTATATGGAACCAAAAATCCTGCAAAATTGGAAGTAATGAGAAAACGATTAAGAGAACTTGATATAGAAGTAATTGGTTTTTGTAGTCCAGAAATAAAGAAATTATGTGAAATCATACCAGATGTACCAGAAGAGGGAAATACTCCTTTGGAAAATGCAAGACAGAAAGCACAAACTTATTATGAAATATTTAAAATACCTGTATTTTCTTGTGATTCAGGACTTTATATAAAAGAGCTTCCCGATTCATTACAGCCAGGAATTCATGTACGAACCATAAATGGTGTATATCTTTCTGATGAGGAAATGCTTGCTTATTATAGTGGGTTAGCGAAACGCTATGGAAATCTGACAGCAAGATATCAAAATGCAATCTGTTTTATTTTAAGTAAAGATAAAGTTTTTGAGTCTATGGCAGATTCTTTAGCAAGTGAACCGTTTTTGATTACAACAAAACCACATACAATACGAAAGAAAGGATTTCCTTTGGACAGTCTTTCTTTAGAAATAGAGACAGGAATGTATTACTATGATAAAGATCCAAATAAATTAAATGAAATTGCAGTAGAAAACGGATTTTTGGAATTTTTTAAGAAATGTCTTTTGTAAAATGATAAAAAGAAAAGGTAAAATTTTAAAATATAATCAGGAAAATAGTGGATAAAATCCTTTAGAGAAAAGAAGGTTATGACGATATAAAAAATAAATAATGAATTTGTCTATTTGGCAGAGGAGGGCTACACATGAACAAAGTAGGAGGGTATGGGGTTTATCAAAGTAGTTATTATGAAAATTCCATACAAAATAAAAAAGAAAGTATAAAAGAAACAAAGACAACAAAAGAAGACAAAACAAAGAAGAGTAATTCGGTTAATTTAAGTAAAAAGGCGCAGGCACTTTTACAAGAATTAAAGAAAAAATATGGAAATATGGATTTTATTGTAGCAGATTATGAGAATGAGGAAGAAGCAGCAGCCTATTTGTCTCGTGGAACAAAAGAGTATAGTGTATTAATTGATCCAGAATCATTAGAAGAGATGGCATCTGATGAAAAAACAAAAGAAAAGTATCTTTCTTTAATTGACGAAGCGACCGATCAGCTTTCTGATGTAAAAGAACAGCTTAAAGAGGAAGGAAATGAAGTAACACGAGTGGGTGTTTCGATTGGAAAAGATGGAACAATTTCCTATTTTGCAGAATTAGAAAAATCTAGTGCACAACAAAAAGAACGATTAGAGAAAGCACAGGAAAAGAAAAAGGAAGAAAAACAAACAGAAAAGAAGGAAGCAGCAAAAGGAGAGAAAAATTACTATCAGGAAACAAAGAGAACCAGAGTAACTGCTTCTTCTGTCGAGGAATTATTAGAGAAGATAAAACAAGTAGATTGGAATAAGATAGGATATACTGATTGGAAAAATGGAGGAAAAATCGATTACAGCGTTTAAATTTTGAGGTTTTTGTAATAGAGTATTCAGAAGTTGAAAAAGTTGTTTATCAAATCGATAAGCAGCTTTTTCTGTATAGAAAAGAGAGGAAGAAATATTATGAAAAAAAGAAAAATAATAAGTTTTTTTATGATTGTGATAGTAATTCTTTTTTGGAGTTTTCCAAAACAAAATAGTCTTATTTATGCAGAGGAAGAAACAAAGTGGAATCAGTTAGCATCTCCTTCTGTATCTGGAGCACTTCAGGTAAAAAATTCTCAACTTTGTGATTGTTATGGAAATCCAATTCAATTAAAAGGAATTAGTACACATGGAATTGCTTGGTTTCCTGATTATATAAATGAAGATTGCTTTTCTGAATTACAGAATAATTGGAATGTAAATGTGATTCGGCTTGCTATGTACACCGCAGAGTCTGGAGGATATTGTACAGGAGGTGATCAAAAAGCGTTAAAAGCTTTGATTCAAAAAGGAGTAGAGTATGCAGTAAAGCAGGATTTATATGTTTTAATTGATTGGCATATTTTATCGGATGGGAATCCGATTACCTATAAAGAAGAAGCAAAAAAATTTTTTGCAGAAATGGCAGAAGCATATGCAGACTGTCCCAATGTCTTGTATGAGATCTGCAATGAACCAAATGGTCAAGTTAGTTGGGCTGAAATAAAAGCTTATGCAGAAGAAATCATTTCGGTCATTCGGGAAAAGGATAAAGATGGAATTATTATTGTTGGAACACCAAATTGGTCACAATATGTAGATCAGGCATTGGCTAATCCAATTATTAATTCTTATAATATTATGTATGCACTTCATTTTTATGCTGCAACGCATACACAAACATTGCGAGATAGTATGACAAAGGCAGTAGAAGAAGGGCTTCCAATTTTTGTAACTGAGTTTGGGATTTGTGATGCTAGTGGAAATGGAAGCATTGATTTTGAACAAGCAAAACAGTGGGTTGCTCAGATGAACACTTATAATATCAGTTATATTGCTTGGAATTTATCCAACAAAAATGAAACGTCTGCAATTTTAAAGAGTACTTGTCAAAAGAAGAATGGATTTGAAAAGGAAGATTTAAGTGAGGCTGGAAAATGGTTATATTCTATGTTTACAGGACAAAACATACCATCAGAAAAGGCAGCACTAGAAGAGAGTTATCAGATTGACACTGTAGGAAAAAGTTCTAAGTTTGAATATGAAATAGTAGAGTATGCTTGTTGGGAGTCAGAAGGAAAGAACTACTATCAATATGGGGTAAAAGTAAAAAATATTTCTGAAATGGATTGTAATAGCTGGCAGATTGCCATTCCTTTTGATCAAAAGATTATGTTGCAAAATGGGTGGAATGGAGAGTATTTTGTAGATGAAAATGTATTATATATTGCAGCAAAGGAGTATAATGGAAAGATTTTAAGAAATGGTATAATAGAGGGAATTGGATTTATTATAAGTAAAAGTCAATAAGATGTGTTTTATATTAATGTGGCATGATATATATTTTATAAATAGGAAGGAGTATACTTTATGAATATTAATTTAAAAAGGCAAAGTAATATGATGACAAGTTTTTTTAGTTCTAATACTGGTTTAAAGAGTACACAAGAAAAGCAAGAAAGGCAGATGGAAAGTGAAAAAAAGATTAATTTTTGGAAGGAACAAAAAGAAAAGTTAAAAACAATGCAGTGTGATACGTTAGAGGATATTTCACAAAAACTGAAGTTATTTCATTCCTATGAGGAAGAGATTCGTGCTGCAAAGATAGCCTATAATAATGAACAGATGTGGCATATTATGGATGAAGCAAGAGAAATGGGAGAAAAGATTGCAGAGGCGGCTGAAGAACAGAAAGCCAAAACACCAGAAGAAAGGGCAGAAGAAAAACGTGAAGAGGCACTTGGTACAGAGGAAGAAAAGAGCGAAGTATCAGAATTATTGGAAGATATGGTAGATCTAGAAGAAGAATTAGTAGAAGAATTGACAGAGGAATTACAAGAAGAATTGAAAGATCAGGAGAACATATCTACAAAAGAGTTATCAATAGAAGAAATAAAAGAACAGCAAAAGATGCAGGATGAAAAACAAATTATTCAGGAAGAAATCATACAAAAGTATAAAAGATTTGATAAAAGAGTTTAACTTTATAGAAGAAGTTTAATTTTTATTTGCTATTAGATAGAACAAAAAAATAAAAAGAATAGATATAAAAAAGAGGCATATATTAAAAATAAAAGGAATTTTTAATAATGGCAAATAATATTCCAAATTTGACGTTTAGTGAATTGTTGGGGAGTGGAAGACCGCAAGCTGTGGCATGGTTTCAGGGGAAAGAAGACCAGTCTCAGCTTGGCGGTTTTGTTAAATTTTATGCAACTTCATTTGGTGGAACTTTAGTGGAAATTGAAGTATATGGATTGCCTGATAAAAAAGGGGATTCTAATTTTTATGGATTGCATATTCATGAGTATGGAAACTGTAGTAATTCTTTTACTAATACTGGGGAGCATTACAATCCAAAAAAAGTACCACATCCATTTCATGCAGGTGATTTGCCACCTTTAATTAGTAATGATGGATATGCTTGGGGAAGTTTTTTTGATGGACGAATTTCTACAGCAGAATTGATTGGACGTTCGATTGTGATACATAAAAAAGCAGATGATTTTACAACACAACCCTCTGGAAATTCAGGGGAAAAGATTGCCTGTGGCGTGATTCGATTTGTAAAATAGAGACAGGAATTAGATGTCGCATTGGGATAGAAAAAATTTTTCTTGACAAAGAAGAAACATTTGGTGTATATTGTAGAATAATTAATATTTTAAGAAAAGAGGTTGTGTATGTTAAGTGTTGTTGTAATGGTGATCAGGACAAATTGAATGATGGTTGGGATAACAAACTGGTTTTAATAGAACAGGATGTTTATGCCCTTTTGTCTGCCTTACAAGATACAAACATACTCTTTTTTCGATTTTTGTAGCTTATTTGAGTTTGAAAGCATGACAAGATAATTTTGTCATGCTTTTTTTAAGGATAATATAGTCGAAAAATTCTTTTTGCCGCAAAAGTAGTATGCCAATAGGCAGATACTTTTGCGGCTTTTTGTTGTTTTGTGTAAGGATAGCTTTATCCATTGCTTAATAAATAAGGAGAGTTTTTAAAATGATAGAGACAGAAAAATTATTAGAGTTTGATAAAATAAAAGAAAAACTAGCAGAGTTTGCCTGTACAAAAAAAGGAAAAGAAGAAAGTTTACAGTTAAAACCCTATTTAGCAGAACGAGAAGTATTAGCAAGGCTTAGAGAGACAACAGAGGCAAAACAGATGATTACAATATGTGGTAATCCCCCAGCAACAGCTTTAAAAGGGATTGAAGAATGGATTTTAATTGCACAAAAGGGTGGCTGTCTTACACCAGAACAGTTAGAAGAAATTGCAGTCGTGTTTGCTTCAGTAAGGCGAATAAAAGATTATTTAAATCGTTGTAAACAATACGAAATCGGACTGGCCTATTATGAAGAAAATTTAGATTCTTTTGATGAGATTGGTAAGTTGATTCATGAAAAGATTCGAAATGGAAAAGTAGATGATTTTGCCTCTAAGCGATTAAAATCAATTCGGGAGTCTATGGAGCGAATAAAGGAAAAGATGCATGAAAGGGCAGATACCATAATTCGAACCAATAAGGAGTGTATGTCTGATTCATTTAGTACGATACGAAATGGACATCTTTGTATTCCTGTAAAGAAAGAGTATAAATATAAAATAAATGGAACCGTTATTGAAAAATCAGCGACAGGAAATACAATTTTTATGGAACCTGCACAAGTGACAAAGCTATATGGAGAGTGGCAGGAATTACAGATAGAGGAAGAAAATGAGGAAAGGCAAATTCTTTATACTTTAACAGGTCTTTTATCGGATAAAACAGAAGAAATTGTTCGAAATAATCAAACAATTGAAAAGTTAGATTTTATTTTTGCGAAAGCAAAACTTAGTATGGATTTTAATGGAATTGAGCCTTCTATTCATACGGAACGATGGATTCAAATTCAACAGGCAAGACATCCACTTATGGATCAAAAAATAGCAGTTCCATTTGACTTTCAAATTGGAAATGGAAAAAATGGCGTGATTATTACTGGCCCTAATACAGGAGGAAAGACAGTAGCAATAAAAACAGTTGCATTGACTTGTCTTATGGCACAATGTGGACTACATGTAAGTTGTAAACAGGCAGAAGTTTGTATGAACAATCAAATTTTATGTGATATTGGAGATGGACAAGATTTATCAGAAAATCTTTCCACATTTTCAGCGCATATTACAAATGTAATGGATATTTTACGTAAAGTGAACCAAGAAAGTCTGGTGATTATGGATGAATTAGGTTCTGGTACAGATCCAGCAGAGGGAATGGGAATTGCAATTGCAATTTTGGAAGAACTGAAAAAAAGTCATGCATTATTTCTGGTTACAACACATTATCCAGAAGTAAAAGAGTATGCTGAAAAAGAAAAGGAAATGGTAAATGCAAGAATGACATTTGATCGGGAAAGTTTGCAGCCACTTTATCAAATGGTGATAGGGGAGGCAGGCGATAGCTGTGCGTTTTTTATTGCTGCTCGATTGGGAATGTCAAAAGGAATGTTACAGTGTGCGGCACAGGCAGCATATGGGGAAGATGCAAAGGAAAAGTTGGCTGGAATTGGAATGAAGGAGGAAATTAAACGAGAAACAACTGCTTCTATTCAAAAGAAAAAAATAAAAAATACACAGAAAAAAGCATTAGAATTTCAACTAGGAGATAGTGTAATGGTACTGCCAGATAAAAAGATTGGGATTGTTTGTCAAACAGCGAATGAAAAGGGAGTACTTCGGGTACAAATGCAGGGAAAGAAAATTTGGATTAATTATAAGCGTGTTCGACTGCATGTGGCAGCTTCTGAATTATATCCAGAAAATTATGATTTTTCTGTTATTTTTGATAGTGTAGAGAAGCGAAAGGCATTGCATCAAATGGAGCGAAAGTATGTAGAAGAAGAGTTTTGGTATAAGGAGTAAGAAATGCGAACCTTTGTTTGACTTTGGAAAAATGTGTTGTTATAATAAATGTAAAAACAAATAGCGATATGAAAATAAAAGAAAAAGGATAGCATATGGAACAGATCAGTTTATTTGACACCTATGAACAGCCAGCACCTCTTGCAAGCAGACTTCGACCAGAAACATTAGAGGATTATATTGGACAGCAGCATTTGATTGGAAAAGGAAAGATTCTAAGACAATTAATTGAAAAAGATCAGATTTCCTCTATGATTTTTTGGGGACCGCCTGGAGTAGGAAAAACAACATTAGCAAGAATTATTGCGAAACAGACAAAGGCAGAGTTTGTAGAATTTAGTGCTGTAACCAGTGGGATAAAAGAGATTAAAGAAGTGATGACACAGGCAGAGAAAAATCGAATGATGGGAAGGAGAACTTTACTTTTTGCAGATGAAATTCATCGGTTTAATAAAGCACAACAGGATGCATTTCTTCCATTTGTAGAAAAGGGAAGTATTATTTTGGTTGGTGCGACCACAGAAAATCCTTCCTTTGAAATTAATTCCGCATTGCTTTCTCGCTGTAAAGTTTTTATATTGAAAGCATTAGAGGAACAGGATTTGACCACATTGCTTTGGCAAGCATTGAAGAGTCCAAAAGGATTTGGAAATTTAGAAATTGCAGTAACAAAGGAGCAGCTTTTCTGGATTGCCCGTTTTGCAAATGGAGATGCTAGAACTGCTCTAAATACATTAGAGATGGCTGTATTAAATGCAAAGATGGATCAACATGCTGTGTTATGTATAGATGAGGAAGTACTAGCACAGTGTATGAATCGACGTTCTCTTCTTTATGATAAAAATGGAGAAGGACATTATAATTTTATTTCTGCGTTGCATAAATCGATGCGAAATAGTGATCCAGATGCGGCAGTTTATTGGATGTATCGGATGTTAGATGGAGGAGAAGAACCTCTCTATATTGCAAGACGATTGGTGCGATATGCCAGTGAAGATATTGGAATGGCAGATTCTAATGCATTGCAAGTTGCGGTTGCGGCATATCAGGCATGTCATTTTTTAGGGATGCCAGAGTGTGATGTTCATTTAGCTCATGCTGTGATCTATCTTTCGATGGCACCAAAATCGAATTCAGTTTATCGAGCTTGTGGTTCTTGTAAAGAAGATATTCAAAATCTTCCTGCACAACCAGTACCACTTTCTATCTGTAATGCACCAACTGAATTGATGAAAGAGTTAAATTATGGAAAAGGATATGTTTATGCACATGATACAGTTGAAAAAATGGCAAAACTGCAGTGTCTGCCAGATGCATTAGTAGGAAGGCGGTATTATTGTCCTACTGAAGAAGGAGAGGAGAAACAGATAAAGAAGCAGTTAGAAAAGATTATTCAATGGAAGCAAGAGTAGTTTGGAGGGATTTTATGAGTAAAAATATAAAAATAAAGCCTGGAAAAGAACAATCTGCAATAGGAATGATAGCAGGAGTTTTATTTTGTATTGTTGGAGTAGTAATCGTGATTCCTAGTTTTGGATTTTTTGGGATAATTTGGACTCTTTTTGCCCTTGTCATTACTGTTTTAAATGGGATGAATGTTTTTTCTGATAAAGGAGTTGCTACCCATGAGATTCGAATTGAGGAGGAACAAGAGGACAAGAAAATAAGGAGAACAGATTCTGAACAATTATGGAAAAAAAGTAGTGTGCAAGAAAGATTAAAATTAGTAGAGGATTTGTATGCAGAGGGAAGTATTACCAAGGAAGAACTCGATCAAAAGCGAAAAAAGATTTTAGATGAAATATAAATTTGAGAGTTCACATAAGGGTAGGAGTAAAGTCATGAAAAAGATTTTAATTGTAGAGGATGATAGGGATTTAAGTTATGGACTTTGTATGGCTTTAAAAGGAGAGGAGGTAGAAATCGTACAAGTTTTTGATCTAAAAAGTGCAAAGAGCAGATGGAGTGCTGGAGATTTAGATTTAATTGTATTAGATATTAATTTGTCAGATGGAAGCGGATTAGAATTTCTTAAACAGGTACGAAAACAAGATGAAATTCCTATTATTCTTTTAACAGCAAATGATACAGAGATGGATATTGTGACAGGGTTAGAAGGTGGAGCAGATGATTACATTACAAAACCTTTTAGTTTAGCGATTTTAAGAGCACGAGTTGGAGCTCAATTAAGAAGAACAAAGATATCAAAATTACACAAAATAGAAATAGAAGAATATCAATTTGATTTTGAAAAAATGGAATTTAAAAAGGATGGTATATTGGTAGAATTAAGTAAGACAGAGCAAAAATTACTTCGTCTATTTATGGAAAATCAAAAAGTTACTTTGTCACGTAGTTTTTTGGTAGATCAAATTTGGACAGATGGAGCTGATTATGTAGAAGAAAATGCGCTTTCTGTTACAGTAAAGCGGCTGCGGGATAAATTAGATGCAGGAAGGTATATTAAGACAGTATATGGATTGGGGTATGTATGGAAATGATGGGGTGGTATTACAATAAAAGTGATTGGATTTTTTTGCTCTTTTCTTTTCTTTTTTTTATAGTTGCAGTTGGGTTTATCTGTTGGGAGCGTCATCAAATGCGTAGTATGGTTACAAGAATGAATCAAATGTTGGAAGCAGCGACTGCAGGAAAGTTTTCAGAAAGATTATTTGATGAAAGTATATTATCTGCTTTGGAGAGTAGGTTAGCTGGATATTTATCAGCATCTTCTGTTGCTTCTTCTCATTTAACAGAGGAAAAAGAGAAGATTAAAAAATTAATTGCAGATATTTCTCATCAGACAAAAACACCAATTGCAAATATTCTTTTATATATACAACTATTAGAGGAACAAGAATTGTCAAAGGAAAATAGACGGTGTGTGACAGCTCTTTATGAACAAGCAGAAAAATTAAATTTTTTAATTGCTTCTTTAGTAAAACTTTCTCGATTAGAGGCAGGGATTCTTGTCCTTTATCCTATTCGCAGTGCAGTAAAGGATATGCTGACAGAAATTGAAATACAATTTGCTCCTTATGCAGAAGAAAAAAAAATTCAGTTTTGGGTGGAGGATACAAAAGAATATGCCATATTTGATAAAAAGTGGACGATAGAAGCAATTGGAAATTTGGTGGATAATGCGATTAAGTATACCCCTGCTGGGGGGACTATAACAATATCAGTGGAAGCCTATGAATTGTTTTGCAGAATCACTGTAGCAGATACCGGGATTGGAGTCCGAGAGGAAGAGTATGCTAAGATTTTTGGACGATTTTATCGTTCTTGTGAAGTGCATGAAACAGAAGGAGTAGGGATTGGGTTATATTTGACAAGACAGATTCTTTTAGAAGAAGGTGGCTATATCAAACTTTCTTCTAAAGTAAAAGAGGGAACAAAGTTTTCAGTATTTTTGCCCCGATAAAGTATAAAAATAAATTCTAACAAAATTGAAAGAATTTTTTTATTTTGGAAAGATTTGAGTAAGAATGTTATGGTAAAGTCTATATGAAAAGAATATAGGCTTTTCTTTTTGTTCTATCAAAAGGATAAAGCGAAGTTGTATTAGAGGAGGAAAAAGCGATGACAATTTTACAAACAAAAAATTTGAAAAAGGTGTATGGCACAGGAGAGAATGTCGTACATGCATTGGATGGGGTGAATCTAACAATAGAAAAGGGAGAATTTGTGGCGATTGTAGGAACTTCAGGTTCAGGAAAATCTACCTTGCTTCATATGCTTGGCGGTTTAGACCGACCAACTTCTGGAAAAGTAATTGTAGATGGAAAGGATATTTTTTCATTAAAAGATGAAGAGCTAACAATTTTTCGGCGTAGAAAAATTGGGTTTATTTTTCAAAATTATAATTTGGTTCCAGTACTAAATGTAAATGAAAATATTGTGCTTCCGATTCAGTTAGATGGAAATCAGCCAGATTCTTTATTTGTAGGGCAAGTGATTGAAACACTTGGCTTAAAAAATAAATTAAATAATTTGCCAAACAACCTTTCTGGCGGACAGCAGCAAAGAGTGGCAATTGCCAGAGCACTTGCTACGAAACCAGCAATTATATTAGCAGATGAACCAACTGGAAATTTAGATAGTAAAACCAGTCAGGATGTATTAGGCTTATTAAAAATAACTAGTCAGAAATTTGTACAGACTATTGTGATGATTACCCATAATGAGGAAATTGCTCAGATGGCGAATCGAATTATTCGAATTGAAGATGGTAAAATTGTGGTACGATAGGGGGCAGCAGTATGAATGTAAAAAATAGAAATTGTATTCGAATGATTAGCAGAAAATCAATGACAGCAGCACAAACTAGAAACCGGATTGCAATTCTTGCAATTGCTTTAACAACAATCCTGTTTACTGCTTTATTTACAATTGTGATATCGATAAATCAATCTTTTCAAAATAATAATTTTCGTCAGGCAGGGGGTTTTATGCATGGAAGTTTTAAAAGCCTTACAAAAGAACAATATGAGGAATTAAAAACAGATTCCATAATAAAAGAGTATGGTTATCGGCGTTTTGTAGGGATGCCCAAGAAAGAACCATTTCAGAAGTCTCATGTAGAAGTAAGCTTTTGTGATAAGAATACAGCAAAATGGATGTTTATGGAACCAAAAGAAGGAAGGCTGCCGAAAGAAGGAACAAAGGAGGCAGCAACAGATAGCCGAGTCCTTTCTTTGCTTGGGATTGAACCAAAAATTGGAACAGAATTTACAATGACCTTTGAGGTAGATGGAGAAGAAACAACGCAAAGTTTTGTACTATGTGGATGGTGGGAGTATGATCCTGCTTGTACAGCAAGTCATGTGCTGATTTCAGAAAGCTATGCAGAAACAATTTTTAAAGAGTTAGATACACAAGGAAAAGATGGAATGACAGCAAAGTGGGATATGGGTATTATGTTAAGAAGTTCTTTTCGTATTAGAGAGGAATTGATAGAAATATTAGAAAAGCATGACTATCAGTCCGAGGATATGCAGCAGGAACGTTATATAGGAATTGGTGTAAATTGGGGGTATGTTGGAGCACAACTTTCGAATAATTTGGATGCATTTTCAGTTATATCTATAATTGCTTTATTATGTATTATTGTATTTACAGGGTATTTGATTATCTATAATGTGTTTCAAATTTCGGTTACAAATGATATTCGGTTTTATGGATTATTAAAAACAATTGGAACAACTGGACGACAGATTCGTAAAATTTTATATGGACAGGCGATGCTGCTATCAGTAATAGGAATTCCAATTGGATTGGTGATTGGGTATGGACTGGGGAGCTGGATGATTCCAGTTATTATGAAGAATTTGAATGAAAATCAAGCAGTATATGCTGTTATTTCGATACATCCATTTATTTTTATAGGAGCAACAGCATTTTCTTTGTTTACGGTTTGGATTTCTTGTATGAAACCAGGAAAAATTGCAGCAAAGGTATCGCCAATTGAAGCAGTTCGCTATACAGAAGGGACTTGTCATAAAAAGACAACAAAAAATGGAGAAGGAAAAACTTCTTTAAAAAGAATGGCATGGGCAAACTTAGGGCGTAACAAAGGAAAAACCATAATTACAATTTTATCCTTGACCTTTGCAGTGGTATTGTTAAATTTAATGGTAACATTTACAAATGGATTTGATATGGATAAGTATTTGGCAAGAATGGCAGCAGATTTTATTATTGCTGAGGCTAGTTATTTTCAGTCAGGTAGTTTTTTTGGAAAAGAAAAGGAATTGCCAGAAGAGATTATTACGTTAGTAAAAGAACAAGGAGAGATTACAAAAGGTGGGAGAATTTATGGAAAGATTTCTACAGTTCTAGAACATGTAACAGAGGAATATTATCGCAGTGCAAAGAGATGGTATCCGAAGGAAATGTTAGATGAATTAGTGAAACAAGTAGAAAAAGATGAGGAAGGAAAGCTTTTAGATAAGGTTCAGCTTTATGGAATGGAACATTATCCTTTAGAGCGCCTTACTGTAGTAGAAGGGGATCTTTCTAAGTTGTATACGTCAGGCAATTATATTGCTGCGGTCTACGAAGCGGATGATTATGGAAAATTAATCGATGATTCACATTGGGCAAAGGTTGGAGATAAAATTACATTGTGCTATGTAGATGAATGGGAATATTTTAATCCTGATACGAGAGAAATTTATTCTGATCCAGAAAAGATTGGAGAAAGTCGTTATGAAATGCGAAGAAAAAAGTACAGAGAAGTGGAATATGAAGTAGCCGCTTTGGTTATTGTTCCAATTTCACTAAGCTATCGTTATTTTGGAAGTGATGCTTTTATCTTAAATGCAGATACATTTTGCCAAGATACAAAAAGCAGTTCTATTATGCAGTATTGTTTTGATACAACAAAGGAATCCAATCAAGCAATGGAAGCATTTTTAACAGAATATACACAACAGATCAATCCACAGTTTAACTTTGAAAGTAAGCAAACTTATATAGAGTCATTTAAGGGATTCCAAAATATGTTTTCTTTGCTTGGTGGAATAATGTGTTTTATTATTGGCATAGTAGGTATTTTAAATTTTTTAAATGCGATATTAACTGGGATGATTACCAGAAAACGGGAATTTGCTGTATTACAGTCAATCGGGATGACTGGACAACAACTTCAGACGATGCTAATTTGGGAGGGGTTATACTATACAATGGGATCAATCGGATTGGCTATTATTATGAGTGTTTTCCTGCTGCCAATGATTTCTTCTGTATTAAGCAGTGCTTTTTGGTTTTTTACCTATCGTTTTACAATTTTGCCAGTTCTCTGTGTTGCTCCTTTTTTTGCAGCATTTGGTGTATTACTTCCTTTTTTGATTTATCAAAAGATTGCAAAATTTTCTATTGTAGAACGGTTACGAGAGGTAGAGTAGAACAGAAAAAAGTGGTTTTAGAAGTGAAAGAAAGGGGTAGATATTTAAAAAAAATGATGGTATAATCTTTTTTGAAAAGATGAGCGATCAAAATGACAATAAATGGAAGATAAAATAATTAAGGGAAGATAGAATTTTTTTATATGCTCATTTATAGTTTTATACTGTAAGTGAGCATTTTTATTGTCAAATGGTTTGAAAGTCAAAGCAATAAGAGGAAAGATAAAAAATAAAATAGTATGTAGTTCTAATATAAAATAAGGAGGGGCAAAATAAAGTGAAAAATTTAAAAGTAAAGGTAGTTGTTCCGCTTTTTTTATTGGCGCTAATTGGGATGTTATCTTCTTTTTTGGGGTATCGTTCTTTGCAGCAGCTTGGAATGGTTGGAAAGGAAATTGTGACTGAAAGAGTACCAACGATTATTATGTTGGATTCGATTTTAATTTCTGTAGAACAACTGCAACAGCAATTACTGATTCATAGTATACTAGATACAAGAGAGGAAAAGGAACAACTAGAAAAAGAAATTCAGATATCATCAGCCACTTTAAATGCTTATCTAAAAGAATATAAAAAATTGGTGGATACAAGTCATTATCAAGAATTAGAAGAAGTATATCAGGCTTATATAGAAAGATATAAAGATACCCTTCGTTTTAGTATATCGAGTGATAACGAAGCAGTAATTGCCCAAATTAGAGGAACGCTTTCCACATGCTTTAGACAATTAAGAGAAGAGGTACAGAAACGAATTCAGGAGGAACAAATAGAGATTGGAGTAGAAAAGAAACAACAAGATATGGTATATGAAAATGGAGCAATTATTTCTTATGGAATGTTAATTATTATGGCACTTGTATTTTTAGAGAGCAGTATTGTAATAGTGAAAACTGTGATTATACCTACTATAACATATGAAAGAAAACTAAAAGAAATTACAGATAAAATCAATCAAAAAGATGGAGATTTAACACAGCGAATTCAAGTAAGCACAGCAGATGAAATTGGTCGGTTAGCAAAAGGAGTAAATTTATTTATTCGAACATTGCAAGGGATTATAAAGGAAATTGTATATTCCTCAAAGGAACTAAATCAAACTTTCGAAAGTGTAAATAGCAGTATTGCTGTAGCGAATACAAATTCTAGTGATATATCAGCTGCAATGGAGGAGGTTGCTGCTACGATGGATATGGTATCTTCCACTGTATTTGAGATTAATAGCAGTACAGCTTCTATTGGGCAAAACGTAGAACAAGTAACAGAAGATACACATAAAATACATGAACATACAAGAAAAATGCAAAAACAGGCGGAAGAATTAGAGAAAACTGCAGTTATTAATAGGGATAGAACCAATCAGGTTATGGATACCATTTTGACAAAATTAAATCAAGCGATTGAAAATAGTAAAAATGTAGCACAAGTGAATGAATTGACCAATGAAATTTTAAGTATTTCTGGACAGACAAATTTGTTGGCTTTAAATGCTTCAATTGAAGCAGCTCGTGCAGGAGAAGTGGGGAGAGGATTTGCTGTAGTAGCAGGAGAAATCAGCAATCTTGCAGATAATAGTAGAGAAACAGCAAATAAAATTCAAACGATTAATCGGATTGTAGTAGGTGCAGTAAATGAGTTAAGTTTTAGTGCAAATGGGATTGTAGAATATATTTCTAAAACAATTTTACCAGATTATGATACCTATGCAGTATCTGGTAAGCAGTATCGGGAAGATGCAGAAGAAATTAGTGAAGCAATGAATGGTTGTCTTAAAAGGATGGATGAGTTAGAAGAGCATATGGAACGATTAGTTGGGCAGATGGAAAATATTTCAAAAGCAGTGTCTGAGTGTAACCAGGGAATTAATCAATCTGCAGAGAGCACAACAAATTTAGTAAGTGAAATTAATCAGGTATATAGTAATGTGGAGGCAAGTGTAAAAATTGTACAAAATTTAAAGCAACAATCAGATGCTTTTACCAATTTATAGATGGCAGAGGAGAGAAAGTTATGAAAAAGGGAGTATTAGCTGGACTTTTGATAGGGTTATTATTAGGAGTGAGTTCTCTTTTTGTTTCAGCAATGGCAATTGATAAAATTGCACAGATACAAGAAACTATGTTAGAAGGGGAACATATGACAGAGAATGAGAATTTGCCAGATGTGGAACAGATATTGGAATCAGGAGAAGGGTCTATAGAAATATTTGATATAAATTCTGTAGAATATAAAGGAAAATCGGTGTTGCCAATTATGACAATAGCTGTAATAGTAGTATTTGTTCTTGCAGTTACACTTATCACATATGCATTAAAAAAGCGAGAGTATGAAGAAGAATAAGTTAAAATGGACTTATCTGGAAGAATTTGAAAACAGATAAGTCCATTTATTTAAAAAGATTATTATTCTACAATAACAGTAGAAGAGTCCCCCGTTTTCGCTTGTTCAATTACAGCTGCAGATAATTTGAAAAAATTATTACCAGAGTTAGTAGCTCCGCTTATCGTATCTACTTCGGTTGGGTTTTGAGTATGAATAAGTTGTGAAACGTAGTTTCTGGTATATTCATTGGGATAGGTTCCATTTACAACACACATTCGTTCCATATAGGCATTATCCCAAGCTTTGATAAAGCCACTGGAATCTTTGGCGTTAAATTCTGCGTAAACAATGGTATTGTTTTTTACCATAATACAAAGGTATTCTTTCCATCCATGTTCAAAATTAGAAGTTTCTGCTGTATAAAAACCATCTTTCATTTTAGATTGACCGCAACTACTAAAAAGAAAAAGAATTAAAACTAAATTGATCAATAAATATATTATTCTTTTCATTATTTTTTCCATCCTATATTTTAGATTATCTTATATGTCTGAAATTTTAATTATTTTAACTCTTATCATTTAGTTCATTTTTCATCTTGACTTGCTCAACATAATCTTGTAGATGTTTTGACTGAACTAGGGAAGAAGAGGCTGTTTTATTAGCGTCTTCTGCTAACTGTTGATTACTGTTAGCAATTTCTCTAAGAGAAGTTAAACGAGTATTTACACATGACATAGCAGAGGTCTGTTCTGTAACAGTTTGAGACAATACAGAAGAAATCTTATAATATTGATTGGTAACTTCTCGTATTTCTTGAAAAGCATTTGCTGTCAGTTTGGCTGTATGTAGTCCTTCTTGGATAACTTCCGTAGAGTGATGAATAAGTTTACCTGTTTGCTGAAGTGCTTCGGCAGTTTGCTTTGATAGGTTGCCAATTTCTGATGCAACTACAGCAAATCCTTTTCCTGTTTCGCCTGCTCGTGTGGCTTCAATTGAAGCATTTAAAGCTAATAGATTGGTTTGTTTAGAAATTCCTTCAATAAGTTGACTGATCTGTGAAATTTCTTCTACTGAGTGATGAATTTGATTCATAATGGTTAACATATTTTCCATATAGTTATTTCCTAAATCGGTCTTTTCTTTGGCATGTTCTGAATATTGTTCAATCTGATGAACATTTTCTTTATTCTTTTCAATAGAGGTTATAATTGCTATAGCACTTTCTTCTAATCGTTCTAGAAGTTCTACTTGTTCCATTGCTTTATTATAGAGCTGTTTGGCATAATTTGATACTTCACTGGAATTTTGATTTACATCAGTAGAGGATTGTTTCATCTGTATCATGGTTTGATTAAGAGAATCCGTAATATAAGATAAGGAATCCTGAATAGAAGAAAAATCTCCATGAAAGTTATCAGGTATTGTGATGGTATAATCTTTAGCAGCAAGTGTGCCTAAACAAAGCTGAATTGTTTGAATATAACTGTTTAAACTATAAATCGTTTTAGACAAAGCAGCTGTTAGGATTTCCGTTTCTTGAATATCATTAGAAAGAATCACTTCTTCTGTTAAATTTCCTTCTGCCAGTGCCTGTAGACGTTTTGTAGCTGTTGATAAGGAATCGGATATCCTTTTGGAAATAGGGATAATCGATCCAGCTGCAAGCAATAATAATAAAAGAGAAAGTAGGATAGAGCTTAAAATAGAGAAAAAAACAGGTCTCATAAATTCTCTTTGAGGTGCTTTAATAAGCAGTGCCCAGTTTGTACCAGGAATTGGTGCATAGCCAATATAGTGATTGGTATAGCCTAATCTTGTAAGATCCGATCCTGTCTGAAAAGATAAGATTTTATGGAAAATTTCTTCGTTTTTTGCAGAAGGATAAAGCTGATAAATATTTTGCTTGTATTTGATATTTTGTAGATGACTATCGCCAATAATTTGCCCTTCTTGATCTAAAAGATAAGCATTTCCTGTGTTTCCAAGAATTAGCATACTTAATACATCATTTAAAATGTCATATTTATAACTGCCAATTAGATAGCCAGTGATTTCGTCATTTTGCTTAATTGGAATACCAACACAAAATTGTAGTATATCTTGCTCATAGTAAGGCTCTCCAATTACAATGTTTTTTGTTTGTACCAGATAGGAATAATAATCAGTATCTATAATAGAATCAGGAGCAGAAAGATCGCCATAAAGTTTCTGCCCAGAAGGACTATAGACAGATAGCCAGACAAATTCAACCTGAAGTTTTGCGTTGTTAAGCAATGCCTGCTTTTGTTCTGTAGGATAAGATGAATCAGATAAAGTTGGTTCCAGAGAGAGCTGGTATACTCGTTCCGATAGAAGATGTAAATTGGAACTGATACTCTGTGAAGCGATACGTGCAGTAATTTGTATATTGTCAAGTAGAACGGTATTAGTAGAACGAATACTGCCAATTGACATAGTAATAGTAATAAGAATAGCAAGTAAAATTGCAGTTGCCATAACATAAATAATAATTTTTTGTTGTAAAGTATGAAATTTTTTCGTCATATAAAAATACACACTCCTTTGAAAATAGATACAAAATAAATGAAAACAGTATCTTTTTTATTCTATCATATTTTAATAATAAGTACAGCTTTTTATTGAAAATTTAAAAAAAAAAGAGTAAGATAAAAATAAAAGATAGAAGGAGGAGCTAAAGGGATGGAAAAAATGTTTAAAAATTTGAAAGTAGGAAAAAAGCTTCAAGTTGCATTTGGAATGATTTTGGGAATATTGGTAATAATTGAAATTGTTGCTATTATAGCAAGTGAAGTGATTCAGTATGATTTCAAAGTTTTCTATCAAGAATGTTATCAAGACAATATAATTCAGATGGAAATTCGAAAGGACATTCAAGTAGTAGGAAAGATGGTTCTCTGGTCTATGACAACAGAAGATGAGGCAATGGGAGATATGCATTTGAGTAATGCAGAGAACTATGCAAATAAAGTTGTAGAAAATGTAACAAAGTTAAAGCAAGTTTTTTCAGATAAAGAGCTTTTGGATAAGTTAGATACTGCTTTAGAAGAGATGAGGACTTATCGAATAAAGTTGACTGAACTTGCAAAGGCAAATCAAAATCAGGAGGCATTAGAATTATTTAATAACGAATACAATACAGCGACAGAAAATATACAAAATATTTTAATTGCAATTGGGGAAGAATCAGAACAGTTAGCAAGTGAGCGTTATAAACAGGCTGATTTAACTGGATTTATAAGTTTAATTTTTATGTTGTTAGTTGGAGTAATTTCGATTCTTTTTTCAATCTATATAGGAAAAGTATTAACTAAGATGTTGAAAGAACCAATTAAGGAAATAGAGGATGCTACATATCAATTAAAAAATGGAGATTTGAATATACAAATTTCATATGAGTCTGAGGATGAATTGGGAAGTTTATCAATGAATTTTAAAAGTGCCTGTGATACACTTCATGAAATGATTCGAGATATAGGAGAATTATTAGGGGAGATGGCAAATGGGAATTTTAATATCAGAACAAAGATAGAGGAGAAATATGTAGGGGAATTTGTACAATTACTGCAATCTATGCGAAAATTAAATCGACAGCTTGATCAGACATTGCGTCGGATTAATGAGGCTTCTGAACAAGTAGCACTTGGTGCATCACAGCTTGCTGAAAGTGCACAGTCGCTTGCAGAGGGAGCTACCGATCAGGCAGGAGCAGTAGAAGAATTAACAGCTACAATTGAGAGTGTTAGCGCAATGGCAGAGCAGGGTGCAGAAGAAGCAAAAAAAGAAGCAGATCGAATTTTACAAACAAAACAAGATGCAGAAAAGAGCAGAGAAGAATTGAAAGCATTAACGGTTGCAATGGAGCAAATTAGTGCAACTTCTATGGAAATTCAAAATATTATTAGTGCAATTGAAGATATTGCTTCTCAGACAAATCTTCTTTCTTTAAATGCTTCAATAGAAGCAGCAAGAGCTGGAGAAGCAGGAAAAGGTTTTGCGGTGGTAGCGGATCAGATTGGAAAGTTAGCTTCAGATAGTGCACAATCGGCAGTGGATACAAGGGAATTAATTGAAAAGTCTATTGTAGAGATTGAAAATGGAAATTTAATTACAACAAGGACGGTAAGTGTATTAGAAGGCATTTTAGGAAGTATGACAACATTTGCTGAAACGGCAGAAGAGAGTAGTGCTGCATCAAATTCACAAGCTAAGATGTTAAAAGAGGTTGAGATTGGAATTGAGCAAATTGCTGCTGTGGTGGAAAGTAATTCGGCTTCAGCAGAACAAACATCTGCAACGAGTGAAGAATTGTCTGCACAGTCGGAAAATCTAAAGGGATTAGTTGGACAATTTACATTGAGAGAAAATGAATAGAATGGGGGATGGAGCGATAAAAAGAAAGGGATTTTATTATGAAAAGAGCAGAAGATTTAAGGGAATTATTAAAAAAAATTGACCATAAAAGTTATCCAGCTTATAAGGATACGGCTGGAAAATATCAATTTCCAGGATATGTCTTATCGATCGATCATGTGCAGGGAGATCCATTTGCAGCTCCTTCTAAGATTAGTATTTTGATTAGTGGAAAAGAAACTGGATTTTTAAAGGAATTGTTTGATACAAAATGGAAACGGATTGCATTACAAGATATGATTCTTCGACAGTTTTATCGGCAGGTAGAACAGTATTCTTTTCAGGCAAAAGGATCTGGAAAAAGTGGATTGATGTCAGTAAGTCGATGTGGGCAAGAGATTTTAGAAAGAAGCGATTGCCAGATTGAGAAAGAAAGTGGAGACTTACATTTTCGAATGGAAATTGGATTTCCAGCAAGTGGGAGGACAATTCAAGCACGAGAGTTAGAGAAGATTTTTTTTGATTTTTTGCCAGAATGTGTAAAAAAGTCTTTACTTTATTCTTCTTTGGATAAGAAAAAATGGAAGAAAAATGCGGAACTTTCGGAGGATCAACAGGCAATTCGAAACGAACTAAAGAAACGGAATTTAGTGGCTTTTATTGCAAATGGTTCCATTTTACCAAGAGAATCTGGGGTTTCAAAACGACCAATGAAAAATGCTGTAAAATTTCAGTCCCCTATATCAATGGAAGTAACATTAAACCTTCCTTTTTACGGAGAGATAAAAGGAATGGGAATTACGAAGGGAATTACGTTGATTGTTGGTGGAGGATATCATGGAAAATCAACTCTGCTAGAAGCATTAGAGTTAGGTGTATATAATCATATTGAGGGAGATGGACGGGAGTATGTGATTACCGATCAAACTGCTCTTAAAATTCGTGCGGAAGATGGACGTAGTGTAAAAAACGTGGATATTTCCATGTTTATCAATGGACTTCCGAATGGAAAAGATACAAAGTCTTTCTATACTGAGGATGCAAGCGGTAGTACTTCACAAGCAGCTAATGTAATAGAAGGAATTGAAACAGGAAGCAAACTACTTTTGATTGATGAAGATACAAGTGCTACAAATTTTATGATTCGAGATGAATTGATGCAACGAGTTGTAAAACGAGATGCGGAGCCAATTATTCCTTTTATTGACCGAATGGAAGAGTTATCGGAGCAATATGGTGTTTCTACGATATTGGTAGCGGGAAGCAGTGGTTCTTATTTTCATAAGGCAGATTGTATTGTACAGATGAATCATTATCGCCCAGAGGAGATTACAACATTTGCAAAAGAAGAAGCGAAGAAGTTTCCGATTTCAGAGAAAAAGGTACCTGCCTATCAGATGACAGAGTTTCGACGAATTGTTTTTTCCAATCGGGAATGGAAAGGAGCAGAACGAGTAAAAATTAAGACAATGGGACGAGATGGGTTTTCGATTAATCGAGAAAATGTAGATTTACGTTATGTAGAACAGATTGTAGACGGAGGACAGGTCAATGCATTAGGATATCTGGTTCTTTATGCACAACGGAATTTATTTGATGGAAAACGAAGTATGCAGGAGGTGGTTACTCGATTAGAGCGATTGATGAAGGAAAAGGGACTTTCTGGAATTTGTGAGGGAACCTATCTTCCATCTAATTTGACAATGCCCAGAACACAGGAAATTTTTGCTTGTTTTAATCGAGTTCGTGGATTGAAATTATAAGATTTTAAGAGAATAGTTGCCAGATTCAGAAAGAAGAGATTTTCTGAATTTGGCTTTTATTTTATATATTAAAGTAAAAAGAAAAAATATTAGTCTTTATATAAAATATATTGTATTATCAAATAAGTTATATTTTAATTATGTTAGTTATTTTTCACAAAAAATATCAAGGTAAATATACAAATTGTAACAAAATGTAAATTTATAGGAAAAAAGTATAATTTGTAACCAAAATGTAACCAAAAAGTTGTACAATAGAAAATATAGAATTTTGTAACTTTTAGTGTTTTTTTACAAGAACTGAAAAGTAGAAATGGAGGAGAAGAAATGAATGGTTTAAAGAAGAAACCGTTGAAGGAATTTCTTGCTATTGTATTGGCATTAGCGATGATATTCACAGGGATGCAAGTACCATTTGTATCTGCAAATGGAATGTTAGCAAAGCAGCAAGAACAATCAGAATATGGGGGGGTTTTATCCCAAAAAGGTGAAATGCCTAATATTGTAGAAGGGGCTGCAAGTGGTTCCGCAGTCATATTAGATACAATTAAAAATTTTGCACCATTTGTTATGGAAAATGCTATGATCTTAGATACAACAGCAGATTTGACAGCATTTGCGGCAGGAGCAAAAGCCGATGGAGATAGTGAAAAGGCAGGAACAAATGATTACTTTACATTGCTTTACAGTGAAAAAACAAAAGTGGATGCTAGTAAAAAAAGTTTTGATGATGGATACGAAGCAACACAAAGAGTAAATTTTGGTGGAATTGCATCTATAGAGAAAAATGCAATTAAGTTTACTACAACTGGAAAAGCTACTGTAAAAATATATTGGGCAGCAGGAGATGTCGATCGCCAGATAGTAATTTTAGATAGTACAGGAACAGAAGTAATTGCGACAAATGAAACACTAGAAAAGAATGTAGCTTGTATTTCTACTTTGGAGGTAGAAGAGGCAGGAACTTATTATCTTGGCTCAAAAATTGGAAATAATTATATTTTTAGGGTGATTGTTACAGAAGGAGGTTCAGGTGAGAAACCTCCTCGTGCAGAGTGGTCAAGTGTAGAAAAGCCAGAAATCATAAATGTTGCTGTAAATGCATCAGATAAAACAAAAGTAGATGTGACAGTTCAGGCAGTTGTGGGATATGATGGAGCAGACAAGATAACAGTTACTATGTATGATGCAGATGGAAAAGAATTAAATTCCGTAAATTCTTCTGCTGAGAAAACAGAACATGTGGTAAGTTTTGTTCCAAGTACATCAGGAAAGTTTACATTTTCTGTAAAAGCAATTCGAGAAAATGAAGAGGATAAGATTAGTGAGAAAGTAGGAGAGATTCAATTTCTTCTTCCTCTTACAATCCCATATGTAAGCAGTGCAACCAACAAGGGAAATGGTAGTATTGAATTAGAATGGAACGAAGTATTAGAGGCAGAAAGCTATATTGTAACTGTAAATGGAGAGGAATATAATACAACCGATCAGTTAAGTTTACTTATAACAGGATTGACAGTAGGAAGTACTTATACATTTGGAGTTTGTGCGGTGCGAGGAACGGATCGTACAGAGCCTGGTGAGATAAAAGCCACTGTAACACAACAGGCACAAAGAAAATGGGCATTTAGTGCATATGGTTCTGGTGCAGATACAAAAAATAATGGTTATGAAGGTAGTGTCAATGATGGTTCTGTAACCGTTTATAGTGAAAGTGGAAAAGGAAAATTAGTACCAGGTTCGACAGATGGATTAGCATTTTACTATACTACAATCGACCCAGAAACAGAGAACTTTACTTTAAAAGCAACTGTATCCGTAGATAGCTGGACATTATCAAATGGACAGGAAGGTTTTGGATTAATGGTTGCAGATGCAGTTGGTCCAAATGGAAATAACAATGCTTTTTGGAATAACTCCTTTATGGCTGTTTCTAGTAAAATAGAGTATAATTTTGATGGGGAGAATGTAACAGCAGATACCTCAGCAAGTAAAATTTCTATGAAATTAGGACTTGGTACAATTGCAAAAACTGGTGTAACAGCAGAAGAAGTTGCGATATTCCAAGAAACAGGTAAATTTTCAAATGGAGAGATGATACCAGAAGCTTTTGTAACAGAATCTTCTACATTGGAAACAAGCTGTGGACCAAAAGGCAGCGGAACTTACAATATTGTTGGTAATTTTACTGGTGCAGAACCAACAGGAACACAAGAGGGAGCTTTAACAACGTTTCATTTATCGATTCAAAGAAATAATACAGGTTATATTTTGAGCTATTTAAATGAAGAAGGAGAAGTCATTTATAAAAAATTGTATTATGATTTGGAGAAAACAGCATTAACTTCCATTGATAAAGAACATATCTATCTAGGATTTTTTGCATCAAGAAATGCAAGGATTACAGTAACGGATGTAGAATTAACAACGATTCATCCAGAAGAAGATGCTCCAGCAGAGGATCGGGAAATAGAAAAGATTTATCCTAATTTTGTAATTGAATCCGCTTCCGTAGCAAATCAAACCGATTATGATATGGTATATTATGGAAATGCAGATGGTACTTTAAAGATTACAGGCAGTGATGGAAGTACAGTTGCAGATCAAGAAGTAAAAGCAAATACAAAATATCATTTTGCAGTAAAACTAAAAACGGGAAATAATCGTTTTACAGTAACAATGACACCAGATCCAAATTATGTTCCTGGTGAATATAAAGAATTAACCTCTTATGATACAGTAACTTTTACACACAATGTAAGCTATAATGGAAAATCAGTAAATCCTTTGTATGTTGCACCAAATGGAGAGGCTTCTGGAAAAGGAACAAAGAGCAGTCCGGTTGATATTTATACTGCAGTACAAATGGCATCTCCTGGTACAATAATTGTATTAGCAGGTGGAACTTATCATTTAAATAAGATGGTAAAAGTAGAAAGAGGAATGAATGGAACAGAAAGTCAAAAAATTTATATGATTGCTGATCCAAATGGAAAACAAAGACCAGTCTTTGATTTTGGTGGAAATTGTGCTGGTATGACATTAGCAGGAGATTATTGGTATTTCTATGGATTTGATGTTACAAATTCAGCAGATGCCCAAAAAGGAATTCAAGTATCAGGTGATTATAATACATTAGATCAAGTAAATGCTTATAAGAATGGAAATACTGGTATTCAGATTAGCCGTTATTTAGGAACAGATGAATTTGAAGACTGGCCTTCCTATAACCTAATTTTAAATTGTACTTCTTATCTAAATGCAGATAAAGGATATGAAGATGCAGATGGTTTTGCTGCGAAATTAACAGTAGGTGATGGAAATGTATTTGATGGTTGTATTGCAGCATACAATGCAGATGATGGTTGGGATTTCTTTGCAAAAGTACAATCAGGTGAAATTGGTTCCGTTACGATTAAAAATAGTGTTGCATTTAAAAATGGATATGTGATTGATGAAAGTGGAAAAGAAGTTTCTGCTGGTAATGGAAATGGTTTTAAAATGGGTGGAGATAGTATGAGTGGCTATCATGTATTGGAAAATAGTGTTGCGTTTGCTAATAAGGCAAAGGGAATTGACTCCAATAGTTGTCCAGATATTCAGGTATATCATTCCACTTCATTTGATAATGAAAGTTATAATGTAGCAATGTATACCAACGCTGCAGTAAATACCGATTTCCTAGCAGATGGAATTCTTTCCTATAAGAAATCGAATTATGTAGCAGAGCAGTTTAAATTACTTGGTACACAGGATAATAATAAAGTTTATAAAACAACGAATTATTTCTTTGATGGAACTTCCTCTGTAAATACAAATGGAGAAGCAGTAACAGATGCTTGGTTTGTAGATTTAGATACAGAGAAAGCAATTACAAATATTACAAGAGATGCAAATGGTTTGATTCAAATGAATGGATATTTGGAATTGACAGATGTTGTTCCATCTAATGTAGGTGCTAAAATCGCAGGAACTGCTTCGTTGGATGCAGCGAAATTATTAGCAAGTGTAAAACCAGAAAATTCGGGTAATAATTCTAGTTCTTCTAGTAGAGATGATGATGACGACGATGATGATGATCCAGTAGAAAGTTTTTATATTGGCAAAAATGGTCTTAATAGTACTGAGCAAAGTAAAGTAGAAAGTGCAGCATCTTCTATTTTTGGTTCTTCTAGTATAGAATCTGTATCAAGAACAGAGAATGGAATTTGTATTATTTCAAAGTCAAAGGATGTAATATTTAGCAAGAACAATGGAGAATTGGCAATCAATGAATGGCAGAAAGTAGGAACAGATTGGTATTACTTTGATGCTGATAGAAAAGCTGCGGCTGGCTGGAAACAGCTTGGAGGAAAATGGTATTATCTAGAAGATGATTCAAAAAAGATGGTAACAGGCTGGAAAAAGACAGCAACTGGTAAGTGGTACTATCTAGATCAAGTAAATGGTGATATGAAAACAGACTGGCAGCAAATCAATCAGGTATGGTATTATTTGGATCATACAAATGGTGATATGAAGGTAGATTGGCAATGGATTAACAATAAGTGGTATTACTTAGATCCAGTTAATGGAAATATGAAGACTGGCTGGCAGTTAATTCGAGGAAAATGGTATTATATGAATAAAATAAATGGGGATTGTCTGTTAAATACAGTAACTCCAGATGGATATACCGTGGATAAAAATGGAGTATGGATTCCATAGAAGAAGCTTATAAATGTAATTTTAGAAAAAGAAAAAAGGAATTATCGTATTGTGCGATAATTCCTTTTTTATGTGAGAATCTATTGTTCTAAACTATAAATTTTTCGATACATAAGTGGTGTTTTTTGGTATTTCTTTTGAAATGCCCGTGTGAAATAAGAGTGATTGTGAAAACCACAGCTTTCTGCTATATCAATTATTTTAAAATTTGTTTCGGATAATTGTTTTGCTGCGAGTTCAAGGCGATAATTTATCAGATAGGTATAAAAGCTCATTCCAGTAAATTTTTTAAATAGTTTCATAAAGTGACTTTCAGAAAAACCACACTGTTTCGCTACTTCTTGAATTGAAATTTTTTGATCATAAAATTTTTGAATATGGTAGAGAGCATTTTTAAGCTGACTATAAGATAATTGCAAATAGCGGTTGTCGTTCGTAGTAGTGGTGCTATATTGATTCATATAATGAAGCAAAAGAAATAAATGAGATTTAATTACTAGTTCATAAGTGGAATAACTCTCTTTACGATGTGAAAACATCAATAAAATATGGGGCGTAATTATTTGATTGAAAGAGGAATTGGAAGGGTAAAAGCAATCCATAGTTATTTCTTCATTTAAAAAAGGAAGAACATATTTATTATAACAAAGATCGTTTTCAGCTCCTTTAAAAAGGGATGGATGGAACATAATATTGAAGTATTCTCCACTTTCTGTATTGCTTTGTTCAATAGAATGAACAGCATGAGGAAGAACAATAAGGAAATCTTTGGCGCAAAGGGTGTAGATTTGTCCCCATAAGGTAACTTGCATTTGCCCTTTCGTACAATAGATTAATTCAAAATCTTCATGCCAATGAAGGGGAAATGAGTGAATCCATTCAGGAATACGTCCACAATAGACACTATATGGAAAAGAAGGGGTACCATGTATTTTTGTTTCTTGTAAAAGGGCATAGTTCATAAGCTTCCTCCAACTGGTTTATATTATAATAAAATAGGATTATGTTAAAAAGATAGGAATATATGATAAGAATTATAACGTAGAGAAGAGTATAATGCAAGTAATAAAAAAGTAAAGAATGTTTCTATACAATAAAATATTGTATAAAAATGATAATAATAGAAAAAAGGAGAAGAAAAATTATGGAATATGCAGCAATTAGACACTTTGAGGACAAGAGGTATTGTTATGCGATAAAAAAAGGACAATTTCTTATTAGACTTGAGGTCAAAAAGGAAGATGTAGAAAGTGTAACTCTTTATATGCAAGATAAATATTTGCCTGTTGAATTTATAGATACAAGAAAAAAACAGTTGATGAAACTTGCTTATTCGGATCATTATATTGATTATTATGAAGTTATAGTAGAGATGGATGTAATTTGTCTTAGATATTTTTTTGAGATAAAAGATAAAACAGGAAAAGTAGTCTATTATGGAAATCATAATTTTTATGATAACTGTATTAGAGATATTGATAGGATGTTTGATTGTCCGCAAAGTCTTAGAGAAGAAGAATTATTTGAACTTCCTGGCTGGGCAAAAAATAAAGTAGTATATCAAATTTTTCCCTCTCGTTTTGCTACGGATCAAGTGATCTCAGAACGAGTATGGTATCAGGAGCCAATTGATCATAAAGCTAATTTAGGAGGAACTCTTCAGGGAATTATTCAACGTTTAGAATATATAAAAAATTTAGGGATAGATATTATTTATATGACCCCAGTTTTTTCTTCGAGTTCTAGCCATAAGTATAATATTGATAATTATTATGAGATTGATAAATCTTTTGGAACAAAAGAAGATTTAAAGGAACTAGTAGAAAAAGCACATAAAATGGGAATGTATGTTATTTTGGATGGTGTATTTAATCATACAGCAGTCGATTTTTTTGCTTTTAAAGATATAGTAGAGAAAAAAGAGCAGTCAAAATATCGGGATTGGTATGAGATAAAAGATTTTCCCCTTATTATGGAATGGGGAAAAAAGCCAAATTATAAAACATTTGGTTATGTTGGTTCTATGCCAAAGCTTAATTTACAAAATCAGGAAACAGCAGATTTTGTAATTGATGTAGCAACGTATTGGATAAAGGAATGTGATATTGATGGTTGGCGGTTGGATGTTGCAGATGAGATTCATCATGCTTTTTGGAAAAGGTTTCGAAAAGAGATAAAAGCGATAAAAAAGGAGATACTTATTATTGGTGAAATCTGGCATTTTGCTGGTGATTTTCTAGAAGGGGATGAATGGGATACCATTATGAATTACCAATTTTATTACGCTGTGCTGGATTTGATTGCGTTAGAAAAAATAAGTGTAGTATCATTTATGGAAAGTTTAGATTTTATAAAAGGAAATTTAAATAAAAGTTTAGAGGGATACCTTTGGAATTGTATTGACAGTCATGATACAGCAAGATTTTTATATAGTACGCAAAATCAAATAGAAAAACAAAAGCTTGCAGCAGCACTACAACTGTTACTTCCTGGTATGCCAATGATTTACTATGGGGATGAAGTAGGATTAAATGGAGGACCTGATCCAGACTGTAGGCGTGGTATGCTTTGGGATGAAAAAAGGCAGAATAAAGAATTGTTTTGTTATTATCAGAGATTACTTCAAATTCGACATCAATATCCAGCTTTAACAGAAGGCACAATTGTAAAACAATATGTAAAAGATGAGATAGGACTTATTTCTATAGAAAGAATATGGGAAAAACAAACAATTCAATTGATTTTTCATGCGCAAAAAGGAAGCGTAGAACTGCCAGAACAAAAGGGTATAAAAAATCTGATAAATAACCAAGATTTTACAGGCAGCCTAGGGGATTATGAAGTTGCAGTGCTATTTTATTAATAAGTTGAAAGAAAGATTCCATTTTCATCTACATAATGTCCATCTGGTGTAAAGGTATCTTTTAGCATATCTCCATTTTCTGACAGATAATAGCGATTTCCAGTTGTTTCATCCATTCGCCATCCTGTAAACATCTCCCCTGTATCAGTATCAAGGTAATACCATTTTTCTGTTATGGAATCTTGATACCATCCAGTAAGCATTTTACCAGATGGTTCTTCCAGATAGTACCAACTATTTCCTAGATTCAGCCATCCAGTGGCAAGATACCCATTAGAAAGAAAATAGTACCAATCTTCTCCAAATTGAATCCATGCATTAGAAGGGAAGGTTTGATCTTGGTATAAAAAATATTTGCCATAGTCATCGGAAAACCATTGGCCTTGTGGATTATGTTTTCGATTATTTGTCTGATCAAGTTCAACTTGTGTGCGCAGATTGTGGAAAGCTTCTATAACAGCCTGCTCTTTTAAGGAGATATATTCTTCATAACAGATTCCAAGTGTATGAATTTCATTTGCAGCCTCTATTCCTACATAACGAAAATGCCAAGGTTCAAATGTAATCATAGTAATCTCTGTTTTATCCTGTGGATAACGTAAGATAAAACCATATTCATGTGCATGTTCTTTTAACCATTTCGCTTCTTTTGTGTTAGCAAAGTTGTTGTTTAATTGTTGATAATAAGTAGCAACTATATCAACTGCCATACCAGTTTGGTGTTCGCTGCTGCCAGGAACTGCAATAGAAAGTTCGGTTAATGTTTTTGCCTGCTCCTCAGAGTATCCACGAGCACGATAATCATAAATATGAGTATTATAAATTTGTGATTGTCTTGTATAAGAGCGATAAGCAGAGCAGATTAAAAAGCGGCAACCTTCTTTTTTTCCAGCATCTAGCATGGTAAGAAGTGGATCATAAATCCGTTCATCTACTGTCATAGAATATCCGGGAAGTGTTTTTTGTGTAAATTGATAGTTATCTGGAATAGGGTATTCTTTATTAACTAAAATCATATTCCATTCATTTTGATAAGAAATTGCTTTTTGATAGTTTTGATAGGCTTCTAGTGTTTCAGAAGAGGCAGTAGAAAGTTGAAAGATAATATCGTCAATTATCACTAAATCTTTGTTAGTTTCTATTTCTTTTGCTGTTGTAGTATCTGTTACAGAAGAGATGTTATTGGTAGAAGAGGAAGACACTTCATTTGCATATGCAGGCATGTCCAATAAAGAAAATGAAAAAAAGGAAATGCTAAGAATTCCTAAAAAAGCCGCTTTTTTTTGATAAGATTGAAAAATTTTATAATTCATATAAATAAATCCTTTCTACTATGACGTTAAGTAATAATAAAGTGAAATATGTAGTTCCTATCGGATAAAAAATTTTTGTTTGGGTATTGTCTTTTACAACAATACCCAAACGGAATTGTTTTGTACAATAAATTCTATTATAACATGGTTTTTTATAGTTTCAATCTTTAATTTATAAATTTTGATAATAGAGAAGAAAAAAGATTTGATATAAGTTAAGAAAAAGCACAACGAAGTTTTTCTAGTGCTTTTTTTTCAATTCGTGAAACATAACTACGTGAGATTCCAAGTTGTCGTGCAATTTCACGTTGTGTATATTCACGGCTCCCAAGAAGCCCATAACGTAGAACAAGAATTTCCTGTTCTCGTCTAGTTAGTTTTTGCTTCATATAATAATATAATTTTTTTGTATCGGCTTCTAAATCAAGACGTTCAGGAATATCTTTTTCCTCTGCTTCTAAGATATCGACTAAACGGATAGAATTTCCCTCTGCATCAGTACCAAGTGGTTCATAAAGAGAACATTCTTTTCCGAGCTTTTTTTCGGAACGAAATAACATTCGAATTTCATTTTCGATACATGCAGATGCATAGCAGCTCAGACGGTTGTTTTTATCTATATTAAAGGTATTTACGGCTTTGATAAGACCGATTGTACCTATCGAGATCAGATCTTCCATATCCCGTCCGCCGCTATTGTATTTTTTTACTAAATGAGCAACAAGTCTCATATTGCGCTCTATTAAAATCTGTTTTGCATCTTGATCACCAGATCTTAAGCGTTCCAGATAATAGCGTTCTTCTTCCGGGGTAAGTGGACTTGGAAATGTTTTCAAATTTACACCTTGAAACGTTGTTCATAACAGTATATGCATAAAGAGAAAAAGTGTGAATCAGGAGTTATACCTTGTATTGCAGAAATAATTAGACTATAATAAAAAAAGAAAAGAAAGGAGACGCAGATAGCGTGAAATAGAGAAAACTATGATAGATATTGAAGAATTATTACAAAGAGCTATGGATCAAGGTGCCTCAGATGTGCATATCTCTGCATGGAATTCACCACAGATGCGTATGGATGGGAGGTTAATCCAATTAGAAGGACAAATCCTTTTAGAAGAAGATATGGAGTATTTAATTCAAATTTTTCTGAATGACTCACAAAGAAAATATTTGGAAGAAACGGGAGAGATAGAAACAGCTTTTTCAACTGCCAAGATAGGACGTTGCAGAGTACATATTTTTCAGCAAAGAGGATGTTATTCTGCTATTTTTCGGTTATTTGGAAATGGGGTACCAGAGGTAGAAAAAATTTTACTTCCTCCGTCTGTTTTGGAATTATATAAGGAAAAGCAAGGATTGATTATCGTTTCTGGTGCTGCTGGCAGTGGAAGAACAACAACACTAGCGGTTTTGATAGAACAAATAAATCAAAAAATAGGAGGACATATTTTAACGTTAGAATCTCCAATTGAATATCTTTATTCCGTTGGAAAGGCAATGATCCATCAAAGAGAAATTGGAATGGATACAATAAACTATAATAGAGCATTAAAGGCGGCTCTTAAGGAGGATGTAGATGTAATATTAGTAGGAGATATGTCAGATGGAGAGACCATAAAGGCTATGATTACAGCAGCAGAAATGGGACATTTGGTGTTTGGTGTGATGGATGCAGTAGGCGCAGTGCAAACAGTAGAACAGATGGTAGAGACATTTTTACCAGAACAACAAAAAATAATGCGGATTCGACTTGCACATGTGCTGCGTGCAGTGGTTTCTCAACAATTGATTCCAACTTCTAGCAGTGGGAAACGTCAGGGAGTTTTTGATGTGATGTATGCAAATATGACAATAAAAGATTTGATTTGTGAAGGAAAGATTGCACAAATTGAAAAGGTAATGCAGATAGAGGAAGAAATGCAAAGGATGGATGATGGAATCTATGATTTGTATATTCAAGGAGAAATCGATCGAAAACAAGCCTTGCATTATGTCCGCAATATTTCTTTATTAGAGAAAAAGCTATTGTAAAATAGGACTTTTTTACTATATTGCTGTTCTTTACAGTTGGCATAATTTATGCTACGATTACAAAATCAATAATAAATTTGATAGAAATATCAGATGAATTTTTGCACACTCCTCGCAGTGGACACCTAGGGCGCTAAAGGGTAGCGCCTAAGTGTTAGCGAGAAAAATCAATTATTCTTTTTCTATTTTTATCTGTTATATCTAATTATTAAAATATCCAATTATTAAAGTGTAATATATTATAATATAGTATTATTATAAATGGCTCGACTTCCGCCAATAAATTTTGGTCTTGTTCTAGCAAAGACAAGATGTGCGTTTCCTAATGTGTTTTGTGAAAGGCGAAGAGGAACAGCTACTTTTTTTAAATGCATACCAATTAAAGTATCTCCAATATCAATTCCTGCATCGGCTTTTATCTTTTCTACAACGACAGGAGAAGAAAAAGTTTGATAGGCAGCAGTCGCAAAAGAGCCGCCTGCTTTGGGTTGAGGGATAACATTTACAATTTTAAAAGGTTTTGAAGCAGTTTCTTCTATTATAATAGCACGGTTTAGGTGTTCACAACATTGGGCAGCCAGATAGATTTGATGTGTAAGACAACAGGAATAGATGCCATCGAAAATGGCTTTTCCAGTTTCAACAGAGGAATAAGAACCAATTTGATGACCAAGTACTTCACTGGTAGAACAGCCGACAATAAGAAGTTGATTTGGTTTTAATTGAGCAGTTTGAATAAGTTCTTCTGTAAATTGATAAGCTTGATTTTTTAAAGTATCTAGCATAAAGGTTCATCCTTTCTTTAACAAAGTAATCATATTATCAAAAATTTTCGTTTTTGTGAGTTCTATTGTATCTTAATTATAGCCAATTCAGGTAAAAAATCAATAATTAGTGAAAAACAAACTTAACTAATTTTAGAAAGGAATATTATGTTTTGTAGAGTACATAGTGGAGCAATCTATGGGATAGAGGGAATACCAATTGAAGTGGAAGTTGATTTGAGTGATGGGCTTCCAAGTTTAAATATGGTGGGAATGTTAGCAGCAGAAATTAAAGAGTCTTCAGAACGGATAAGAACTGCTTTGAAAAATTCTTGCTTTTTTATTCCTCCAAAACGAGTAACAGTGAATTTGTCACCAGCAAATATTCGAAAGCAGGGGACTTTTTATGATCTTCCAATTGCAGTAGGAATTTTAAGTAATATGGGATATATAAAAAAAGAAAGTTTGGAAAAGGTTCTTATTATAGGAGAATTAAGTTTAGATGGAAGGATAAATTCAGTAAAAGGTATACTTCCAATTGTCTATGCAGCAAAACAAGCCAATCTTTCTTATTGTATTGTTCCAAAAGAAAATGCAAAGGAAGGTGCTGTAGTTGAGCAGATAAAGGTGATTGGAGTTCACTGTCTAAAAGAAGTACAAAAGGTTTTAGAAAATCCAGAACAGTTTCAACCAGAAAAAATGGAGGATTTTAACAGTAGGACGGAGAGAAAAGAAAAGGTTGATTTTTCTGAGGTGAACGGGCAGGAGGCATTGAAACGAGCAGTACAAATAGCAGCAGCTGGGATGCATAATTTTTTAATGATAGGGCCTCCTGGCTCTGGAAAAACTATGATAGCTAGAAGGATTCCAACGATATTGCCGCCGATGACTTTGGAAGAATCGATAGAAATTACAAAAATATATAGTGTAGCAGGGCTGCTTTCAAAGCAGCAACCATTTATTATGGAACGTCCATTTCGTGCACCGCATCATACCATTACAGCAAGTTCTTTGGTAGGAGGTGGAACAATTCCAAGACCAGGAGAAATTTCTTTGTCGAATTATGGAGTTTTGTTTTTAGATGAACTTCCTGAATTTTCAAAAACGGTATTAGAAGTCCTTCGCCAGCCAATGGAAGATCGAAAAGTAATCGTATCTAGGGTATATGGGAGCTATGAATTTCCTACAAATTTTATGTTGGTAGCAGCAATGAACCCTTGTAATTGTGGCTATTATCCAGATCGAAATCGTTGTAACTGCAAAGAAACAGAAGTGCTTCGGTATTTGGGACGAATTAGCAGACCTCTTTTGGATCGGATTGATATTTGTATGGAGGTTTCTCAGATAGAATATGCTGATATGAGAAGAGGAGAAAAAGCTCGAATTAAGTTGAAAAATGAAGATTCTAATATAATGCAAAGGCGTGTTATACAGGCAAGAGAAAGACAAAAAATACGTTATCGAGACGAGAAAATTTTTTCAAATAGTGAACTATCAAATGCTCAAATTCAGAAATACTGTAAAATTGATCTGGCAGGAGAACATTTATTAGAACAAGCATTTTCACGTTTTAATCTTACAGCAAGAGGGGTTCATCGAATTTTAAAGGTTGCTCGAACAATTGCAGATTTAGAGGAGAAGGAAGAAATTACAAGACAACATTTAAGTGAAGCAATTTGTTACCGAAGTGTTGCAATACATACACTTGATCGTTAAGGAGAAGAAAAAGAATGCAAAATATCACAACAGAATTGGAATACTGGTTCTGGCTTTGTAATATAGATGGTATAGGAAGTCGAAAAATTCAAGAGTTATTAGCATATTTTAAGAGGCCAGAAGTTATTTATCGGTTAAAAGTAGAAGAAATAAAAAGTGCAGTCTATTTGAATGAACGACAATGGATTGGGTTAAAAGAAAGCAAAAAGGATGAGAAGTGGAAAAATAAGTTAGAACAGGCTAGAAAAAAGGGAATTCGTATGGTAACCTATTTTGAACCAGAATATCCATCCTATCTGATGCCATTGCCGGACAAGCCTATTTTACTTTATTATTTTGGAAAACTTCCAACAAGGCAAAGAAAGATGGCAGCAATTATTGGAGCAAGAAACTGTACTCGTTATGGTTATAGTATAGCAGAAGAAATTGGGAAGATTCTTGGAAAAAACGGGGTTGATACAGTAAGTGGAATGGCAAGAGGGATTGATGCTGCCGGACAGTGGGGAACATTAGAGGGTGGAGGAGAAAGCTATGGTATTTTGGGCTGTGCAGTGGATATCTGCTATCCTAGAGAAAATCGTCAGCTTTATGATGCATTGATAGAAAAAGGAGGAATTATCAGTGAATTTGGACCTGGTATTCAGCCGTATGCCAGTAATTTCCCTATGCGAAATCGAATTATTAGTGGACTTTCTGATTTCGTTATTGTGGTAGAGGCAAAGGAGAGAAGTGGATCGTTAATTACAGTTGATTTTGCTTTAGAACAGGGAAAAGAAGTTTATGCTGTTCCAGGAAGAATAACCGATCAATTAAGTTTGGGGTGTAATCGCCTGATTGCACAGGGAGCAGGAATTTTATCTGATTTGGAATCGATTTTAGAAGATTTCAACATAAATAAAAGAAAAAATGAAACAAAAGTCACAAAATTTGAGATTGAACTTGCGGAACCGGAAAAATTGTTGTATAGTGATTTAGGTTTCGAACCAAAAAATATTCAGACGCTAATGGAAGATACAAACTGGTCTTTCTTAGAATTAACAGAAACTTTATTGAGTTTACAGTTAAATGATTTAATTGAAGAACCTATAAAGGGATATTATGTAAAAAAACAAAAGCAGTAGGAATAGAAAAAGCAACAGAAACAATTTTTATAAATGAAATATAGAAAAGCAAATAGTCAAAGGGGTAATGAAATGGCGAAGAATTTAGTAATTGTGGAATCACCTGCGAAAGAAAAAACCATTAAAAAGTTTTTAGGAAACAGTTATGAGGTGCTTGCTTCACAAGGTCATGTAAGAGATTTACCAAAAAGCCAGCTGGGCATTGATGTACAGCATGATTATGAACCGAAGTATATTACAATTCGTGGGAAAGGTGATATTCTTGCGAAACTAAGAAGAGAGGTAAAAAAGGCGGAGCATGTCTATCTGGCAACCGATCCTGATAGAGAAGGAGAGGCAATTTCATGGCATTTGTCTCAGGCATTAAAATTAGATATGAATAAAGCAAGCCGAATTACTTTTAATGAAATTACAAAAAATGCAGTAAAGGCATCTTTAAAAGAGGCAAGAGAAATCGATATGGATTTAGTGGATGCGCAGCAGGCACGTAGAATGTTGGATCGCATGGTAGGATATTCCATTAGTCCGCTTTTATGGGAAAAGGTAAAGAGGGGATTAAGTGCAGGACGAGTACAATCCGTTGCACTTCGTATGATTTGTGACAGAGAGGAAGAAATTAATGCATTTATTCCAGAGGAATATTGGACAATTGATGCAAAATTAAAGGTAAAAGGGGAAAGAAGGGCATTAATAGCAAAGTTTTATGGGGATAAGAAAGGGAAATTAGAAATTCATACAAAAGAAGAAGCAGAAAAAATTGAAAAATTAGTAAAAGAGGCCACCTTTTCAGTAGAAGAAATCAAAGAGGGTGAGCGAGTAAAAAAGGCCCCAGTTCCATTTATTACCAGTACACTGCAGCAGGAAGCTTCTAAAGTATTAAATTTTTCTACACAGAAAACAATGCGCTTGGCACAGCAGCTTTATGAAGGGGTGGATATTCCTGGAAAGGGAACAATTGGAATTATCACTTATTTACGTACCGATTCTACTAGAGTGGCAGAAGAGGCAGAACTCTCTTTGCATAAGTATATTATAGAACATTATGGAGAGTCCTATTGTACGAAATTGGAAATGACAAAGAAAAAGGGACAAAAAATTCAGGATGCACATGAAGCAATTCGGCCAACAGATATAGAATTAACGCCTACCTTATTAAAGGAGGCACTTTCAAGGGATCAGTTTCGTCTGTATCAGTTGATCTGGAAGCGATTTGTAGCAAGTCGGATGGCAAATGCGCTCTATCAGACAATTTCTGTAAAATTGGCAGCAGATATTTATCGATTTAGTGCTTCCGCTTCAAAACTTCAGTTTGATGGATTTTTGTCGGTTTATTTAGACGAAGAGGAAAAGGCAGAGGATGAAACAACAATTGGTGAGCTCTCAAAAGAAAGTCAACTGACTTTGGAAAATTTGGAATCGAAACAACATTTTACACAGCCCCCTTCCCATTTTACAGAAGCTGCACTGGTTAAAGCATTAGAAGAGCAGGGAATAGGCCGGCCAAGTACGTATGCACCAACGATTACAACCATTCTTGCTAGACGTTATGTGGCAAAAGAGAATAAAAATCTCTATGTAACAGAACTTGGAGAAGCAGTTAACAAAATTATGATTACTGCATTTCCAGCTATTGTAGATGTAAGTTTTACCGCAAATTTGGAATCTCTTTTGGACGAAGTAGGAGAAGGACATATCGATTGGAAAACAGTGATTAGCAATTTTTATCCTGATTTGGATGTAGCAGTAAAAAATGCAGAAAAAGAATTAGAGAAAATTATAATCGAAGATGAAGTAACAGAAGAAATCTGCGATTTGTGTGGGAAAAATATGGTAATTAAATACGGACCCCATGGAAAATTTCTTGCCTGCCCTGGATTTCCAGACTGTCGAAATACAAAACCTTATTTGGAGAAAATAGGTGTTCCTTGTCCAAAATGTGGAAAGGAAATTATCTTAAAAAAGACAAAAAAAGGCAGAAAATATTATGGTTGTGAAGCCAATCCAGATTGTGATTTTATGTCTTGGCAAAAACCAACAATCCAAAGATGTCCAATTTGTCAAGATGTGCTTTTGGAAAAGGGGCATAAGTTAGCTTGTCATAATGAACAATGTGGATATTGTATCGATCCAATAGTTACAGAAAAATAGTCACAATAAACAAAAAATACAAGACATTTTGTAAAAATAACAAATAACTCTTGTTTCTGTACTGAATGTATGATAATATTTAAGAAATGGAGCTTATTAGTATTTGCATCATTCAGTAAGGAGGAGACAGATGAGCGTACAATTATTAGATAAGACACGTAAAATCAATAAACTGCTTCATAATAATAATTCTCATAAGGTAGTCTTTAATGATATTTGTGAAGTACTAAGTGAGATTTTGAATTCGAATATCTTGGTAATCAGTAAGAAAGGAAAGGTATTAGGAATCAGCAATGCACCAGGTGTAGAAGAGATTACCGAATTAATAGATGATGTGGTAGGTGGACATATTGATGCCATGCTAAACGAACGTTTGCTAAGTGTATTGTCAACAAAGGAGAATGTGAATCTGGCAACTCTTGGTTTTACGGAAGAGAATGTAAAGAAGTATCAAGCGATTATTACACCAATTGATATTGCAGGTGAGCGTTTAGGCACATTATTTATCTATAAATCAGAGCAGCAGTATGCAATTGATGATATTATTTTAAGTGAGTATGGAACAACAGTAGTTGGACTAGAGATGATGCGTTCTGTGAATGAAGAAAGCGCAGAAGAGACACGAAAAGTTCAAATTGTAAAGTCTGCAATTAGTACATTATCTTTTTCAGAATTGGAAGCAATTACACATATTTTTGAAGAATTAGAAGGAAATGAAGGAATTTTAGTAGCTAGTAAAATAGCAGATCGGGTTGGAATTACTCGTTCTGTAATTGTAAATGCTCTTCGGAAGTTTGAAAGTGCAGGTGTAATTGAATCACGATCGTCTGGAATGAAGGGAACCTATATTAAGGTTTTAAATGATGTCGTATTTGAAGAATTAAAAAAATTAAAACAGTGATAAAAAAATAGAAATTTTAATACAATAGAAAATAGAACCAGTTATGCTGAATAGGCAGAAGGTTGAAAGAAACCTTCTGTTTTTATGCTAAATTTGTTTTTTGTTTTTTTTGGTTGAAAAAAATGAAAAAATAAGATAATATAAAAAAATAGTAAAGTAGAAGAATGGATTAGCTATATCATAAGTACTAATTACAGAAAAATAAAGAAATTTTACTTGTAGGATTGGAAAACTTAAATTATAATAGGAATATAAAAAATGATAAGAAGCAGAATAGAAATGAATATTCGTAATAAAACAGAATAAGAGGAGGGACTTATGTTAAATTCCGGTGTATATGGTTATATAAATATATTAGATAAAGCGATTGATGCAAGCTGGGTAAGAAATACTGTATTAAATAATAATTTAGCCAATGCAACAACACCAGGTTTTAAACGACAGGAAGTACGATTTGAGAGCAGTTTGGAAACAGAATTAAAAAAGCTTGGTTCTGTTGATAAGCGAGTAACGAATGTAAATCTTGCCAATCTTGCTTATCAGACCTATACGGATTTATCAAATTATTCCTATCGATTGGATGGTAATAATGTAGATGAAGCAGCAGAACAAGCAGAATTAGCTTCAAATCAGATTAAGTATCAAGCACTAGTACGAGCGCTGAATAGTGAATTTAATCGCTTAAAAACAGCAATGACTACATAGGATAGAAGTAAAAATGGTGATGCAGGGACAGGGAGGTCCAGATACATATATGGGTAAGACAGTAGAAAAGGAGGAAAAATTGCCATGGCGATGTTTCAAGCATTAAATATTAGTGCAACTGGTATGAGCGCACAAAGACTTCGAATGGATATTTTGTCAGAAAATATAGCAAATGTTAAGACCACCCGAACGCAGGATGGTTCACCATATGTAAGAAAAAATGTAGTTTTTCAAGAAAAGGACAGTACATCCTTCCAGGCAGCTTTAACAACACAGTTAAAGTTAAATCATAATTATATTGGTAGTGGTGTGAAAGTCACTTCAATTGTAGAGGATACAGAAACACCAATGAACATGGTATATGAACCTTCTCATCCAGACGCAGATGAAAATGGTTATGTGAGTTATCCGAATGTCAATCCTGTGACAGAAATGACAGATTTGATTGATGCATCACGAGCATATGAGGCAAATATTACCGCTTTTAATGCAACAAAAGCTATGGCATTAAAAGCATTAGAGATTGGTACTTGATAATTAATTAGGGGATAACAGATGCAGAGAAATGAAAAAAAGAAAAGATAAGAACAGAAAGATTGGAATATATTTCTCTGCCAGTGATTTTATGATATGGTTTGTAAACCGAGGAAGGGAAAGAGATGACAACAACAGTTCAGTCCGTAAATCAAATAGGATCGGCATATTTGAAACAGGTTTTAGAGAGAAGTACAGGAAAGAGTGATACTTCATTTGATGCGATTTTTCAGTCTGCACTAGGTATGTTAAAGGATACAAATGATTTGGCAAGTGCAGCAGAAGCAGAAGAGTTAAGGATGGCATTGGGGTATGCGGATAATGCGAATGATCTGATGACAGCATTAACAAAATCGGAATTGGCTGTCCAGTATACCGTGGCAGTTAAGAATAAGGTCTTAGAGGCCTATAGGGAAATTATGAATATTCAAGTATAATCGTAAGCCGGGTTGCTTTGCAAATCGGCTGATTATGCTGCTATAAGGGAGAAGAAACAATGCCTGATAAACTAAAAGAACTATTGGATAGAATAAAAGAATATTGGAACAAATTTGAAAAAAAGCAGAAGCAGATGATTATCAGTGTGGCAGCTGTGGTAGTGCTTGCGTTGTGTCTCTTGGCGTGGACGTTAACTAGAACAACTTTTGTACATTTAATTAAGCTTGAGACGACATCCGATGCAGCATCCGTAAAAAATCTGCTAGATGAGAATGGATATACAAAAAAATATAGGATGTCGGATGATACACTGACTTTTTCCATAGCAGAAGAGGATTTATCGAATGCGACATTATTGCTTGCGCAGAATAATATTCCGAAGTCAGGCTATTCCTATGAAGATTTGTTTGGTAATGAGGGAATGATTCCAACAACGGAATCAAAGAGAAAGCTTCAAGAGAAGGTTTATAAAGAGAGTCGAATTGAGGCAATGTTAGAGAGCATTTCTTATATTAGTAATGCAACTTGTGAAATTAATGTTCCAGAAACTTCTTATACAGTATTAAGTCAAAATGAAGAAACAACAGCAAATGTAACGATTACATTAACAGAAGATTTGCCAGTAGGAGCAGGGGAATCCTTAGCAAAGGCAATTGCTTATATGGTTGGAAATGAAACAACGGATCATATTATTATTTTAGATTCAAATATAAATGTGATATTTGCTGGGGGAATGGATGGAGATGCAAAGAGTGTATTGATTTCCAGCCAGTTATCTGCAAAGGAGCAGCTAGAAAAAACGTTGGAAGGAAAAGTTTCTGAACTGTTTCTTTCACTTGGAATTACAGATACGATTAAAACAACAGCAAATTTGAATGTGGATTTTAGCCAGAGTACAACGACAAACATTCGCTATTCTCTTCCAGAGGATAGAAAGACAGGATATATTAAAGATTATTATCATCAGGAAACACAAAATCAAAGTGGGCCTGGCGGAGTACCAGGAACAGCAACAAATGATTCGGATGATGTGACTACATATGAATATGAAACGTCAAATGGAACGAGTTCGTCTTTAACAGAGCAGATTGGCTATTTAATTGATGAATCAATTGAAGAAATTACAGGAGCAAGTGGAGTTGTCAATTTGGAGAACTCTAGTATTTCTATTGCACTTCGGAAATATCGAATCTATGATGAAGAAACACTTCGAATTTTGGGACTTTTAGAAGAGACAACTTACGAAGAATATCAAGCGAATCATATGGACCCAGAAGTAATTACAGTAAGTCCTGATCTCTATACAATGGTATCAAATGCAACTGGTATTGCGGAGGATCGGATTACCATTATTGCTTATATGGAACCATTCTACACACATACAACAGAAGAAGGTTTTGATATCAGTAACTATCTGCAAATTATTGTATTTTTACTGATTGTATTATTACTTGCATTTGTTGTTTGGAGAAGTACAAGAAAAGAAGAAGTGGTGGAAACAGAACCAGAGTTATCAGTGGAGGATCTGTTATCTGCAACGAATGAGCCACCACTTGAGGATATTGATCTTCAGGATAAGTCAGAAGCAAGACGGGCAATCGAAAAATTCGTGGATGAAAATCCAGAGGCCGTGGCATTATTATTGCGTAACTGGTTAGATAGTGGATGGGATTAAGGAACAAGAAGTGAGGGAGTAAATTATGGCAGATAAAGATAATGAAAGTTTAAGCGGTGTCCAGAAAGCAGCGATTTTATTGATTTCTTTAGGACCAGAAAAATCAGCTACGATATTTAAGCATTTAAAAGAGGATGAGATTGAGCAGTTGACATTGGAAATTGCAAATACCAGAAGTGTTTCTCCAAAGATAAAAGAAGATGTAATTAATGAATTTTATGAAGTTTGTTTAGCACAACAGTATATTGCAGAAGGTGGTATTAATTATGCAAAAGATCTGCTAGAGAAAGCATTAGGGTCTGAAAAGGCAATGATGGTAATTAGTAAATTGACTTCCTCTTTGCAAGTGCGTCCGTTTGAATTTATTCGTAAGACAGAAGCCAGTCAGCTTTTGAACTTTATTCAGGATGAACATCCACAGACAATTGCATTAATTTTGTCCTATTTGCCGGCTGGTCAGGCAGCACAGATTGTAGCAGCACTTCCCCTAGAGAAGCAGGCAGATGTAGCAAAGCGTATTGCAATGATGGATCGTACTTCACCAGATGTAATCAAGGAGGTAGAGCGTGTGTTAGAAAGAAAGTTAGCATCCTTGGTCAACCAAGATTACACCGTGGTTGGTGGTGTCAATGCTATCGTAGACATTTTAAATACTGTGGATCGAGGAACAGAAAAACATATTATGGAAAGTTTGGAACTCGAAGAGCCAGAATTGGCAGACGAGATTCGAAGAAAGATGTTTGTATTCGAAGATATTCTTTCTTTGGACGACAGAACTATTCAGCGTGTATTGCGTGATGTAGATAATGCAGATTTAGGAATTGCTTTAAAGAGTGCAAATGAAGAAGTACGAAATGTCATCTTTAATAACTTGTCAAAACGTCTTGCTACTATGATTCAAGAGGATATGGACTTTATGGGTCCTGTCCGTATGAAGGATGTAGAGGAAGCACAACAGAAGATTGTCAATGTAATCCGTAAGTTAGAGGATGCTGGAGAAATTGTAATTGCCCGTGGTGACGGAGGTGACGAACTGATTGTCTAATTTATTGAAAGCCGGTCTTGTAAAAGGCGGGGAAGAAAAAAGAGTAATTGACTATAATGAACTGATACAAGAAAAATTAAAGGCTATACGAATTTCCCTGCAAGAAAATGGAGGCGGCAGCGGAGAGTTTATTGCTGGATTAAATGCGGAAGTGGTAGAAGAGCTGGTAAATCCAGAAGAAGAAATCGAAAAAAACAGAGAGGAAGCAGCCCAGCTTCTGCAATATGCCAGAGATCAAGTAGAACAGGCAAGACAACAGGCAGCCCAGCTTTTAGAACAGGCAAAAGTAGAGTGTGGACAGATCAAACAACAGGCATATGAAGAGGGAAAGGCAGAAGGTTATCAAGATGGAATAACAAATGGCCAGCAAGAGATTGACCAGATAAAAGAAGGTCTGATGCAAGAGCAGATGGAATTAGAAAGATCATATGAAGAAAACTTAAAGCAATTAGAACCGCAGCTAGTGGATACGATTTTAGAGGTTTTTGAAAAAGTAACACATATTTTGTCAAAAGAAAAGCGAGAGATGATGTTTCATCTAGTTGATCATGCATTGACAAGAATAGAAAGCAGTCGGCAATTTTTCATACGAGTATCAAAAGAAGACTATCCTTTTGTGATAGAGCATAAAGAGCAGATTTGTGAAAAGATACCATCAAGTAGTGAGATTGATATTGTAAAGGATGCTACTTTAGTTCGAAATCAATGTTTTATTGAAACAGATGGTGGTGTATTTGACTGTAGTTTGGATGTACAGTTAGAGAATTTAATTCGAGATATTCGAATCTTAGCTTCTTTTTAGAAAGAAAAATGGTATAAGGCAGGTGAGAGCAGTGATCCGCAAGGTAAGTGTAGATTTGGAAAAGTACAGAAAATTGGGAGAAAAAAGCTATATCAAAAAGTTGGGAAGAGTGGTAAAATTAGTGGGACTTACAATTGAATCTTTAGGACCAGATGCCAGTCTAAATGATCTATGTGTGATTACCTCCCATGAGAATCCAAATCAACAAGTTCATGCGGAAGTGGTTGGATTTCAAGATAGAAAAGTACTGCTGATGCCATATGGAAATGTAGAAGGAATTGGACCTGGAGCAATTGTAGAAAATACAGGAGAGCCTTTACGGGTTCCAGTTGGAAACGAAATGCTTGGGCAGGTTTTGGATGGGCTTGGGAATAAACTAGATGGAGAAGTAATTTCTGCTTCAGAATACTATTCAGTAGAAGCGGATCCGCCCGATCCAATGGCAAGAGAGATTATTTCTGAGGTATTGCCATTAGGTGTAAAAGCAGTGGATGGATTAATTACAGTTGGAAAGGGACAAAGAATTGGTATCTTTGCTGGAAGTGGAGTAGGAAAAAGTACACTTCTTGGAATGTTTGCTAGAAATACAAAAGCAGATATTAATATTATCGCACTGATTGGAGAACGTGGACGTGAGGTACGAGAGTTTATTGAACGAGATTTAGGAGAAGAGGGAATGAAACGGAGTATTGTAATTGTAGCTACTTCAGATAAGCCGGCATTAATTCGTAAAAAAGCGGCTAAGACAGCTACAGCTATGGCAGAATACTTTCGGGATCAGGGAAAAGATGTCTTGCTTATGATGGACTCTTTAACACGTTTTTCTATGGCACAAAGAGAGATTGGTTTAGCTTCTGGAGAGCCTCCTGTTTCACGTGGTTATCCACCAAGTGTATATAGTGAGATGCCAAAACTTTTGGAACGAGCAGGAAATGCAGCAACAGGGTCGATTACTGGACTATATACTGTATTAGTAGATGGAGATGATTTTAATGAACCAATTACGGATACAGCAAGAAGTATTTTAGATGGTCATATTATGTTATCTAGAAATCTTGCACATAAAAACCACTATCCAGCAATTGATGTAATGCAAAGTATTTCCAGAGTAATGAGTCAGGTCGCAGCATCTGATCACAAACAGCTTGCAGGAAAATTAAAAAATGTAATGGCAACCTATAGTGATGCAGAGGATTTAATTAATATTGGGGCATATAAAGCAGGATCAAATAAAAATATTGATTATGCAATAGAAAAAATTGATGCAGTAAATGAATTTTTAATGCAGGATGTAAATGCAAAATATACATTTGATGAAGTATTAACACAGTTAAGAGCAATTTTTTAGAAGAAATCTGAGGAAAGATTATGAAAAAATTTCGATATAGTATGCAGAGTATCCTAAATGTAAAATATCGATTGGAAGACCAAGCAAAAAGTGAATTTGCACTTGCTGTAGCAAGACATCAGGAGGAAGTAGAAAAAGAAGAACAGATGCAGCTTCAAAAGGTGGGATATGAACAAGAGTTAAAGAATAAAATGTTAGATAGACTGGATTTTCGAGAAATTGCAATTACGAAAGCAGGAATCCGCTTTATGGAGGATCAAATTCGGAAACAAAAAAGAGTGGTTGCTATGGCAGATCATGAAGTAGAAGTAGCAAGAGAGAAGTTATCCGATCTAATGAAAGAGAGAAAAACACAGGAAAAGTTACGTGAAAATGCATTTGACCGCTATAAAAAAGAGCTGTCGGCGGAAGAGATGAAAGAGATTGATGAAATCGTAAGTTTCCGTTTTAATAATTAGTAATAAATTTATGGAATAGAGAAGGGGAGAAGCAATGCCGAAAAAACCAAAGAACCAAAAAAAAGGGAAAGATGTAATGGAATCGGAAGAAAAATCCGATAATAAATGGATCACAATTATTTTCGCAATACTGACGATTCTGGTATGGCTGACCATATTTTGTGTTATGGTAAAGTTGGATGTCAATAGCTTTGGTTCCAAGGTGATGCGTCCGATTTTTAAGGATGTGCCGATTATCAATCTAATTCTGCCTGGCCCATCAGATGAAGAACTGGTATCAGAAGAAAATCTTCCGTATCAGAATCTTTCGGAGGCAATTGATTACATAAAAGAGTTAGAACTTCAGATTCAAGGGTATCAAGAGGAAAATGTGGAACAGGAATCTAGTATAACTGAATTGCAGGCATCTGTAGAACGATTACAACAATTTGAGGAAAATCAACGAGCTTTCCAAGAAGAGAAGGATCAATATTATCAGGAAGTCGTTTTGGGAAATGGAACAGAGATGATGGACAGTTTTCAGAAGTGGTATGAAAAGATGGACCCTGAGACTGCAGAACGAATCTACAATTTAGTAGTAGAGCGATTTGAACAGTTAAAGTTAGATGATGAGTATGTCAGTACATTTGAAGAGATGGAAGCAGCACAAGCTGCTGCAATCTTTACTGAGATGTCTGGTGATTTAGATACTGTAGTAAAGATTTTAAGAAGTCTTAATGCAGATACTAGAAGTGCTATTTTAGGTGCATTGGCATCGAGAGATGCTGTATTTGCTGCAAAATTGACACAGCTTTTAGCACCTTAAAATATAATAAAATAATCCGATGAAAAGGAAAGGAGGAAATAAGATGGTAAAAAAGACAGAAAATTTAATGAGTCAATTAGATTTTCGGCCAGTTAGTACGTTTCAACGTTATCAAGGAGAAGATTTTGGAAAAACTATGCAGGCAGCAACCAGGACTTCGACGAAAAAAGATACTTCTTCTGCTTATCCAACAAAAGCAGAAACAGGAAAACAAAGTACTACGACAGACAAAGGAAAAGCAGTCAATAAGGCACTAGAAAAGATGAATCAGTCGGCAAAGAAAGATGTATTGCAGACAGAGGAAAAAGAGATGCCAGAAGAAGATGTAATGGCTATGTTACAGACAGCAATAGCAGAAATAAAACAACAATTTGTTGATGTATTTGGTGTAACAAACCAAGAATTAGCGGCTGCTATGGAAAAGTTAGGACTGACAGAGGAAGATTTAAGTGATCCAGAACTATTGACCAAGTTGGCAGCAGAACTTTTAGGAACAGAAGATCAAATGGAGCTTTTATTCCATCCAGAAGTTACAGATTTACTAAAAGATGTACAGGATAAGTTTAGTGAAATTTCGGAAGAATTAGAAAAAGCTGGAATGGATCTGAATCGTGTGCTTGCTGTATTAAAAGAAGCAAATGCAGCGACAAAAGAGGAAACAACAAAAATACCAGAACAAGTAGTAGGGCAAGAGTTTGCTGCAGATCAGGAAAAAGAAACAGAAAAACAAAATACAACAAATTTAGATTCTTTATCTGGTCAGGAAACAGAAAATGTAGCAAAAGAAAGTGTGCAAGTTAATATTTCAGAAAAGAATGACGGAAAGCAGGAAAAGGACTTCAAGGGAGAAACACAAAGTTTTTCAGCACAGGTTCTTTCAAAATTGGAAGAAGTAGTCAATGAGAAGCTTCCAGAAATAGATGCACAAGATGTGGTTCGTCAGGTAGTTGAAGAGATTAAGATGACCGTTAAGGCAGATACTGCTTCATTTGAGATGCAGTTAAATCCAGAACATTTAGGGAAAATTAACCTTCAAGTTGCTGCAAAAAATGGTGTTGTTACAGCACAGATTGCAACAGAGACATTGGAAGCAAAAGAAATTTTGGAAGCACAGATTTCAACTTTAAAGGAAACACTAGAACATCAAGGTGTAAAAGTAGAAGCAGTTGAGGTTTCCGTAGGAGCAAGAAGCTTTGACCAAAATCTGGATGGTCAGGCAGAAAATAAGAATCAGGAAATGGGTCAAGAAAAACCAAGAAAGTTCCGATTTGATATTATGGATGCAGAGGAAGGAGAGCTGACCTCCGCAGAACAAATTGCAAGAGAGATAATGATGGCAAATGGAAACCGCATTGATTACAGTGCATAGTAAGGAAGAGAGAAAGGAGGAAGAGGGATGGCAAAAGTAGAAGATTTTAAATGGGCCGATCTAGACGATGGAAAGTGGGTCAATAAAGGTTCCAAAGACAATCTAACCGAAAGGAAAATTGGAACAACTGAACTGGGAAAGGATGCATTTTTAACACTTTTAATTACACAAATGCAGTATCAAGATCCGTTAAATCCAAGTTCTGATACAGAGTGGATTGCGCAGATGGCACAGTTTTCTGCATTGGAAGCCATGCAAAATATGGGGCAGACTATGGAGAATACGCAAGCATTTCAGTTAGTTGGTCAGTATGTAATTGTAGATGAGAATGCAGCAAAAGATGGTGGTACAGGAAATCCAAGTTTAAAAGCTGGTATGGTGGACTATATTACACTTTCAGGTGGAAAAGCGTATATTAGTATGGATAAGAAACTTTATTCCTATGATCAGTTAGATTCAGTTGTATCAAATGAATATATTAAAACGTTGTCAGAAAATGGTACTGGAGGAAAAGCAACTGCAGATGATATAGTAAAACTATTACAGAAAATTTTGGATAAATCAGGAAACAGTGCAGCCGCTATGGAGGAATTAAAGAAGCTGTGCGAAAAAATTGAACAAAATACTTCAAATTCATCTGGGCCAAGTACAGATAGTTCTACAGACAAAACAGAAGATGAAACTGAAAAACCAGAAGATAAAGTAGAAACAGAGACAGAAAATAAAACAGAAACATCTGAGAACAAAACAGAAACAAAAAATACAGAAGAAAATACAACAAAATCAGATAATAACGCAGAGGATAAAGGATCTGCAGAAAAAACGGCATAGATAGGGAGTGATAGGGAATGAGTTTGAATATGAAGATTAATCAACAAAACTTCTCTACAATACAACAAATTTCAGAACAGTATCTGAATCCCAAAACTGCAAGAAAGGAAAGTAACAAGGAAGGTACATTTTCCTTTCAGGAAATTTTAAAAAGCAAACAGGGAGAAATCGAGCAAAAAGCAAGCGAATTAAAATTTTCGAAACATGCAGATAGCCGATTGGCAGAAAGAAAGATTAATCTGTCGGAAAATCAGATGCAGCGTCTTTACGACGGAACGGAGAAGGCGAAAGCAAAAGGAATAAAAGAATCACTGGTAATGGTAGATGAATATGCATTTATTGTGAATATTAAAAATAATGTAGTAGTTACAGCCATGAGCCGAGAGGAAAGCAACGATACAATTATTACAAATATAGATGGAGCTGTCATAATTTAGCTGGACCTTAAAATGGAAGCAAAGTGTTTCGGAATGATAGAAGAAACAAAACGGACAGCAAAGAAGGAGGTCAATCACTATGATGAGATCAATGTTTTCTGGTGTAGCAGGTTTAAGAACCCACCAGAGTAAGATGGACGTAATTGGTAACAATATCGCCAATGTTAATACAGTAGGTTATAAAACGCAAAATGTAACATTTACAGATGTATTTTATCAGACCATACAGGCAGCAAGCGGACCAAATGCAGAAACTGGAAAGGGAGGAACCAATGCAAAACAAATTGGTATTGGTTCTGCGTTAGGAACAATAGCAACAAATGTAAGCAAACAAGGTGGTATGCAGGCAACCGATAATCCATTTGATGTTATGATCAATGGAGATGAATTCTTTATTGTAAGTGATGGTCAAAGTAATTTCTTCACAAAAGCAGGAAACTTCAATGTAGATGAAGCAGGAAATTTGGTAAATGGTTCTGGCTTGACTGTTATGGGATGGGGAGTAAACGAAGATGGAGACATTATGAAGGAGAGAGTAAGCGCACTTAAGGTAATGAGTGGAGATAAGATGTTTGCTTCTCCTGAAAAGACAACAAAGGCACATATAACAGGAAACCTTTGTGAAAAAGATGATGATTTTTTACGTAAAGCAGAGAAAGATAAATATGTTTCCTATACAATGGAATTTTATGATTCACAGGGATATTTATATAATGCTACTTTTCATATTAAGCAAAATAAAAATGCTAATGGAGAAGTGACATCATATTCTGCATATTTATATGATGTAATTGATCAAAATGGGGAAATTATTTCGAAAGCGAAAGAAGTGACAGCAGCAGATGGAACAAAAAGCTATGAATATTTAAGTGATGACCAAAATGTAATTAATTTTTCATTTAATAATACAACAGATGAATTAGATAATACAAGCGATGCAAATTTGAAAGACGCTAAGATAGCACCAGGCGAAATTTATAAGTTTGAACAAGGTGCTGCAGGAGATCCACAGAATTATACTGGTAATTTTACAGCTAAGCTGAATATTGGTGCATTGATTGCAAATGGTGTATTGAAAGATAATGATACAGAAGCGACAGCACCAGTTGCGTTAGTAGATCATGAAATTGAAATTGATTTTGCTGCTTTAACAAACTATGGTAGTGATACCTCAATAGAGTGTCCACGTGGAGATGCAGGAGGCTATAATAGAGGAAAAGCAGCAGGAAAGCTTTCTTCTCTTGCAATCGGTGAAGATGGTAAGATAGTAGGAAATTATACCAATGGTGATATTATTACGTTGGGGCAAATTGCAGTTGCTTCTTTTGCGAATCCAGCAGGTTTAGAGAAGTTAGGAAATAACTTATTTGGTGCAACTATGAACTCTGGTTCTTTTGATGGAATTGGAAAGGATATTACAGCAAACGGAGATAGCATGACAACTGGTGTACTGGAAATGTCAAATGTAGATTTGGCATATGAATTTACAGAAATGATTACAACACAGAGAGGTTTCCAAGCAAATTCTAGAATTATTACAACTTCAGATACGATGTTGGAAGAGTTAATCAATTTGAAACGTTAATAAAGATTATATTGAAGTAAATCCAATTTGTTCTTGATAAAATTAGATTCAGGGTGGTAGAATCTACCACCCTGTTCTGATAAATCTATACTGGGGGGTATTGTCTATGAGAATAATCAATTATTTCTATCCAAAAAAGCTTTCTGTTTCAACAATTCGAAAACGGAAAAATAAGGCTAGATCCGAACCAAGAAACTACATAATCAATCAGCAGGCCAGTGCATGGTTAACTGAAAATGGGGATAAAAAAATGATAGAGGTTACGAAATTTAATGATGAGAAATTAACAATTAATGCAGATTTAATCGAATCAGTAGAAGAAACGCCAGATACGGTAATTTCACTAAGTACCGGACGAAAAATAATTGTGAAAGAAAGTAGACAAGAGGTCAGAAATTTAGTAATATTATATAAAAAGGAATGTTATGCAGATTTGTGTCAGGTGCTCTTGTCGGAAAAAGGAAAATAATCCGGAAACGATAAAGATAGATAAAAAGAAGTGAAAAACAAAAAAGAAAATAGGTAGGTGGAAAGGATATGGATATAGCTACAATATTAGGTTTGTTATTATGTGCAGTGTTTGTAGTTTTTGGTATTGTAAGTGGAGACCAGGGAGCAGCAGCTTTAGGAAACTTTAAAGACTTTACTTCTGCATTGGTTACATTTGGTGGTTCATTCGCATGTATTTTGGAAGCTAGTACGTTACAAGGTTTTATAAGTGGATTAAAAAGTATTGTAATAGCGGTTAAAGGAGTAAAATTTGAAGAAAGCGAAATTATTAAAAGTATTATCGATTTATCAAACGTAGCAAGAAAGGAAGGTCTTCTAGCATTAGAAGAAGCTGCAAATAATTTGGAAGATCCATTTTTAAAGAAGGGAATTCTTTTAATTGTGGATGGTACCGATCCTGAACTGGTACGAGGAATTATGGAAACAGAGTTGACATGTATTGAAGATCGTCATGGAGCTAATATTTCTTTTTGGGATAACTTAGGATCGATGGGACCTGCCTGGGGTATGATTGGTACCCTGATTGGTTTGATTAACATGTTAAAACTTTTAGACGATCCTTCTTCCATTGGACCAAATATGGCAGTTGCATTGATCACTACATTATATGGTTCTTTGCTTGCAAACTGGATTTGTATTCCAATTTCCACAAAGCTAAAAGCAGATAATGCAGCAGAAGTTGCAGCAAAAAGTATTACGATTGAGGGACTTCTTTCGATACAGGCAGGAGAAAATCCTCGTGTTATTGAAGAAAAGTTAAAATCCTTCCTTGCACCTAATAAGAGAAATACACTTTCACCTGAGGAAGGAGGAGAATAAAGATGGCAAGACAGAAGAAAGAGCCGGAAGGTCCTAGACCACCCGCACCGTGGATGAGTACCTTTAGTGATTTAATGAATCTGCTTTTATGCTTTTTTGTTCTTTTGTTCTCAATGTCTACGGTACAGGAAGAAAAATTTGAAGAGGTTGCTGCTTCGTTTCAATCTACTTTTAGTATTTTACCAAAGGGCGCAGCCGCAATTGGAGATGGAATTTTAGTATCGAATGGAGTAAGCCAATTAAATGAATTAAGTGAATACTTTAGTACAATGGGTGCTCAAGATGATGGAACACAGATGGAAAAGATAGAATCTTATTTAGAGCAGATTGAACGAGAGGAATTAATTGAATCAGAGAATATGGCAGCATCAATTGAGGAAGAACTTGAACAGGCATTAGACAAAGAGATAATTGATGGAATCGAGATTGATTTTACTTCTCAGTATGTGGTTTTGCAGATGAATGGAGCATTGCTCTTTGACTCTGGAAGAGCAGAAATCAAAAAGGAAGCACAAGTTTATTTGGAGAAAATTGGTGAAGTTCTTTTAGAGTATGATAGAAATTTAATTGAAGTAATTGGACATACCGATACTGTTCCGGTTTCTTCTTCTTCTAAATATGCCGATAATATGGAATTATCCTTTTTCCGGGCGAATTCGGTTGCAGGTTATTTAAGAGACAATAAAGGAATCTCTCCTGCGTATATCCAAGCATCTGGCAGAGGAGAATACGATCCGGTTGCAACAAATGATACTCCAGAGGGAAGAGCACAAAATCGCCGCGTGGAAATTCGAATCTACCGCGAGGTATCAAATGAAAAGTAAATGGAGAGAGAAGTTATGAAGAAAAGTTTTTTAAATATCATATCACTGGCACTTAGTGTAGTAAATATCGCATTATTATTGGTACTGATATTTGCAATTGTTCCAACAATGAATAAGATGAATAAACTGGTTGGCCAGATCTGTACAGCCATTGATCTCGAATTGGAGAATTCCTATGGACCTTCTCCAAATAAAAATGTAAATATTGATAATCTTGTTACTTATGATTTGGAAGAATCCATGACAATTCCATTAGCACCAAGCGGAGATCAGAAAGATCATTATGCAGTTGCAAGTATTACACTTGTTATGGATAGTACAAATGAAGATTATGAAAATTATGGTACAGCCGAAAAATTGGCAGAGCGTGTAAGCTTGATTAAGAATACCATAAGAAAAGTATTTGCAGATTATACTGTGGAACAAGCAAAGGATCCACAATATGAAGAAGTGATTTGCCAAGCGATACTGGAAGCACTGCATGCCCTGTATCAGTCAGACTTTATCTATGATGTACGGTTTAGTGAACTGTTGACTTCATAGAATGGAACGTAGGAAAGGGACAGAATGAGAGGTGAGGATACATGGGCGATATTTTATCGCAGAGCGAGATTGATGCCCTGCTGAAGCAGTTAAATTCCGGAGAGTATGATGTCGATGAGTTACAAGATACGGCGGAGAAAAAGGTTACGGTATATGATTTTGCCAGACCAGCAAAATTTTCCAAAGATCATCTTCGTACTCTGGTCAATATCTTTGAGCATTATGGAAGACTTTTATCCACGAATTTGCCTGGTTATCTAAGAAAGAATGTACAAGTAGAAGTAATGAATTCAGAAGCTGTTATTTATTCAGAATTTATGAATGCACTATCGAATCCGGTACTGTTAGGAGTAGTCAATTTTTCTCCTTTAAAGGGAAATATTATTATCGAATGGGGGCCACAGCTTGGATTTGCTATTGTAGACAGAATGTTGGGAGGGGCAGGAACAACACTGGATATTACAAGAGAATTTTCTGAAATTGAATTGGCAATTATCGAAAGAATTTTTGCGAATTGTGTCAATCTTTTGCGGGAACCATGGAAAAATGTATTGTCAATTGAGCCAAGATTGGAAAGGATAGAGACGAATACACAGTTTGCCCAGTTTATCTCACCAAGTGAGATGATTGCGATTGTTTCGATTAGTATAAAGATAGGTGATGTAGAAGGATTAATGACCGTATGTCTTCCTTATATTACATTAGAGCCGATTATGGATAAGCTGAATACCAGATTCTGGTTCTCTACATTATCCGATAAAGATCCATCATACGAAATTGCGCTAGAAGGAATGTTAAAGAAAACAGCCATTCCAGTTGTGACAGAATTAGGAAGAAGTACAATTTCTGTAAATGACTTTGTAAATTTACAAAAAGGTGATATAATTAAGTTGAATACAAAGATCGATGATGAGTTAGATGTATATGTCGGAAATATAAAGAAGTTCAAGGCACTCCCCGGCTCAGCATCCGACAAGTATGCTGTTCGAGTCACATCAATAATCAGAGAGGAGTAAGAAAAACCAATGGATGGAATGTTATCACAGGAAGAAATTAATGCCTTATTTTCAAATATGGACGATGGACCAGCATCGGGAGAGTCAGCCGCCGTTAGCGGAGGGGAGACAATGGGAGCAGGTGCTCCTTTAGCAGGAGATGTCCTTTCTGATATAGAAAAGGATGCAATTGGAGAAATCTCAAATATCTCTATGGGAACAGCCGCAACTACATTAAATGCACTGGTAGGACAGTCAGTTAATATTACAACTCCGACTGTTTCTTATAGCGTATGGGGAGATTTAGCAAAGGACTTTCAAACTAGACCATGCGTAGCGCTTCAACTTGGCTATAAAGAAGGACTAGATGGAAATAATATTCTGGTGTTAAAAGAACAAGATGTATTAATCATCACTGACTTAATGATGGGTGGTGATGGAAAGAATGTGATTGATACAGAGATTAATGAACTTCATTTAAGTGCAATTAGTGAAGCGATGAATCAGATGATGGGAAGTTCTGCAACTTCTTTATCAACTATGATTAACCAAAAGATTGATATTTTACCTCCAGTTGCAAAAGTAATCAGTTTTGATTCTGATTTAGACTTAGATCCAAACTTTATTATGCCAGAATTTATAAAGGTTTCCTTTAAACTGACAATCGGTGATCTTGTAAATAGCGAAATCATGCAACTTTATCCAATTGATTTTGCGTCTAAACTTTATAATATGTTTTCAGGTCAGGGGGAAGATACAACAAAGGAACCAGAACCATCGGTACCATCACAACCTGATATGGGTATGCCGCAGCAGACACCACAGATGAATATGAATTCGCAGATGGGTATGCCACAGATGAATATGGATCCATCTCAAATGCAAATGGGTATGAATCCACAGATGATGGGTATGCCGCAGATGAATATGGGCATGCCACAAATGAATATGAATCCGCAAATGGGCATGGGTATGCCGCAGATGAATATGGACCCATCTCAGATGCAAATGGGTATGAATCCACAGATGATGGGTATGCCATATGGAATGCCATATCAGATGCCATACGGGATGCCACAGGAACAGGCGAATGTGCAGCAGGCACAATTTCAGCCATTTATTAATCCAATCTCTCCAGCACAGATGCAGGAGAACATCGATCTAATTATGGATGTTCCATTGGAAATTACTGTGGAATTAGGAAAAACCACTCGTTCAATTAAAGATATATTAGAATTTGCACCAGGCAGTATTATTGAATTAAATAAGATTGCAGGTGAACCAATTGACGTATTGGTAAATGGTAAGTATGTAGCGAAAGGAGAAGTTGTAGTTATCGAAGAAAGTTTTGCAATTAGAGTAACAGAAATTTTCAAGTAGAAACCATAGCGATAGATAGGAGAGAAAAGAATGGGAAAGAATATTTTAATTTGTGATGATGCAGCATTTATGAGAATGATGATTAAGGACATTCTAACAAAGAACGGATATACAGTTGCTGGAGAAGCAGAAAATGGAGCGAAAGCAGTAGAACGCTATTTGGAATTAAAGCCAGATTTAGTAATGATGGATATTACTATGCCAGAGATGGATGGAATTCAAGCACTAAAGAAGATTAAACAAGCAGATCCAGGTGCAAATGTAATTATGTGTTCTGCAATGGGACAGCAGGCAATGGTTATTGAAGCAATTCAGTCAGGGGCAAAGGACTTTATTGTAAAACCATTTGATAAGGATAGAGTACTAGAAGCGGTTAAGAAAGCAGTAGGTTAAAAGTGAACTTTGTAAATCGGATAGCAGAGAGTCTGACGGTACTATTTATCTTTTGTATTGTACTAGCAATTACATATCTGGTAACTCGCTTTATAGCGGGTTATCAGAAGTCACAGATGTCTCAGGGAAATATCCGTATCCTTGAGACAACTCGTATTTCACAGACGAAGTATCTACAGCTTTTACAGGTAGGAGAAGTCTATATGGTAATTGCAGTATGCAAAGATAGTGTTACAATGTTGACTACCTTAGAGAAAGAACAGCTAAATTTTGAGCTTATGCCAGAAGTAGAACAGCCGGATTTTAAAGAGATTTTATCTAAATTTGTTAATCAAAATCCGTGGAATAGACAGAAATCTCAAAATCAACAAAAGTCAAAAGAAGATCAGGAGGTTTCAGAGAAACGGAACAGTGAGAAGTGAAGGAAAGGCAATATGGAAAAAAGAAGAAAAGAAAAAAAGAAAAGAAACAAAGTTCATAAATTTCTGATTGTATTCAGCCTGATATGGCTGTTATGTGGCCTGACAGGAACCACCATTTATGCAGCTTCCTCCACGGTAACAACGACAAGAACAGAAGGCGATACGGAAAGTGCTGCTCCTACTTTTGGATTTTCAATTACAACAAATGGAGATAACGAAGGTTTAGCAGGGAGTGTACAGATTATCTTGGTATTAACCGTAATTGCATTAGCACCTTCTATTTTGATTATGCTAACTTCATTTACCAGGATTTTAATTGTGCTTCATTTTACTAGGGCGGCAATTGGAACACAGACGGCACCGCCGAATCAAATCTTAATCGGGTTGTCGTTATTTTTAACTTTTTTTATTATGGGTCCGGTTTTTTCTGAAATTAATACGAAAGCAATTCAGCCACTTTCGGAAGGAACTATTACAATGGAGGAGGCAACAAAACTTGGGATTGATCCGTTAAAGCGGTTTATGCTTGCTCAGACTGCTGACCGAGATTTGAATACTATGTTAGAAATCGGTCGTATGGAAGCAGAAGAAGATTCTATGAATTATTCGCTTCCAATTGTAGTATGCAGTTTTATGCTAAGTGAATTAAGAGCTGCATTTATTATTGGATTTGTAATCTATATTCCATTCCTTGTTATTGATATGGTAGTGTCTTCTACTTTGATGTCAATGGGTATGATGATGTTGCCACCAACTACGATTTCCATGCCATTTAAGATTTTGCTTTTTGTGTTGGCAGACGGATGGAATCTAATTATTGTAAATTTAATGAATACCTTTATATTATAGCAGGAATGGAGATGAGCTGTTTTGACAGAAGAAACCATAATTGAGATTACACGACAGACATTATTTGTAATTATTGAGTGTGCTGCACCTTTGCTTTTGATTTCATTAATTATAGGTTTGATTATTAGTATTTTTCAAACTGTGACTTCGATACAAGAACAGACATTAACCTTTGTACCAAAATTATTATGTGTGTTTGTGGGAATTCTTATCTTTGGAAACTGGATCTTAAACAATATTGTTGCCCTGACGGAACAACTATGGGGTAGCTTTGGAGCATTTATACAATGGAAATAAATACAGGTCTTACCGTAGAAGATTTTGAGGCGTTTTTATTAATACTTATAAGAATTACTTCCTTTATGGTGACAGCTCCGTTTTTTAGTACCAGCAATACGCCGATGCGGTTTAAACTGGGGCTTGGCATTTTCCTATCCATATTGATTCAGATGGCGATGCCACTTACCGTACCGGCATATTCTAATGTAATAGAATATGCATTTCTTATAATAGAGGAAAGTGCAGCAGGCATTTTAATTGGGATATCAGCAAATGTGTCAATGTTGGCAATTCAGTTTACTGGCCGTGTCATTGATATGGAGATTGGTATGTCCATGGCAACAATTTATGATCCAACAACTCGAACACAGGCGAGTTTAACAGGAGGATTATATAATTATTTAATCTTAATGATGTTAGTGGTAACAGATATGCATCATTTTTTACTAAAAGCATTAGTGGATTCATTTCAAGTCATTCCAATCGGTGGGATTCATATGGGAAATACCTATGATCGAGTGCTTGGATTTTTTTCGTCTTATTTTTCAATTGGATTTCGTCTAGTGCTTCCTGTATTTGCAGCAACCTTGATTATTAGTATTATACTTGGTATTTTATCAAAAGTTGCACCTCAGATGAATATGATGGCAGTAGGTATGCAAATTAAGGTGTTGGCAGGATTGGCTATTATTTTTTTAACAGCAGGATTATTGCCGTCTATGGCAGATTATGTCTTTGAAAACATGCAGTCTATGGTAATTAGTATCATGAAGGGGATGATGGAATAATGAGAGAGGGAGGCTACTTATTAAGATATCAGCTCCAGTTCTTTGCAAAAGATGGTCCTGGTGGAGAAAAGACGGAAGAGGCCACTCCCAAAAAGCTGGAGGATGCAAGAAAAGAAGGACAGGTTAGTAAAAGTAAAGATTTGGGTAATTTTGTTATGTTGTTTTTCCTATTTCTTATTTTAAAGATCTTTCTTTCCTATATAGGAGGTGGACTATTGGAAAGTTTTCATATTATATATGGAAGATTTTCTGATATTACCGCTGATCAATGCCAAAATTTTAACATTCGTTATGTTGGCCATATATTACGGCTGATGATGGGAAAGATTTTGCTGATTATCCTGCCTGTGTTGGCAATCAGTGTCCTAGTGTCTTTTATTATGGATTTGGCACAAGTAAAATGGAAAGTAACAACAAAGCCATTAATGCCTAAATTTAATAAATTAAATCCAATCAATGGATTTAAGCGAATTTTTTCCAGCAAGACGATTGTGGAATTGTTAAAGTCCATTGCAATTATTATGGTAATTGCAATATTGGCCTATATGGAATTAAAAGGACAAATTGGATATTTGTTTCTCTTGTATCAAATGGATTTATTTGATGCACTTGGTTTTATTGGAAATACAATTATCAATTTAGGGATAAAGGTTAGCGCTGTTTTGTTATTAATTGGTTTTGCAGATTTATTTTATCAGAAGCGTAAATTTAAAGAAGATATGAGGATGACAAAACAGGAAGTAAAAGATGAATATAAGAATGCAGAGGGAGATCCACAGATTAAAGGGCAGATCCGAAGAAAGATGCAACAAGCATCTATGCGTCGTATGATGCAGAGTGTACCAAAAGCGGATGTCGTGATTACAAACCCAACGCATTTTGCAGTTGCAATACAATATGATTCAAAAGTAGCTTCTGCCCCTATTGTAGTAGCAAAAGGACAGGATTTCTTAGCACAGAAAATTAAAGAAGCAGCAAAGGAACATAATGTGGAGATTGTAGAGAATAAACCTCTTGCAAGAGCATTGTATTACAACGTAGATATTGGAGGAATGGTGCCACCTGAATTATATCAGGCAGTGGCAGAAGTACTGGCATTTGTATATAAAGTAAAGAATAAAGTATACAATCCAGAGTAGGAACAGGCTAAAGGAAATTTAGCGATAGTATGGGAGGTATACAAGTGAAGAAGTCAGACCTTGGATTGGGATTATACGTCCTGGCAGCAGTTATATTTTTGCTTATTCCAATTCCATCCCAGTTATTGGACGTTATGCTTGCAGTCAATATATCAGTTGCTTTAATCGTTATGTTTAATGCGATGTTTGCAAAAGAGGCGTTGGATATGGCGTCATTTCCAACCTTATTATTGTTTACAACGATTTTTCGTATTGGTTTAAATGCTGCATCCACGAAGTTAATTTTAACAACAGGAGAACCTGGAAATGTAGTAGAAACCTTTGGTAATTTCGTTGGTGGTGGAAATTTAGCGGTTGGTGTTATTATCTTTATTATTATTATTATCATACAGCTTTTTGTAATCAATAAAGGTTCTGAACGTGTTGCTGAAGTAACAGCTAGATTTACGCTGGATGCAATGCCAGGAAAGCAGATGGCAATTGACGCTGATTTAAATACAGGTGCAATTACTGATGTGGAAGCAAAAGAACGACGGGAAAAGCTGCAACAGGAATCCAACTTCTTTGGTGCAATGGATGGTGCAATGAAGTATGTAAAGGGAGATGCAACCGCAGGTTTAATTATTACAGTAGTTAATATTATTGGTGGAATTGCAATGGGAGTACTTTACAGAGGAATGGATGCACAAACAGCGATGGATCATTATACCATTTTAACCATTGGTGATGGTTTAGTTAGCCAGATTCCTTCTCTATTGATTTCATTGGCTTCTGGTATGATTGTTACAAAAGGTTCGAAGGGAGATGATGTCAGCGGACAGATCTTTGACGAACTATTTTCTATTCCAAAAGTACTGATGATGGTAGGTGGTACGTTGGTTTTTCTTGGAGTAGTAACCCCATTATCTTGGTATATTTTTGTACCATTTGGTGCAATTTTGTTGTTCTTAGGTACAAGAATTCGTACAAGACAAGGAATTGAAGCAATTGAGGAAGAAGTTTCGGAAGCAGAGATGGAAGCAGATGAAATTCGAAAACCAGAGAATGTTATTTCACTTTTACAAGTGGATCCAGTAGAATTAGAATTTGGTTATGGAATTATTCCACTTGCTGATGCCAATCAGGGTGGTGATTTATTAGATCGAGTAGTAATGATTCGGCGTCATGTTGCTTTGGAGTTAGGAGCAGTGGTACCAATTATTCGATTGCGGGACAATATTCAGTTAAATCCAAATCAATATATTATCAAAATAAAGGGTGTACAAGTTAGTGAGGGAGAGATTTTATTCGATCATTATATGGCGATGAATCCTGGCTTTGTAGAGGAAGAAATTACTGGTATTCCAACATTTGAACCATCTTTCCATCTTCCGGCAGTCTGGATTACAGAAGGACAGCGAGAACGGGCAGAATCGTTAGGGTATACTGTAGTCGATCCACCTTCGATTATTGCAACACATTTAACCGAAATTATCAAGAGCCATTTAGCAGAATTGTTGACCAGACAAGATGTACAGACTTTAGTAAACAATTTAAAAGAAACCCATCCAACACTTGTGGAAGAGTTGGTACCAAAATTGCTTAATATTGGTGAAGTACAGAAAGTTCTGCAAAATCTGTTAAGTGAGGGAATTTCTATTCGAGATTTGGTTACAATATTTGAAACATTGGCTGATCATGCAGCGATTACAAGAGATACAGACGTATTGACAGAATATGTACGTCAAAGCTTAAAAAGAGCGATATCAGGAAAGTTCTTTGTTACAAATGAAACAACTAGTGTAGTCACACTAGATCCCAAAACAGAGCAAGAGATTATGGGTTCTGTGAAACAGACAGAACAAGGTGCTTATCTGACTTTACAACCAGAAAAGACAAAGAGAATATTAAAATCAGTAGAAGAACAGGTCGGAAAACTGGAAAGTATGGGAAAAAATCCGATTGTCATTACTTCTCCGATTGTGAGAGCCTATTTTAAAAAACTTACACAAGATTATTTTAGAGATCTAGTAGTAATCTCTTATAATGAGGTCGAGTCAAATGTAGAATTACAATCAGTAGGGATGGTGACAGCAGAATGATAATCAAGAAGTTTCAAGGGAAGACAGAAAAAGAAGCAATACTTGCAGCACAAACCGAATTGGGAAGTAGTGCAGTGATTATGAATATTAAAACAATCCGATCACGTGGGATGTTAAAACTTTTTCGAAAAGAAGTGGTCGAGGTAACAGCCGCACTAGAAGAAAAGAAGGAGGCTCCTTTTGTAGAGAAAAAGGAGACTCTTCCAAATATAGAACAGATAACGACAAATTTGCGAACAGAATCTGTGCAGGAGGGAATGGAGCAGCGTTTAGACAATATTCAATCACTTTTAGAACAACAGATACAAAAAGAAGAAGAGGAAAAAAGTGAAATTCCAATACAGAAAGAGATGGAGGAAAAGGAATGGATGCCTTTTCTAAGGATGGTTTATAAGCAGCTGTTGAACAATGAAGTGGAGGAAGGATGTGCGAATCAGATTATTTCTGAGGTAGAACGCTCAATTAAAAAAGAGGCAACATTGGACAGTATTCTTGCTGCTGTTTATCAAAAAATTATCTTAAAATTGGGAGAGCCAAAGAAAATTGAATACGATGGAAAACAGAAAAAAATTTATTTTTTTATTGGCCCTACTGGTGTAGGAAAGACAACAACCATTGCAAAGCTGGCTTCTGAATTAAAGATGTATCACCATGCAAAATTAGCGTTGATGACATCTGATACGTATCGGCTTGCTGCGGTGGAACAACTACGAATCTATGCAAATATTTTGGAACTTCCGCTTCAGGTTATCTATGAACCAGAGGATTTAGACCGAAATTTAAAATTATTGTCGGATTATGATACGATATTAATTGATACTGCAGGTCGTTCCCATAAAAATGAAGAGCATTGTAACGAATTAAAGGAGTTGCTTCAAAGTCTTCCAAAAGATTGTGATTATCAGCCAGAGGTCTTTTTAGTAGTAAGTGTTACAACAAAATACAATGACTTAGTAAATATCTGTAATAAATTTAAAGATTTATGTCAATATAGTGTGATATTTACAAAGCTAGATGAAACGAACGGAATTGGGAATATTTTGAATATTGCGATGTTAGAGCAAGCAAGTATTTCCTATGAAACTTCCGGTCAGAATGTACCAGATGATATAGCTGTAATTGATGTGCAAAAGATTGCCAAGCAATTACTTAGAGGAGTTTAGATAAATGGATCAGGCAGAACGGTTGCGTAACATGATAAAGGCAAGCAAAAGGGCAGATGATTTTCAGGTAGCACGTCTTATCACGGTAACAAGCGGAAAAGGTGGAGTGGGGAAATCAAATACAGCCGTCAATCTAGCAGTACAATTTCGAAAAATGGGGTATCGTGTGATTATTTTTGATGCAGATTTTGGATTGGCAAATATTGAAGTGATGTTTGGGGCAATTCCAAAATACAATTTATCAGATTTAATTTTTCGTGGTATGACATTGGAAGAGATTATGATTGAAGGACCAATGGGGATTTTTTTTATCTCTGGTGGCTCTGGAGTAGCAGAGCTTTCTGGTCTGACAAAAGAAAATGTAAGATTTCTGGCCAAAAAGCTAGTGCAACTGGATCAGATGGCCGATATTCTAATTGTTGATACAGGAGCAGGAATTTCCGATTCTGTATTAGAATTTGTAAAAATAAGCAGTGAAGTAGTATTAGTAACTACACCAGAACCAACTTCAATTATGGATTCTTATGCATTATTAAAGGCATTAAGACGTAAAGAAGGATTTGATCCAAGTTATACAGAGATTCGTGTTATGGCAAACCGGGTTATGGAAAAGGGAGAGGGACATGCTCTCTATGAAAAGCTAAAAACAGTAGTGGATCAGTTCTTAGAAATGAAACTGAGTTATTTGGGAAGCGTGCCATATGATGTCAATGTTTCAAAAGCAATTATGCAGCAAAAACCGATTACAATTACAAATAAGACAGCAAAAGCTTCTTTAGCATATGAAGAGATTGTAAAAAAATTATTGGATATCAAACAGGAAGAACAAGAGAAAAAAATTGGTATTAGTCAAGTATTTCTCAATCTATTTCATACTAGTATGAAAAAAATAGGCACAAGAATACCAAAAGACACTGTTTGAAAGCTCCTACTGTTTCAGAATTAAATTGTTTTGTGTTACCTTGTAGTGTAATTTAGAACAAAATATGAAGTTAGGAGGGCTTGCATATGTTATCAAAAATTGTCAAACCAGGAGATCAACTTGAATTAACAAAATTAAATGTGTCTGCAATTTCTTCTGAAAAATTTTCAAAAAATATAAAAAAGAAAACCTATTTTAGTAAAATTTATGATATAATAGGGAAAGATAAATTAAAAATTGCTATGCCTATGGATGGAACACAAGTAATTGTTCCAACTATAAATACCAGATATGAACTTAGTATTCGTACAAAAGGTGGTATTTATCACTGTAAAGGGATTATGATAGAACGGTATAAAGAGAATCAACTTTATATAATGATTCTTGAGATTTATACAGGGCTGCAAAAGTTTCAAAGAAGACAACATTACCGTTTAGCATGTAATCTAAGAATTACATATCGGGTATTATCAACAGTAGAGGCTGATCTACTGACGGATCCAGATGCATTGGAAGCTTTTCAGGAGGCAGTATCAGAACAGGGATATTTAAAAGGAGTTACTTTAGATATCAGTGGTGGAGGGATGCGATTTACCTCAGAACAGCCAATTGAACAAAATGCATCCATTCTTTGTAAATTTTCGATTTCTGTAGAAGGGGAAGAAAATTCATTTTCTGTTATTTCCCATCTAGTTCAGTCAAAAGAGATGCCACATCGAAGAAAACAGTATGAACATCGTGTTCGGTTTGGCCATATTTCTAATCGAGATAGAGAAACATTGATTCGATTTATTTTTGAGGAAGAGCGTAGGTATAGGAAAAATAAGAAGGGTTGATTCGATGAAGAAGAACATTTTAATTGTGGATGATTCTGCTCTTATGAGGCGTGTTCTCTCAGATACCGTAAACTCGGATGAGAGATATCAGGTAAAGGATATCGCAAATAACGGAGAAGAAGGACTAAAGTTGATTCTTGCAAATCCTACTGGATATGATGCTATTCTCTTAGATATCTATATGCCAAAGATGACAGGTCTAGAGTTATTGATGGAGCTGGAAAAGAGACGGGGAAATTACCCAAGAATTGTAATTTGTAGTACAAAGGCAGATGAAAGTGCAGAAGAAACAATGATTGCACTAGAACATGGAGCATTTGATTTTATTAAAAAACCAGAGAATTTAATCAATGCAAAAAGTAATACATTTAAAGAAGCATTACTTGCTATTTTAGGGGTGGCAACAGAGTCAAGACCAAAGAGAAGTATTTTATCAACTCGTCCATCTCCAGCAGCAACGAACAATGTAGTAATCAGAACTTCTGCTACAAAGCCGTCTTCTTTTATGACAAAGCCGCCTGTTCGAAATTTGTCAATTCCTACACAGAAAGGGACAGGAAATAAACTAATTGCACTTGCTTGTTCAACAGGAGGCCCAAAGACTTTACAATCCGTAATTCCGCTTTTACCAGAAGGTCTAAATGCACCAATGGTATTGGTACAACATATGCCAAAAGGATTTACGAAGTCATTGGCAATGCGTTTAAATGATATGAGCAAAGTAGAAGTAAAGGAAGCAGCAGAGGGGGATGTTCTGCAAAAAGGATGTGTTTATATCGCACCAGGAGGAAGTCATTTAAAAGTAGCAAAACTTCCAGGTGGAGGTTATAAAGCAGTAATATCAGATGAACCGCCAAGAGATGCACTAAAACCTTGTGCCAATATTATGTATGAATCATTAGTTGGTTCTGCTTATGATGAGATTGTCTGTGTTGTTTTAACTGGAATGGGTGCAGATGGAACAGAAGGAATCAAGGCACTGAAAAAGAGAAACAAGGTTTATGTGATTTCTCAAGATGAAGAAACCTGTGTTGTATATGGTATGCCTAAGATGGTGGCACAGGCAGGTCTGTCAGATGAAGTTTTACCAATTACTGAGGTTGCTAATTCAATCGTAAAGAAAGTAGGTGTGCAGTAATTATGAATACAAATCAATATCTAAATAATCAACGATTGATTTTAGAACAGACCTTAAAGGGAATGGCTTTTACAATGGGATATAAAAAGATACAGCGTATGACTTGTGATATGGAAAAGGTATTCTATGAAATATGCTATGGTAAGATGGATACCAATATTGTAGATATTGTGTTTCAGTGTATCGATGCATTAGAAGCTTATCGAATGAATATTATAAAATTTCAGGATGAAGGAACAGAGGATAATGAGCCGATTATTGCAAAACTGAATACAGTGTTAAAAGAAGGAGCCGATGCAAGTGTCAGTGATTTAAAGAAGATAACAGAAGAACAGAATTTATTGTTTATGCAGAGAACTTTGTTAGTCACTGAGAGCGCCAATTCAATTAAAAAGAAAGTAGGTGTGCAGTAATTATGGATGTAAGTCAATATCTTGAGATTTTTATCGATGAAACAAAAGAACATTTAGAAAGTTTAAACAATCAATTGTTGATTTTGGAAAAAGAGCCAGATAATGAAGAGACTGTTAATGAAATATTTCGAGCTGCTCATTCTTTAAAGGGAATGGCAGGTACAATGGGATATAAAAGGATGCAGCGTCTGACTCATGATATGGAGAATGTATTCTCTGAAGTACGTTCTGGTAAGATGAAAATTAATGCGAATATTGTAGATATTGTATTTCAATGTTTAGATGCATTGGAAGCTTATCTTACCAATATTATGGAATTTCAGGATGAAGGAACAGAGGATAATGAACCAATTATTGCAAGGTTGAATGCAGTATTAAAGGGAGGAGCTGATGCAACAGTCAGTGACTCAAATGAGGCACCAAAGGAGCAAGAAGCAGTTTCTGTACAAGAGACAGTAAAAGAAGAAGTAGAAGGAAGAAAGTATAAAACTATTAAGCTAAAGGATTTTGAACTTCATGCTGCAAAAGAAGCAGTTCATGCTGGAATGAAATTTTATGGGATTACAGTAAAAGTAGATGAAAATTGTATTCTTAAGTCAGCAAGGGCGTTTTTAGTGTTTAAAAATATAGAGCCACATGGAGAGATTATTTGTTCTATTCCAAGTGCGCAAGATATTGAAGATGAAAAGTTTGAACTTGATTTTAGCTTATTTGTGATTTCTAAAGAACCATATGAAGAAATTTATAATGCGATTATGGGAGTATCAGAAATCAAAGAAGCGATAGGAGAAGAACTTTCTATAACAGAAGAAGCTGGAACAGAAGCAAATGTAGTAGAAGAGAAGAAAGAAGAGAAGACAGAAGTAGAGGAAAATAAAGTACAGACAGCTCCAGTTCAGCCAGCAGCAAAGCCAACAAATACAAAACAGGTTTCAGCAGGAAGTAATAATGCTAATCCTGCAAATAACAATGCAGGAAAGCCAGTTGTCAATCGTTCGGTACGAGTGGACATTGAAAAATTAGATGTATTAATGAATTTAGTTAGTGAGTTAATTATTGCTAAAAATGGAATCGTATCTGTTAGTGATGGAAACAGTGGGGCAGTTTCTCAAAATTTAAGAGAACAGGTAGAATATCTAGAAAGTATTACTACAAATTTGCATGAATCTGTTATGAAGGTTCGAATGGTGCCAATTGAAAGTGTAGTAAGTCGTTTTCCACGTATGATTCGTGATTTAAGCAAAAAATTAAATAAAAAGATGGAACTTTTTATGAGTGGAGAAGATACCGAGTTGGATCGTACTGTAATTGATGAAATTGGAGATCCACTTATGCATATCTTACGAAATTCAGCTGATCATGGATTAGAGAGTGCAGAAGCTCGTCGAGAGAGAGGAAAACCAGAAGTAGGATCGATTTTCTTAGATGCTTATCAAGATGGAAATAATGTTGTAATTGAAGTAAGAGATGACGGAAATGGAATTGATGTAGAACAAGTAAAGCGTAAAGCAGTAGAAAAAGGTGCATTGACACAGGAACAGGTGGATAACCTAGATGATAAAGGTGCGATTGATTTATTATTCCGTCCAAGTTTTTCCACTGCAGAGAAAATTACAGATGTATCTGGCCGAGGAGTTGGTCTGGATGTAGTACGAACAAAGATAGAAGGACTTGGTGGCGATATTGAGGTTAAGACAGAACTTGGAGCAGGAAGTACATTTATTATTCGTTTGCCTTTAACATTAGCAATTATTCAATCATTAATGGTAATTTTAGGAGATGAAAAGTATGCAATTCCACTAAGTACAATTCAAACATTAGAAGATGTTTCAAATGACGAGATAAAGTATGTAAGTGGAAAAGAAGTGATTCATTTGCGTGGAAAGGTAATTCCACTCATTCGATTAAATGAGGTATTAGATGTAGAAAGTTCTAGTCAGTCAGAAAGTTTGATAGTGGTAATTATCCAAAAAGGAGAAAAGTTAGCAGGGCTGGTCGTAGATGAACTGATTGGACAGCAGGAAATCGTAATTAAACCGCTTGGTAAATATTTAAATAGCAATAAGTTGATTAGTGGAGCAACGATTTTAGGAGATGGTGAGGTAGCATTAATTCTTGATCCGGGTACATTGTTTTAACAGGAGGTGACAAATTTGGACGAACAGGCTCTGGAAATGAAAAAAGAAGAGGAACGAATCACACAATACATAGTGATTAAGATTGATAATGAACAGTTTGGAATCGATATTAAATATATTGATAATATTGTTCGAATGGAGAAGATTACACGAGTGCCAAAAGCCCAGCGTTATTTTAAAGGTGTAATTAACTTACGTGGAGAAGTAATTCCTGTAATGGACTTGCGTGTTAAGTTTGACATGGAAGAAATGAAAGAAACAAAAGATACTAGAATTATTATATTAAAATTGGATAAACAAAGTACAGTAGGAATTATTGTAGATGCAGTAAGAGAGGTTGTTTCTTTAAAAGAAACAGATATGGAAAAAGTAACTGCAAATGCAGCAGATAGCCGAACGCAGTATATCTCTGTAATTGGAAAACATGAGAATGAATTAATTTCTATTATTAATATTATTAGTTTGGTATCAGAAGAAAAATAAGGGAAAAGTAGAGGAGGGAGAAGATATATGCCATATGGTGAAATGGATGCGATGCATATGGACGTTCTTCGAGAAATTGGCAATATTGGAGCTGGGAATGCAACAACAGCTCTTGCAAAATTAATTAATGCAAAGATTGATATGAAAGTTCCAAAAGTGGAAATGGTAGATTTTCAGCATCTAGCGTCTATTGTTGGGAACGAAGAAGATTTGATGGTAGCTGTAATGGTAACTTTGTCTGTTGATGTAGATGGTATGATGATGTTTTTAATGGATAAAAAATCAGGTACTTATTTGATTGAACAGATGATGGCAGGTAGTGGAATGCCAGTAAATGAAGACTTTGGGGAGTTAGAATTTTCTGTAATTAGTGAGATTGGAAATATTATTACTGGATCGTACCTTTCGGCACTTGCTTCTTTGCTTAATATGAAAATTGATATGTCAATTCCATATCTATCAATTGATATGGCAGGTGCTATCTTAAGTGTTCCAGCGATTGAATTCGGAAAAATTGGAGATGAGGTGTTACTAATCCAGACTGATTTTGGGGATGAAGTAGAGGTAAAGGGGTATTTTATATTGATTCCGGATCAGGATTCTTATACCAGGATTCTAACAGCTTTGGGAATGTAGGTGATGAATATGGGCGAGATGATTAAAGTAGGAATGGCAGATTTAAAAGCTTGTAAGGCACCAAATGCTCTGACAACGCTGGGGCTGGGTTCCTGTGTAGGCGTCTGTCTGTTCGATCCAGTAACAAAGGTGTCTGGGATGGCTCATGTAATGTTGCCGGATAGCAAGCAGATTACTAGGGAAAAAAGTAATCCAATGAAATTTGCTGATACCGGAATTGATATGTTAATTAAGCAAATGATAAGCTTAGGAGCAGAGAAAAGGCGGCTGAAAGCAAAGATAGCAGGTGGTGCACAGATGTTTGCATTTAATGGAGGAAGTTCTTCAATTGGACGGGTTGGAGATCGAAATGTAGAAGCAGTAAAGGCAAAATTAAAAGAATTAGGAATCCCAATCTTAGCTGAGGATACGGGAGCAAATTATGGGCGGACGATTGAGTTTTATTCAGAAGATGCAAGGCTTCGGATTCGTGCAGTCGGTAAGCCGCTTAAAACGATATAATCTGGAGTGAGGAGTTTTTTGAGCTTCTCACTTTGGTTGTCTTGTAATGGAGGGTAAAACATGAAAAGGAGGAATTTTATTCCGCTAATTGTTATGTTGATGGCAGGGTTTATTTCCAGCCTAATTTCGATAACAAAACAGTATAATGTAACACGATCGATGATAGTAATATTTGTATCAATGTTTCTTTTTTATATAATAGGATTAGTTGCTAGGGGAATTATAAATAGCAATGTAAAACAAATGGAAGAACGAGAAGCGGAAAGACTGCGGATAGAAGAGGAAAAACGCTTAGAGGAAGAAGCAATGGCAGCATTATTAGCAGAAGAAGAGAATGGGGAAGAAACAGGGACAAGGGCTGCAGAAGATATGCAGATCGTATAGAGAAAAGAAAGAAGGAAAAGCTGTTGGAGGTGGCCTGATTGGACGAGAACGCTAGAAATAAATTATGGGAATCCTATACAAAAGGAAGAAAACCAGAAATTCGAGAGCAGATTATTTTAGAGTATGCACAACTGGTAAAGATTATTGCAGGAAGATTGAGCATGTATTTAGGAGATAATGTAGAATATGAAGATTTAGTTAGTTATGGGATTTTTGGATTGATTGATGCGATTGATAAGTTTGATTATGAGAAAGGAATAAAATTTGAAACCTATGCCAGTTTAAGAATACGTGGAGCAATTTTGGATCAAATTCGTAAGATGGATTGGATTCCAAGAACATTGCGTCAGAAACAAAAAAAGATGGATACTGCTTTGATGAAATTAGAAAAGGAATTAGGGCGTCAGGCTACGGATGAAGAAATAGCAAAGGAATTAGGGATTTCTTTAGATGAGTATTATACTTGGCAGGGGCAGACAAAGGCCTCTGGTTTGATTTCACTTGATGAATGTATGGAGCAGGGGACTGAGATTTATACAGATGCTGGTCTTCAAGCAAGATTTGATAGTCCAGAAGAAGTAGTAGAAAAAGAAGAATTAAAACAGTTACTTGCACAGGCATTAGAAGGATTGACAGAAAAAGAACGAAAGGTGATTGTACTTTATTATTATGAGGAATTAACTTTAAAAGAAGTTAGTGCAATTATGGAGGTGTCTGAATCTAGAATTTCACAGCTTCATACAAAAGCGTTGCAAAAAATGAAACAGAAGTTGGGAGTCCAGATAGGTATACTATTTGGGGTATCATAAAGAAAATATGGAGGCAACTATTATGGCAGATAGAAATGGATATTTTCGGGTTAGATCCAGCGAAGAAGGAACCTTTTTGAAATTATTTCCTGCTCAGGATAATGGTGAGCCGTTAAAAATAGATGAAGTGTTGGAATATTTAACGAAACATGAAATAAAATTTGAACTGTCTCGTGTAAAATATGCAGTGGGAAGTTTAAGTAAAGAAGTAGAATTGAATTTGTCTAGTAAAAAGATACCAACAATTCGAGAAGAAATGTGTGTAAAAGTTTCTGCAGATAATATGCAAGTAACAGCAAGGTTTTATCCTCCTTCCAATGATACAGCTTATATTGGAAAAGAGGAACTTTTGCGAGCACTTTCTTATCAAGGAATACAATATGGTATTTTGGAAGAGGAAGTGGATGCATTTATTCAAAAGCGAGAATATTGTAAGGATTATGTCTTTGCAAAAGGAACTCCTTTAGTAGAGGGAAAAGATGCAGAAATCCACTATTTTTTTAATTTAAGACCAAATGCAAAACCAAAATTAAATACAGATGGTTCTGTAAATTTTCATGATTTGGATAATATTAATCGTATTAAGGCAGGAGATGTATTAGCAACATTAGAAAAAGAAAAATGTGGAACAGTAGGAACAAATGTTTATGGTGTACAGATTGTTCCTAAGACAGTAAAATCTACTTATTTAAAGTATGGAAAAGGTGTTACTTTATCAGAAGATCAACTTTCTTTAATTGCAGAAATGGATGGTCATGTACAGTTGACATTTGATGAAAAGGTAGTAGTGGCAAATACGTATATTGTAGAAGAAAATGTAGATGTTTCTACAGGAAATATTCGCTATGATGGAAATGTGCAAGTAAAAGGGCATGTATGTTCTGGTTTTACAATTATTGCTTCTGGTGATGTTGAGATAGAGGGAGTTGTAGAAGGTGCAAAGATTATTGCACAAGGGCAGATTATTCTAAAGCGTGGAATTCAGGGCATGGGAAAGGGTGTTTTGCAATCGCAAGGAGCAATTATTGCAAAATTTATTGAAAGTGCCTCTGTATTAACAAATGGTTCTATTACAACAGAGAGTATTTTACACAGTCAAGTATCCGCAAAAGAAGGAATTTATGTAAGTGGAAAAAAAGGATTGATTGTAGGAGGACATGTACGTTCTGCAATTTTAATTGAAACACAGGTGGCTGGTTCTGCAATGGGCGGAAATACAATTTTGGAGGTAGGGGTTGATCCGATTATGCAAAGTCGAATGGAGACTTTGGAAGCAGAAAGAAGACAATTAGAAGCGAATCGGGAAAAAGCTGGAAAGATGATTGATGTATATAAAATAAAAAAGAAAAGAGGACAGCTTACAATCGATAAGGCGGTAGAATTTCAAAAGACATTACAGGAATATAGTGAGACAGAAAAACGACTCACACAAATTGATTCGGAACTGGATCGAATGTATGAATGTATGAATGGAGTAAAAGATGCTAGAATAAAGGTATGGAAAGATGTACATCCTGGAGTAAAATTAGTGATTGATGAAGAGGTATTTTATGTAATGAGTACAGAACATCATTGCCAATTTTATGTAGGAAAAGATCGGTTAATCAAGCGTTCTCCATGTTAAAAAAGATGAAGTAAAAGAATAAGAAAAGAGGAAAAGAGATGTCAGGAATCAGACCAGTAGAAGTGCAAGGCGTTATGCAACGGACGCAAGATATCAGTCAAATTAAGCAAAATCAGGATATGAAGCCACAAGTGGATCAAAGTCATTATCAGACACAGGTACAAAAACATGTAGAAAACCAAAGCAAACAGGTAAATCATTCAGATAATGCCAATAAAAAGGAAGAAAAATATGATGCAAAAGAAAAAGGAAATGGTGCATTTTATGAAAATCCACAGCATCGTCGTCAAAAGAAAGAAGAAGAGGATGAGGACGAAGGAGTTGTGGTTTTAAAACAGGTTCATAAGGGTTCTTTTGATATGAAAATATAAGAAAAGGTAAGGAAGTGAAAAATGACAGCGCTAGAAATGTGTCTGATTGCTGTGGGAATAATAGCAATTGCAGTCAGCTACTTTATATCGGAAAAAAATGCAGAGGAAAGAATGAAAAAAGCAGTAGATGAACTGATATTAAGTGAAGAGACAAAGCGAACGCTGATAAAGCAGGCAAAGGATACTGTAGAAGAAGCATTAAATGGAATGTCAGAAGAAATAGAAGGAAAAGCAGAAGTACAATTAGAAAAACTTTCTAATGAAAAGATTATGATGGTGAAAGAATATACAGATACTGTTTTAGAAGAAATTGAAAAGAACCATAATGAAGTGATGTTTTTATACAGTATGTTAGATGATAAAGATAAAGATATAAAAAATGCAGTAAGGGATGCACAGAAAATAGAGAAAACTATACATGAATTAAATCAAAAGCAGGAATTTGTAATAGAACAAGCAAAAGCTTTAATTGAGCAATGTATCGAACAGGAAAAAAATTTGGAAAGAGTGATAGAAGAACAAAACCAAGCAGATAAAAATACAATTTTAATTTTTGAACCAGATCAGAAATACGAAACTTACTTTAAAACAGAAGAAAAACTAGAAACAGAGATAACACAAGAGAAAAAGCATAAAGTGAGACAGCGAAAACAGAATTTAGAAGAGTATTTACGTAGAAATCCAGAAAAACTTTCTGAACTAAGACAGATTAGGCGTTCTAGAAAAAAGATAAAAGAAAAGAAAGAAGAGAATAGCAATCAGATTTCAAAAAGAGAAGAAGTTATTGTAGAACAAAATGAGGATAAGAAACGGGATACCATTATAGAGCTTTATCAGCAGGGAAACAGCAGCTTAGAAATTGCAAGAAAAATGGGACTTAGTATGGGGGAAGTGAAATTAATGATTGACTTATATTATGTATCAAATAAAAGTAAAGGAACGATAGAATGAAGCTGAAATATTATCTGAATGGATTCGGAATAGGCATTATTTTTGCAACACTGGTTCTGATGATTTCTTTTTATTCTAGAAAGGGGGATACAGAACATATTTCAAAGCAGGAGGTAGAAAGCCTTGCTTTGTCTTATGGAATGGTGTATCCAGAAGAAACAACAGAAGTAGAGACTACAGAAGAACAGTCAGATACAGCAAAAGAAATAGAGTCTACAAAAGAGCAAAATACAGAAGAAACAATAGAAGGGTTAGATACAACGATAAAGGGTAGTGAAGAGCAGGATATAGTTGGATATAACAATACTTTAATAAAAGAAACAAAGATTACAGTGGCATCAGGAATGTATGCGAGTACAATTGCAGAATTATTAGAAGAGACAGGAGTCATTGAGAATGCACAAGAATTTAGCTTATATCTGATGCAGCAGGGATATACAAAGAAACTTCAGGCAGGAGTTTATACTTTTACAGAAGGAATGGATTTTGCAACAATTGCAGGAAAATTGCTTTGGGAAACAGAGGAATAAAAAAGGAAACCATCTGACTGATAGAAATAATAGATGGTTTCCTTTTTCTATTAACAAGGCGTGAAACGCTTTTGAAAGGTTGCTTCACTGCATAGATGGCGAGAACCATCTGCTTCCGTTATAATATAGTCCCCTTCTTGAATAAAAAGCCGCCCTCGTCTGGTATTGATATATGGACAAACAATTTTTCCATTTTCACGAGTAATTTTTACAAGTGAATCCGTTTGAATCCATCCATGAATAACAACATCCGACCAAGATTCGCAGCCATCTTCCATATCTTTTCCAATTTCATAATGCAAAGCATTTACTTCGAAACTTACCCTGGTATATTTCATAAAAGAACCTCCTTATTTTTGAAATTTCTTGATGATGCTTATTTGTATTATAGCATTAATCACTCCAAAATAAAAGGAAAAAATAAGAAATCTTTTATTAGAAATCTTTATTTTAACTGGAAAAATTGGTTTTATCAGGAAAGAGAAATTCCCTTATATTTTTATTATTAGTAGATTATAAAAGGGATTATTTTATTCCTTATAAGTAGATTAAAATTAGAAAGAGAGGTAACTTTTTATGTGAAATTGTGGAAAAATACTTTACAAATAGGAAGATATATGATAAATTAACAATCGTGGACTGCGGCAATTGCTGCATTGTAAATAAACACGTAAGTGAATTTCTAAGTGGTGCTGAAATTCAGTTCTTAGAAACGGAAACTTATGGAAGCAAATAACCATATGGAGGTAAACAAATGAGTGTTATTTCAATGAAACAGTTATTAGAAGCTGGTGTGCATTTTGGACATCAAACAAGAAGATGGAACCCTAAAATGGCTCCTTATATTTACACAGAAAGAAATGGGATTTATATTATTGATTTGCAAAAATCTGTTGGCAAAGTAGATGAAGCTTATAAAGCGATTTCTGATATTGCAGCAGAAGGTGGTACAATTCTTTTTGTGGGAACAAAAAAGCAGGCTCAAGATGCGATTAAGTCTGAAGCAGAACGTTGCAATATGTTTTATGTAAATGAAAGATGGTTAGGCGGTATGCTAACAAACTTTAAGACAATTCGTTCTAGAGTGGCAAGATTAAAAGAAATTGAGACTATGGCAGAGGATGGAACATTTGATGTTCTTCCTAAGAAGGAAGTAATTGAATTAAAGAAAGAGTGGGAAAAACTGGAAAAGAATCTTGGTGGAATTAAGGAAATGGATCGTGTTCCAGACGCAATCTTTATTGTAGATCCAAAGAAGGAAAGAATTTGCGTACAGGAAGCACATACACTTGGTATTCCATTGATTGGTATTGCAGATACTAATTGCGATCCAGAAGAATTGGATTATGTAATTCCAGGAAATGATGATGCAATTAGAGCAGTTAAATTAATCGTTGCTAAGATGGCAGATGCAGTGATTGAGGCAAATCAGGGTGTTTCAACTGTAGATGCAGAGGAAGACGAAGAAATGTTTTCAGAAGAAGCTTAATAGGTATCCTATTATAGACTGCAGCCCGTATAGAAGAACATTTAGTTCTTTTACATGGGCTGTAGAAGCTTAAATTAAAATAAACAAGAGAAAGAAAAACCGTTGATTAGAAAATGGAGGTAATAAAAATGGCTATTACAGCAACAATGGTAAAAGAGTTGAGAGAAATGACTGGTGCAGGAATGATGGATTGTAAGAAAGCTCTTGCAGAAACAGATGGAAATATGGATGAAGCAGTTGAATTTTTAAGAAAAAATGGACAACTTAAGGCAGAGAAAAAAGCTGGAAGAATTGCAGCAGAAGGAATTGTCAGAACAATTATTGAAGGAAATCAGGCGGCAATTGTTGAGGTAAATTCAGAAACCGATTTTGTTGCAAAAAATGCTGATTTTCAGGCATATGTGCAGGATGTAGCAACACAGGCTTTGGCAACAAATGCAACTGATATCGATGCATTTTTAGCAGAGCCATGGATAAAAGATAATACAAAGACGGTAAAAGAAGTATTAGTGGAAAAGGTTGCTGTAATTGGAGAAAATCTTTCTATTAGAAGATTTGAAAAGGTGACAGCAGAGAATGGCTGCATTGTTTCCTATATTCATGGTGGCGGAAGAATTGGTGTGTTAGTAGATGCAGAGGCAAATGTTGTAAATGATGAAGTAAAGGAAGCACTTTTGAATATTGCTATGCAAATTGCTGCATTATCTGCAAAATATGTTTCTAATGCAGAGGTACCAGAGGATTATAAAAATCATGAAAAAGAAATTTTAATGGCACAGGTTGAAAATGATCCATCTGTTGCAGGAAAGCCAGCTAAAGTAATTGAAGGAATTATCAATGGTCGTTTAAATAAAGAATTAAAGGAAATCTGTTTATTAGATCAAGTTTATGTAAAGGCAGAGGATGGTAAGCAGACAGTAGAACAGTATTTAGATTCTGTAGCAAAATCAGTAGGAGGCACATTGAAGGTAAAGAAGTTTATTCGCTTTGAAACTGGAGAAGGGCTTGCAAAGAAGGAAGAGAATTTTGCTGAGGAAGTAGCAAAACAGATGAATCAGTAGAAATTTGTCGAAATCAGGTGAATAGAGATAAGAATGAGAACCCTTGCAAGTGGTATATATGTACCATTTGCAGGGGTTTTTGCCTTGTTGAATTTGTCAGACAATGTTTGGCAAATTTGAAAAGTGATTAGGAAAAATGTAATTGATGGGCTTACTATTTAATGCTATACTGTTAACATAGAATGAATAGTCAAAAATGAAATTTGAGTGGGACGAACATAAGAACTTTATAAATAAAGAGAAACATAAGATTTCTTTTGAAACAGCAGCATATGTGTTTGACGATCCTTATTATATTGAGATGTATGATTTTGAGCATAGTGTTGAAGAGGATGGATATATTGCGATAGGGAAAGTTGGAGATGTATTGTTTGTAGTATTTACAGAACGAAAAGAAACAATTCGATTAATTTCAGCCAGACTTGCAACAAATGCAGAAAAGGAGCTTTATTATGATCAGAACATTAATTATTGAGAGTGGACAAAAACCTACGGAAGAACAATTGAAAGAGGTTGAAGAGGCGAAAAAAAGTCCAATTAACTTCGATGAGGATTGTAGGGAGTTGTCGCCAGCCATGATGAAGGCGTTTAAGAGTGCAGTTGTGCAAAGAAATCGTAAGAAAAAAGCTTAAAAATTTTGGGGGATGCAGTTGAAAAGGCATAGATATAGGGCAGTTAAAAATTACTGGAAAGCCAGTAAAATACATAGTTCCGGGGATATATGACCGGAACATGAAAAAGAGAAAGTTTGCAAAGCAGATAAATGTATAAATGAACTTTACTGCGAACTTTTGAGAATGAAACCCCTTGTAAGTGGCATTTATATGTTATTTACAAGAAACATTTCCTACTATTTAATAGAAGCAGTTTTCTAAAAAATTTAATAATAAAAATAAATATTTACTAATTCAAATATAATATTGATAATTTTTCAAAATGTGATATGCTATAATAAGTTAAAAGAAACGATATTTTGGAAAGAGGGGAAAGAAATGGCAATATCCTATGAAGGATTATGGAATATTTTAAATGAAAGAGGAATTTCTAAGACCGAATTTCGGAAACTAATTAATATCAGTACAGTAACTTTGGCAAAAATGTCTAAGAATGAGCCAGTATCTATGTCTGTGATAGAAACTATCTGCTTAACATTTCAATGTGAAATTGAGGAGATAATGAAGATTGAGAAAAAGGAACAGAAAAAGAAGTGGGGAAGGATACAAGAAAAAGCAGTTTATGTAATACGTTTGTTTTATCTTACGGAAGAATGGGATGGAGAGAATGATATAGATTTTTTATATGGATATGCTATTATGGCGGATGAGGGAGTAGAAAGTAAAAAAAGGTGGGAATTATTAGAACATATAAAACAAGAAAATATTCGAGTTTGGGAAATTACATCAATGATTCGTGGAGACACTTTATGGATTCTTATTCGTGCTATGGAACAGAATAAAAATCTAGGAGAGTTTTTTAGAGAGTCTTCTACAGAATTACATGATAACTTAAGAAATAAAAGAAAAGAAGAGTGGCATAATCATTTTTTAAATGCACAGATTATTCATTTCAATAAGGATTACAGGCCAGAAATTGTGTTGATTCCTGAAAGAGAGAGTAGTCTGTTAATAAAAGGGATGCAGCCATTTCACGCTTTTGGAGAGGATCCTTTGATTAGTGAATCTTTTGTATGCAGATGGAAAAGAAAACTTTATTTTACTAAGGAAAAAGATTATGATATAAATAAAATGGAATTAATTTATAATTTTTTTAAAAAAGAAAAATTTTTAGTGAATGGAATAAGGGATTTGTGTCGTATTGGTGATTTTGAAGTATTTTCGACCCTTGTAGATAAAATAGGACAAAAGGAATTATTTGAGATAGAATCACAAGTAGAGAGATTAGATAGTAGGCAGAAAGTACTAAAAGGATTTAAAATAACTGTTTTTTCCAAATATTTATCAGGAAGTTATATACTTGGAGTAACTACTTATAATGCAGGAAATCCTACTTCCTCAAAAATATATGATATTATTGTGAATGGACAGGATGTAACAAGAACCATAAATTTTGCGGAAAGCAGTGGAAAAGCGATTGTTTGTATATGGGAAAAAAGGGAAGAAAAGCAGATTCAGTTAATTGGATATAAGCAAATTTCTATTGTACGTGATTTGGTTGTGGATATGAAAATGAGTGAAAGGACGATTACAATAGAGGATAAATATACAAAAAAATTTCAAGAAACAAATGGTAAAAAAGGCAAAGACAGTGTGAATTGCAATATGCGAAATTATAGTTCTTGGGAAAATCGTATAGAGAATAAAGGAAATGATCCTTGGAGAAAAGAGTTTATGCAGGTTGCAGATGACTTTGAAGAGTTATATGGAACAGAAATAGCAGAAAGTCGGTTTTTTGCTCAGGGAATGAAAGGACATGAAGAATTTTTAAAATGGTTGAACGAAGAAATAAATAAAAAAGAAATAGAAGATATTTGGATATTTGATCCTTATATTGATGCAGACAGTGTGACTAGAATATTACGCTCTTTGGAAGATACAAAAATACAGATGAAAATTGTTACAGATGCAAAAGCTCCTAGTCGAAATCAAAACAACAGAATTGGTATACTTCAAAATACTTGTTATCAATTAGAAGAACTTTTGAAAAGTCGGTTTTCCTTTTATGCATTTCAAGCAAATAAATGTCTTTTGCATGATAGGATTATCCTGTTATGTGGTCAAAAATATATCCCTATTGTTTATAATATGAGTAATTCATTGGATAATATGGCGATGTATACTCCTTCTATTGTATGTAAATTAAGTCGTAATTCTGCAAAAGAAGTTGCAACATATTATTTGGAATTATATCAGAAAGAACAAGAGAAAGGACATATTCAAGTATTATGGGAAAAAGAAATATATAGTCAAAGGCAAAGTGTAGTTAAAGTTTCTAAGAAAGAACAAGAAAAAGATTTGGATGATTTCGTGGAATTTTTTAATGAAAAATTAAAAAAAGAGAAGCTAGGTTTATTACATAGAGAAAAAGGAAGAATTGTTTTTCCTGATTTTTTAGACAAGGAAGAAAAAATAAAGATGATGGAGGTATTATGTATAAATGCCAATGAGTATTGGGAAAAAATATGTTTTCTTTGTGCAAATATAGAGGATACAACTTGTATAGAGTTAGAAAAAAAGCTGGAGGAGTCTTATAATCAGGATTGGGGGGAAAAATTACAAGAAATACTAATCAAGGAGTTAGATAAAGATAGGGAGGAACAAAAAAAAGAGGGGTGCAAGGTTTATCAGAAAGAGGATTTTAGAGAAATTTTACAGGGAATGGGAGAACTGTTCGAAAATTTATATGGGGTTCAAATTGAACCTTGTTTGTCACAGAAGGGAGAACAGGCTTTGGGAATTCTGATTATAAAGGATTTTTTTCGGTATCAGATGATTTTAGAACAGCTAGATAAAAAGGAAGGCTCTTTGCAAGTATTAAAACAAGAAAGGGCTATGATTTATAAATTGATTTGTATAATGGAGGAAAGAAAAAAACTTTCAAAAGAATTAGCAGAAAAATGTTTAGTATCAGAAAACCAAAATTTAATTGCAGTTGGAATACAATGGTTTATAAAACAAAGAAAGATAGAAACAGTAATTGATAAAGTAAAAGATTCTTTTTATTGTCATGAGTTTTTTAAAGAAATGATAATCGACTTGCAAGTCGAGGACTGCCAAAAAGAACATTTTTTAAAAAGTGAAAAATTTGAGGAAGAAAAGAAGAGTTTTCTATTAAAAATGCAAGAGGTAAAAGAAAGTTGGGTGAATTATTTTTCAGACACATTAACAGCTAAACAGTTAGAGGATAGAGAATATTTTAAAGAAATTGGAACAAGAAGCAAGGAGGATGTTTGTGATCTTATAGTAATGCTTTATAAGGCAAATAAACTTTCGGTTACAGAATTAGAGATTTTTTTAACAGATTGTTTTTTAGAAAAATTGGAAAAGGATTATAAGAAAGAGGATGGTTATTGGAGAATAGAAGATTTTCAAAATGGAGAATTGTTTTTGGTTACACTAAAAGAATTTGGAACAGAAATTGCAGGGAAATTAGCAGTGGAAAACTTAATTTCTTGGGAAAAAAAATTAGTAAAAGTATTACATGATGTATTTTTACAACAGAAAAATTATACAAAGTGGAAGTGTTATATTGATATGCTGATATGGTGTTGTACGATGCGTATTTTTTGCCAGAATTTTTGGAAGGAGTATGAGATTTGGATGCAGGCGGATCGAAACAGACAGACAAGACAAAAGGAAATTCAAGGCTTATTAAAAAAATATCAGTCTACATTGAAGAAATATTCTGAGGCATATCGGCTTTTCTGTGAAATAAAAAAGCAACTTACGAACGAAGTATAGGAGTAATTGTTATCTATGTATTTTGATTATAAAAAAGATTAAGAACAAGGTAAGAAAAAATGTTATGTTTTTTCTTATCTTTTTTCTTTACTAACACAACTAAATTTTATTGACATTTCAGATAGAATACTATAAAATAGTTCGAAATAGAACAATAAGGAGGAACTATGATACCATTAAATTTATGGGAGCATCAAAATATTATCAAAACATTTTATGGAAAATGTGTAGAGGGAGTTTGTGAAAAACATCAAATTACACGTATGGAGTTGGATATTCTTTTATTTTTATCAAATAATCCTCTTTTTGATACGGCAGCTGATATAGTGGAGGTAAGGTGTCTGTCTAAGTCACAAGTATCCGTTTCAATTAAATTATTAGAGGAAAAAGGATATCTGAAAAAAAAGTATACAAAAGAAAATCGAAAGACAGCACATTTGCAGATTTGTGATTTAGCAGTTCCTATTATTTTAGATGGAAAAGCAGCACAAGAACAATTTGTAACGACTATGTTTGCAGGAATTCCACAAAAGGAAATGGAAGTAATGAAACAATGTCATCAACATATTTTAGAAAATATTAAGCGATATCAGAAGGAGGGATTTGATTTTGTATAAATTATTGATTTGTTTTATAGCAGGAATGGGTGCAGGACTTGGAACAGGATTTGCAGGTATGAGCGCAGCAGCAGTAATTAGTCCTATGTTGATTACATTTTTAAATTTTCCAGCATATGAAGCGGTTGGGATTGCTTTAGCAAGTGATGTGCTTGCTAGTGCAGTAAGTGCTTATACCTATGGAAAGAATAAAAATTTAGATGTAAGAAATGGTTTGATTATGATGATAACAGTGTTATTGTTTACACTGGTAGGAAGCTGGATAGCAAGTCTTGTTCCAAATACTACAATGGGAAGTTTTTCTGTCTTTATGACATTGCTGTTAGGAATTAAATTTATAGTAAAACCAGTTATGACAACAAAAGAAAGTATGAATATAGTAAGTGGAAAAAAGAGAATTATACAGTCTATAATCAGTGGAATGGTAGTTGGTTTTATCTGTGGGTTTATTGGTGCTGGAGGTGGCATGATGATGCTGTTGATTTTAACGAGTGTTTTAGGATATGAATTAAAAACAGCAGTAGGGACTAGTGTATTTATTATGGCATTTACTGCTTTAACAGGAGCGATTAGTCATTTTATGATAGGAGGAATTCCAGATATAGGATGTCTAGTTTTTTGTGTTGCATTTACTTTATTATGGGCAAAAATTGCTGCAAAATTTGCTAATAAAGCAAGTGCTGCAACTTTAAATCGTGCAACTGGAATAGTATTAGCGATATTGGGAAGTTTGATTCTTCTTGTGAATTATTTAAAATAAAAAAGTAAATTTAACAAGATTTCATTTAGAAATTTTTATTTTAAAGAAAAAATTTTTAGGATATTTATGTTTTGTGTCAAATAAGAAAAATAAAATCAATTATATTGTTCAAATTTGACACAAAACAAATAAATATTAATCTTCTCCATATAAAGATTTGTGAATTTGTACAGTTTTTACTATTGTCTCTAATAAGAGTGGAACGTCAATTGGTTTCGTTAAATGAGCATCCATACCACATTCAATTGATTTTCGTTTATCACTTTCAAATGCATCTGCTGATAAGGCAATAATAGGAAGTCGGGACAGTGTAGGATGTTTCAGTTTTCGAATTGCTTTTGCTGCCTGCCATCCATCCATAATAGGCATTTGAATATCCATTAAAATTAAAGCAAATTCACCTGGCGTAGAACTTGCTAACTTATCAATAGCAATACTACCATTTACAGCAGTGTCAACCTGAAAGCCAAGACCTTGAAGAATTTCTGTTTCAATCTCTAGATTAATTTCATTATCTTCTACTAGAAGAATTTTTTGTTCCATTAGATTTGAAAGACTGTCTTCGGAATCAATAGAAAATGGAAGCGGACGATTTTGAATACGAAGACGAAGAGTAACAATAAATTCACTTCCTTTTCCAAGTGTACTATTGACTTCAATTTTTCCGCCCATCATTTCTACAATATTTTTTGCAATTGTAAGTCCAAGTCCTGTACCAGGAATACCACTAAAAGTAGTATTTTTTTCTCGTTCAAATGGTTCAAAGATACGTTTTAAAAAATCCTGTCCAATTCCAATTCCAGTATCTTCTACAGAAAATTGGTAAATAGCATAGTCATTTGGTAATTTTTCTAATTCGGTAAGAGTAAGAGAAACCTTGCCATTATTAAGTGTATATTTTAATGCGTTATTAATTAAGTACAAAAGAATTTGTTTTAACTTATCTCTATCGCCATAGATATCACAATGTTCTAAACCAGCAGAATTTAAAGTAAAAGTAATATTTTTTTCTGTTGCCTGTAAAGTCAAAGATTTCTGTATATCTTGTATAATATCACATAAATTACATTCCGTTTCAATAATTCGAATATCATTTGCTTCTGTCCATGCGATTTCCAATACTTTATCAATCAAATCTAAAAGCTGTCTGCTTGCAGCATCGATTTTATCAAGGTATTGAGAAACAACATTGTAGTCTTTGATATGTTTTTTTGCAAGTGTAGTATATCCAAAAACAGCATTTAAAGGAGTTCTCATATCATGTGACATATTTGAAAGAAATGTATTTTTTGCAGTGATCGCCAGATTTGCATTATTCAGAGCTTCCTCAAACATTTGCTTTTGTTCCATTTCTCGTTGAATCTCTTCATCTACTCTGCGATATCCCATTACAATTTGAGAGATATGTTTTCTATGTCCTACATTTACAATACGAAGTTGTAAATATTGTAATTCTTCTCCATTTAAAACACGATAGTTGATATAATATGTTTTATTATTCGACAGTTTTTCTCGAATATAGGCTGGAGTAGTTACTTTAGAAATAATCTCACGATCTTCAGGATGTACCCAAGTATTGACATAATCATTCGCAAACCAAGCAAATCCACGGGATTGGATTTTTTGACTAAATTGATGTTCGGTTCGAACACTTAAGCGGTAAGGCAATAATTTATCAGTATTTAAATCGACATAAAGAATAGTTTCATAATTGATACTAAGTCCTTCAATTACTTCTAAACGACGTAAATGTTCTTGGTTAATTAATCTTCGCTCTTTGTCATATTCTTCGATTAGACTTTGTAATTTTTTTTCTTTTTGTGATTTTTCATTTAACAGAGTGGCTTTTTCCATTAATTCTCGCTCTTTTTTTTCAGTAGAATCGCTGAGAAAGACATAGAAAATATCTCCTATCGATTCACTGTGAATAAAATGCCCATAATCTTGCAACCAACCAAGAGAGCCATCTTTGCGAATAATTCGATATTCTACATAATCAAGATCATTACAATTATTCATAATTTGTGCTTTGATAGTTTGTTCCACTTTTGCCAAATCTTGAGGATGTACAACCCCTCGAAAGGAGTTTCCAGTTAGTTCTCGAAATTCTTGAATAGAATTACATTGAAAGATTCGTAGAAGTGCCTGATTTGCATAAATAATTTCTTCTGCTCCATCTGCATGATAGATTAGTATACCACCAGGCATTTCATCCATAAAACGGATAACTTCATATACCGTTTGAAGTTTTTGGGAATCAGAGAAAGAGTTTCCTGATTTTCCTTCTTCTATTAGACGATCAAGATCAATAGCAGCGTTTTCCTCAGAATCTAATAGAGTAAAAATATATTCAATTAAATTGTGGCTTGTATTTTGTTCGCTCATGATAACAATCCTCCCAAAGTCTTTCGGACAAATTTTACCATAAAATTGTGAATTTGTCATTATTTATTGTGGAAGAATCTTATTATTTTAATAAAGATTATTATTATTATTATAATGATTAAGAAGAAAGAAAATAAATTTTAACTGTTATAACTTAGATATTTGCATGAAATAAAGGACTTTTACAAGATGTATTTTTTAAAAGATTTTTAATAAATATATAATTTTTTTGTAATCTAAATAAAAAATAATACCTAAGTACTATAAAAATAATATTTTTATAAAATAATAAAACTTGACAAAAGATGTCAGGATATATGTGTTATATTAAGTACTATAGTAATACACAAACTTAAAACAGAAAGAAAAGATGGAGGTAAAAAGAATGAATAAGGAAAATCAGAAATTTTTTTAAAAATAGAACAGATAAGCTTGTGGTTAAAGAATATCACAGTTTATCTGTTTTATTTGTTTATAAACATGCTTAAGAGATAGAGGGATTTCTTGAATAATTATGTGAAAAGAATTTAGAAATTTTTGTTATAAGAGAGTAGAAAAATATGCTTGAAAACTATAGAACATATCCACTATAAGTATTTGCTATATTATAATAGTTGTATTATACTATAAAAAAGAGTAAAATAGATAAAATAAATTAGAAATTAGGTAAAGAATGGAAAGGAGTTATAACGTTTATGAATAAAATAGAGAATCAAACATTTGATAGTGAAAGGGCATTATATGGAAGTCAAGAAATGATAATAAAAAATTGTTTATTTGATGGACCAGCAGATGGAGAAAGTGCATTAAAAGAAAGTCGGGATATTCAGGTATCCCATTGTTTTTTTAACCTTCGCTATCCATTTTGGCATGATAATCAATTAAAATTATCGGATTCCGAGATGACAGAACTTTGCCGAGCTGCATTGTGGTATTCTACTGATATTGAAATTGTAAATACAAAGTTACATGGAATTAAAGCTTTAAGAGAGTGCAGCCAAGTGAAAATGCAAGGATGTGATATTATTTCTCCTGAATTTGGATGGTTTGTGCATAAGATAGAGATGAAAGATTGTACCATACAAAGCGAATATTTTATGATGCGTTCCGATCATCTTACCTTTACAAATTTGCAGATGAAAGGGAAATATTCTTTTCAATATATTGAAGATTCTGTATTTGAACATTGTGTTTTTGATACAAAAGATGCCTTTTGGCATGCAAAAAATGTAATCATTCGTGATAGTGTAATAAAAGGAGAATACTTGGCTTGGTATTGTGAAAATGTCACTTTTGAGAATTGTAAAATTATTGGAACACAACCCCTTTGTTATTGTAAAGGATTGCGATTGATTCACTGTGAGATGATAGATACCGATTTATGTTTTGAAAAATCAGAAGTAGAAGCTACCATTTGTACTTCTGTTGTCAGTATTAAAAATCCTTTGTCGGGTCATATTTATGCAGAATCAGTAGGAGAAATTATTCAAGATGATATTCATTCTCATGAAGAAATCGTTGTACAAAGAAAAAATTGCTGTGCATAGGATTCCCGTTTGGTAAAAAACGTGCTATAATAAAGAAGTTGGATCATTCTATCATTTTATACTTAAATAATTTTAATTAGGAGGTTTTCAAAATGGGGAAGAAACGTAATATTATAGTAGGACAGTCGGGAGGACCCACTTCCGTAATTAATTCTAGTTTGGCAGGGGTATATAAAACAGCAAAAGAAAGAGGATTTCATAAAGTGTATGGCATGTTACATGGTATACAAGGGTTTTTAGATGAGCAGTATGTTGATCTTTCCACGCAGATTCACTCTGATATGGATATTGAATTGTTAAAACGAACGCCATCCGCTTTTTTGGGTTCTTGCCGTTTTAAATTACCAGGAATTCATGAAAACCCAGATATTTATGAAAAGATTTTTCAAATATTAGACAAGTTAGAAATTGATGCGTTTATCTACATAGGTGGAAATGATTCAATGGATACAATTAAAAAACTGTCTGACTATGCAATTATTAAAGGACATGAGCAGAAGTTTCTTGGTGTGCCAAAAACCATTGACAATGATTTAGCACTTACCGATCATACCCCTGGTTTTGGAAGTGCTGCTAAATATATTGCTGCTTCTACAAAAGAAGTGATTCGAGATGCATTAGGGTTGACTTATAACAAAGAAATGATTAGCGTGATTGAAGTAATGGGACGAAATGCAGGATGGCTGACTGGGGCAACAGCGCTTGCTAAAACAGAAGAATGTGATGGGCCAGATTTAATCTATCTTCCAGAGATTGATTTTGATATTGAAAAGTTTTTAAAGAAAACACAGGAATTGTTAAAGAAAAAAACTTCTGTTGTGATTGCAGTATCGGAAGGAATACGGTTGTCTGATGGCAGATATGTTTGTGAGCTGTCAGGCGGAGGAGATTATGTTGATGCATTTGGACATAAACAGCTACAAGGAACAGCTTCCTATCTGGCTAATTTTTTAGGAGCAGAGATCGGATGTAAAACACGCAGCATTGAGTTTTCGACTTTACAAAGAAGTGCTTCTCATATGGCATCTAGGGTAGATGTCAATGAAGCTTTTATGGTTGGTGGTGCTGCTGTAAAAGCGGCAGACGAAGGAGATACTGGTAAGATGGTCGTAATCGATCGAGTTTCAGATGATCCTTATATGAGTGCGGCTGGAATTTATGATGTACATCGAATTGCCAATAATGAAAAACTAGTTCCTCGTTCTTGGGTAAATAAAGAAGGAAACTATGTGACAGAGGAATTTATCAATTATATTGAACCATTAATTCAAGGAGATTATCAGCCATTTATGGTAAATGGTCTGCCACAGCACTTGGTGTTACGGAAAAAGTAAGACTGGAAAATTCTGCTTGTGTTTCTAAATTTTGTGTATTATACTAAAAGTGCAGAGAAGAGTTAAAAAAATGATGTACAAGAAAAAAACTTGTACAGGAAAGGAGTAACTATGAAATTATCAGCATGGAACAATAATTATGCAAAATCTTTATATGGTAAAATAGCTAGTGGGAAAAGGATTCAATCAGCAGCAGATGATGCAGCGGGTCTTGCAATTGCACAAAAATTGTTAAAAGAGAGCAATGGATTAAATGTAGGTGCTTATAATATACAAAAGGGAATTGGTGTTGCCAACATTCAAGATGGAGCGTTAGGAACCATGCACGATTCCTTACAACGGATTCGAGAACTGAGTATCCAAGCGTCCAATGGGATTTATACCGATTCGGATAAGCAGGCAATTCAGGGAGAAATCGATCAGCTTTTGATGGATATTGAGCATACTGCAGTTGGAACAGAATATAATCAGATGAAATTATTAGATGGAAGCATGGCAGATATGCATATTGCTTCAAATCCAGATGGAACAGGAATGAAAATCCAGATGGAGAATGCGACTTTAAAGGCGTTAGGACTAGAAGGCTATAGCATTATGGGAAAAGTGGATATAGGGGCAATTGATTCTGCAATAGCAAAGATTAGTGCTTCAAGAGGCCGTACAGGGGCTTCCACAAATGCATTAGAACATGCTTATAATTATAATACAAGAGCATCTTTGGAATTAACTGGTGCAAGAAGTCGTATTGAAGATTTGGATATTCCAAAAGCTGTTTCTGAACAAAAGAAAAATAAACTATTACAAGATTATCGTTTTGGAATGATGAAAAAGCAGATTGACAATGATTCGTATGTTTTAAAATTGTTTGGAAGTATGTAAATTTTAGAAAAATGATTGACAGACAAAAAAATCTATGCTACTATATTTGAGTGTTAAAACTGCCTAAGACAGTAGGTGCTGAAAAGCATAAGGAAGAAACCGCCTACCGAGGTCAATATAAGAAAGAACATAGTAGTAGTATGTTTTAAGACTTATAACCTCGCTGCCTTTTGCAGCGGGGTTTTCGCATAGAAAAGCGAGTGTTGACAGCAAATGTGGGCAGCCACAGAAAATCGAATAAGGAGGGAAATCACTTATGGCTAAAGTTGAGATTAAGAAACCTATCGTAGATGAGATTTCTGAATTGCTTAATGGTGCCCAAGCTGTAGTAATAGCTGATTATCGTGGACTTACTGTAGAACAGGATACACAGCTTCGTAAGCAGTTAAGAGAGGCAGGCGTTGTATATAAAGTATATAAAAATACAATGATCCGCTTTGCAATTAAGGGAACCGAATATGAAGCGTTAGGATCTCATTTAGAGGGACCAACAGCAATTGCCGTATCAAAGACAGATGCGACAGCTCCAGCAAGAATTTTATTTAATTTTGCTAAGACAGCTCCAGCTCTTGAATTAAAGGCTGGTATTGTAGATGGAACTTATTATGATGAAAAAGGAATTCAGGTTATCGCAACCATTCCATCAAGAGAGGAATTACTGTCCAAATTCTTGGGAAGTATTCAGTCTCCAATTACAAACTTTGCTCGTGTTATTAAGCAGATTGCAGAAAAGGGCGAATAAATCAAATTAAAATTTAGGAAAGGAAAAGCTATTTTTTGACATATCCCAATTGGAATATGTTTTATAGCAGGAAAATAACAATGACAACAGCAGAAATCATTGAAGTAATTAAAGGTTTAACCGTATTAGAATTAAACGATTTAGTAAAAGCTTGTGAAGAAGAGTTTGGTGTTTCCGCAGCTGCAGGTGTGGTAGTAGCAGCACAGGGAGGAGCAGCACCAGAAGATGAAAAGACAGAATTTGATGTAGAATTAACAGAAGTTGGTTCTGAGAAAGTTAAAGTTATTAAAGTAGTTCGTGAAGCTACTGGCTTAGGCTTAAAAGAAGCAAAAGAAGTAGTTGATACTGCTCCAAAAGCAGTAAAGACAGGTGTTTCTAAGGAAGAAGCAGAAGAGTTAAAGAAGAAGTTAGAAGAAGTTGGTGCAAAAGTTACATTAAAGTAAAAGTGTGCTTATTAGAAGCCTCAGAGTGGTTACTAGATTACTCTGGGGTTTTTTTATATATAAAGAAAAAGATTTGAATCAAAATTTATTTTTTTTCGTCTATTCTTTTAGAGAAGGTTTTTATAAATGGGGGTAAAAGCAAAGGTTTAGAGGACAGAAAGGAGTAAAAAAATGAAAAGACAAAAATGGACAATTGGAATATGTGCAGCATTGACTGCTGGAATGGCATTGTCACTGATGGGATGTTCAAAATCAAATGATATTATTGTGAAAAGTGCAGATTTAATGGAAGGAATTCAACAGAATAAGGTTCATACAGATGTGGATATTACAGGAAATGGAGCAGAAGTTTTAACAGACTTTGGGGTTCGGCTTTTGCAGAATACGATAAATGGAGAACAAAATACATTGATTTCCCCTTTTTCCGTTATTTGTGCACTTGGTATGACTGCAAATGGAGCACAGGGACGTACTTTAGAGCAAATGGAACAAGTATTTGGAATTGGGACAGAGGAGTTAAATGCCTATTTATATGCTTATGTAAATGGATTATCGAATGGAAAAAATTATAAACTTTCTGTTGCCAATTCAATTTGGTTTAAAGATGATAAAAATTTTACAGTAAAACAAAATTTTTTACAAACAAATGCAGATTGGTATGGTGCAGATATTTATAAACAAATTTTTAATGATGAAGCAACAGAAAAAATCAATCATTGGGTGAAGGAGCATACAGATGGAATGATTCCAGAGATTCTTTCAGAGGTTCCAAAGGATGCGGTGATGTATCTGGTAAATGCGCTTGCTTTTGATGCAGAATGGGAAAGAATTTATAAAGAATCAGAAGTACATGATAGAGTATTTACAACAGAAGATAAGAAAGAACAAAAAGTAGAGATGATGTATTCGATGGAACACAAATATTTGGAAGATGAAAATGCAACTGGATTTATAAAATATTATGCAGGTAAAAAGTATGCATTTGCCGCATTGCTTCCAAAAGAGGGAATATCTATAGAGGATTATATAAAATCTTTAAATGGAGAAAATCTGCATACAATATTAGAAAATGCAACTGAAATTGATGTAAATGCAGCAATTCCTAAATTTCAATGTGAATATGATATCGAGTTGTCAAAGGTGTTTGAAGGATTAGGAATGACAGATGCTTTTGACAGTGACTTGGCAGATTTTTCTGAGATTGGATCTTATACAAATCAAAATTTATATATTAGTAGAATTCTTCATAAAACATTTCTTGCTGTAGATGAAAAAGGAACAAAGGCAGGAGCAGCTACTGCTGTAGAGATGGCACGGGGATTATCTTTAAGAGAAGAAAAACAGGTTCATCTAAATCGGCCATTTGTCTATTTGTTAATGGATTGTAAAGCAAATGTACCAGTGTTTATTGGAACTGTAATGGAGATAGAAGAAAATTAGAGAAATTTGACTATTTGAAAATCGTTTATTTTTCGTTATAATAAAAAAAGAAATTTTAGTAAAAAGAAAAGGGAGGTTAAAATGAGAAAGGATAACGGACAAAAGAAAATGTGGGATATTAGATCTTGGAAAAAAGTAATTTGGATTGTACTTTTTTGTATGTTATTTACAGCAACTTTGTTTTCGTTAGAAGAAAGACCAGTTTTTGCTGTTAGTGCAGAGGATCAGAAAACAATTATTTGTATTGATCCAGGACATGGCGGTGATACAGATGGTGCAACTTATACTTATGATGAGGTTGCGGTTTATGAAAAGGATTTGAACTTACAAATTGCACTGAAGTTGGAACAGGAATTGCAAAAATATGAAAATTTAGAAGTGATTATGACAAGAAGAGAAGATATTACAGTAGGGCTAAAGGAACGGACACAGATTGCAGCAGAACAGAACGCAGATTATTTGATATCAATACATAATAATGCTGCTGGAAATGCAGAATTAAATCCAAAGGGATGTATGGTTTTAGTGACAGCAAGCCATTATCAGCCTCTAAAGACACGTGTACCAGATATCTATGAAGCATCTAGTCAATTAGGATTGTCAATTGTAGAAAAACTGCAAGATTTGGGGCTCTCATTAGGAAATGAACTTGGTGCGGACAGTAACTTTGGTTTGGTTCGGCGTCCATATAGCAAAGAGGGAGGAGCAAGAGGAACTTATTATTACCCAGATGGAAGTTTTTCTGATTATTATGCCTTACTTCGTTATGGGGTTGAAGTTGGAATACCATCTATTATTATAGAACATGCTTATTTAAGTAATGAAGAGGATTATCGTACTTATCTTGCAACAGACGAGGCTTTGTCATTACTTGCAAAAGCAGATGCAAAAGGGATAGCAGAAGCGCTTCATTTAAAAGAAAAACCAGAATAAAAAATAAAGTACAAAATGAAAAAGTACGATTATCTTTTTTATAAAAAATAAAAAAGATAGTCGTATTTTTTTTGAAAATATGTTTTTTTCAAAATTTAATTGATAAAATGTTTTAGATTACAGTATAATAAAAGTCATAAGATTAAGAAAGAATTTGTATAGAAACCAGAGAATAAGGAGAGAAAAGTGATGGCATATATTGAATTTAATCATATTACAAAAGCATATCACAGTGGAGAAAGTCAAATAAAAGCATTAGATGATGCAAGTTTTCAAGTGGAACAGGGAGAACTTGCTGTGATATTAGGTTCGTCTGGAGCAGGTAAGACGACAGCCTTAAATATTTTGGGTGGTATGGATGTGCCAACGACAGGACAGATTCTTGTGGATAATAGTGATATTACAAAGTATAATAAAAAACAATTAGTTGGATATCGAAGAACTGATATTGGATTTGTGTTTCAATTTTATAATCTGGTTCCTAATTTAACAGCATTGGAAAATGTAGAGTTGGCAGCACAGATTTGTAAAAATTCGTTAGATGCTTCAGAAACTTTGGATAAAGTAGGACTTTCTGAAAGGAAGAATAATTTTCCAGCACAATTATCTGGTGGAGAACAACAGCGTGTTTCCATTGCAAGAGCATTAGCAAAGAATCCAAAGTTACTTTTATGTGATGAACCAACTGGAGCATTGGATTATAACACAGGAAAACAAATTTTACAGCTTCTTCAGGATACTTGTCATAAAGAGCATATTACGATTTTATTGATTACGCATAATTCTGCATTAGCACCTATGGCGGATCGATTGATTCGATTTAAAAGTGGAAAAGTAATAGAGATTGTTAGAAATGAGCAACCTACTCCAATAGAAGAAATTGAATGGTAAAGATAAGAAGAAAAGAAAGGTTGGATATAAGGAATGAAGAAAGCATATAGCAAAGATATCTGGCGTTCTATTTGGAAAGGAAAAAAACGTTTTTTTTCGATTCTGTTGATTACTGCATTAGGAGTGACTACATTGACTGGGATTAAAGCAGGTTGTGTGGATTTGCGCTATTCTGCCGATGCTTTTTTTGATAGGCAGGGGTTATTTGATATCAGTGTGGTTTCTACGTTAGGATTGACAAAAGAAGATGTCTCTGTATTGCAGCAAACAGAGAAAGTTGCAGTAGCAGAGGGAGCATACAGTGAAATTGTTCATACAGAATATGATGAAAAACGTCAAAGTGCAGAGATAAAAGTATTAAGTGAGAATGGAATAAATCTTCCTTTTCTTATAGAAGGAACACTTCCAATAGTGGAAAATGAGATTGCAGTAACAGAGAAGTATAGACAGAATACTGGCAGAGGGATTGGAGAGATTGTAACAATAGAAGATGGTTCTAATTTTTCTATTACAGAATATAAAATTAGTGGAATTGTTGTAGATGTAATGGATATTAATAATCCAAATGGAAGCGTTGCTTTTCGTTCTTCTTCTACAGCAGATTATACCTTTTTTGTATTGCCAGAGGCAGTGGAAACAGATATTTATACCGCTATTTATTTGAAATTAACCGATTGTAAAGACCTACTTTGTTATTCAGATGAATATGAAGAATCAATCAGACAAGTGGCACAAGAAATTGAGGGGCAGATAAAAGAGGTACGTGAGCAGGCACGTTATGATTCTGTTATAGACGAGGCAAATCAAGAGCTTGTTGAAGCAGAACAAAAGATGGAACAGGAATTTTTAAAGGCAGAAAAGGAGCTAACAGATGCAGAGAAAAAACTTTTAGATGGAGAGGAGAATTTAGAAAAGGGAAAAAGAGAATTAGAAAAAAATCAGCAGCAGGCAGAGGAGGAATTTTTAAAAGCAGAGAAAGAAATAGAAGATGGGTATCAACAGTTGAGAACCGCAGAGAAACAGCTTGCTGAGTCAGAAAAACAAATACAGGAAGGAGAGCAACAACTAGAACAGGCAAAAGAAGAATTGACCTACCAGCAAACTGAAAGTAATGTACAATTAGAAACAGCTCGTAAGCAATTAGAAGAGGGAATTGAACAAGTACAAAATATGTTAGATCAGTTTCAATCCAATGAAATGATGCCATCGCTGGCTGAGTTACAGGCACAATTACAGCAATTGACAGCCCAATTAGAGGAAGTAAATCAGCAACAAGCAGAAGCAGATGCACAGTTTCAGGCAGCGTGGCAGCAGATTGCAGAACAGGAAGCAGAGTTAGCAGAGGCAAGGGTTCAGTTAGAAAATGGACAAGCAGAGTTGGAAAAAAACCGATTCAAATTGGAAGAAGGAGAAGTAGAATTAGAACGACAAAAGCAAGAAGTGAAAGAACAGATACAAGAGGGAGAGGAAGAACTTGTCAAGGCAGAACAAGAACTTTTGGAAGGAAAAAAAGAGTGGGAAGAGGGATGGAAGGAGTATCAAGAAAAGCGAACAGAAGCAGAACAAGAACTAAAGGAAGCAAGAGAGAAAATTGCAGATATTCATATGGCACAATGGTATGTACAAGAACGTGATTCTTTAAGCGGTTATGCAAATATTGAAAGTGATGCAGATTGTATTGAAGCGATTGGAAATGCATTTCCTATTATTTTTTTAGTAGTGGCTGTTTTGATTAGTTTAACAACGATTACTCGTATGATTGAAGAGGATCGAGGATTGATTGGAACATATAAAGCTCTTGGATTTACAGATGGAGAAATTCGGAAAAAATATTTGATTTATGCCTTGTCAGCAAGTCTGCTTGGAGGAATCTTAGGAGATTTATGTGGATTTATCGTTTTGCCAGAGATTATTTTTATCTTTTTCCGAATTATGTATTTATTACCAGAATATAATTTAAAATTTAATTTTGGATATGGATTTGGTGGAATTTTATTATTTTTAACAGGAGTTGCAGGAGCAACAGGATATGCTTGCTATACAGAATTGAAGCAGATGCCAGCAGTTTTGATGCGGCCAAAAGCACCACAATCAGGTTCAAGAGTAGTTTTAGAATATATGACACCTCTATGGAATCGATTATCATTTCTAAATAAGGTAACAGTAAGAAATTTATTTCGTTATAAAAAGAGGTTGATTATGACTATATCAGGAATTATGGGGTGTACAGCATTAATTCTTTGTGGTTTTGCAATTAAGGATACCGTAACAGATCTGATGCCACGTCAATATCAGTATATATATCGTTATGATTTGATGGCGGTAGCTTCACCAGAAGAGAATACAAAACTACTATCTTATTTAAAAAATAATGAAAATATAGCAGATTTTTTAAATGTGCAAATTGACTCAGTTAAGTTAAAAAACCAGATAGGAAAAGAACAGAAAATTCAGTTAATTGTTGTACCACAAAATGCAGAATTTTATAACTATATTCATTTAGAAAATACACAAGGAAAACAGGTGGAACTTAAGGAGAAAGGAATTTATATTACACAAAATGCGGCAGAACTATTACATTTGAATAGAGAAGAAACTGTTTTTTTGCAGAATCTTAAATTAGTGCAAAAAGAAGCAACGGTTATGGAAATTGTAAAAAATTATTTAGGAAATGCAGTTTATATAACACAGGCAACTTATGAGGAATTATTTGAACAATATGAGCCAAATGGAGCATTAATCCAGTTGTCAGATATATGTACTGATCATTTGGGATTTGCAGAAGAATTAGGACGTAAGGAGGGAATCCTTTCTTCTATTAGTACAGAGGAATTGAGAAGAGATTTTTCTAAGGCATTTGTGCTGATGAATATGATTGTATATGTAATTTTATTTTTGGCAGCAGGGCTTGCATTTGTAGTATTGTTTACATTGTCTGCTACAAATATATCTGAGCGTATTCGAGAGTTGGCAACAATTAAAGTACTTGGTTTTTATGATCGAGAAGTACATCTATATGTCAATAAAGAAACATTGATTTTAACTGGAATCGGAATTTTACTTGGATTGCCATTAGGGGATGCATTGGGGCATTGTCTTACTTGGGTATTGCGATTGCCTTCTATTTATTTTGCGGTATCAATTCATAAAAGCAGTTATTTTATTGCAGCAGGAATTTCATTTGGTTTTGCTCTTTTGGTAGACTTTATTACAAATCATACTTTGGATAGAGTGAATCCAGTTGAGGCATTAAAAAGTGTAGAATAAAGAAGTTGTATTTTCTTAATTTAGATGATATACTTAAAGTGTTTGGCTTTTATGTGAATGAAGCCCCCTGAACCTTGACAGTTAGATATCATATTAGAATTTAGAAGATAATGCTTTGCTAAATAAAAGGAGGAAATCATGTTATCCCGAAAAGGAAGGATAGGAGGAACACATGTTTGAGAAAATTAAAAATATGTATGTTGAAAAGAAATTAAGAACATGCTTTATTTTAACAGTTTTAATGGCAAGTATATCAGGTGTATTGGGAATTTTTGTATTATTATTTACGAATAAAAGTTATAGTAATGCATTAGTAACAAACGGGTTTTCTCAGGGAGAAATTGGAAGATTTACAACTTATATAAATAGAGAGACAACGTTGGTAAGAGAATTCTTATTAGGAAATGATGAAGAATCTTTACAAGAAGCATTACAAGAGTTAGAGTCAGTGACAGAAGATACAGATAGTGCGTTAGAGAAAATGAAGAAAAACTGTAATACAGAAGAAGAAAAAAGGCTGATACAAATTATTGAGGAATATCTTCCACAATATCGTGCTATAAGAGAAGAAATTGTATATGGGAAAACGAATACAGGTGAAGAATCTTTAGAATTATTAAATGTAAAAGCAAAACCAGTAATGAATAAAGCGACAGATGCAGCAACACAGTTAATGAATTTAAATGTGGAGATGGGAAATAAGATTCAAAAAAGATTAACGTATCAGACCTATATTATTTTGGCAGTTATGTTAATAATTATGGCAGCATCAGTAATTGTTTCTATTAAATTGGCGAAAAAAATTGCAAAGTTATTTTCAGAGCCAATTATCAATATTAAAAATGCAACAGCAGAGTTGGCAAAAGGAAATTTGAATTTTGAAATAAAAAAATTATATAATGATGAGATTGGGGAAATGACAGATTCCTTTGTAGAAGCAATAGGAGAACTTCGACTTTATATTAAAGAGTTGACACATGATTTAACAGAGATTGCAAATGGGAATTTTGATGTAACGACTCAGATTGAGTTTAGAGGAGAGTTTCAGGCATTTTCCGAAGTAATTGATACACTTACTTCAGGATTAAGTGAAACAATGAGTAAAATTAATGAGGCATCCGAACAGGTAGCAATGGGTTCTGGGCAAATGGCAGAAAGTGCACAATCATTAGCAGAGGGGGCTACTGATCAGGCAGGAGCAGTAGAGCAGTTGACAGCAACAATTCAAAATATTACAGAAAATGTAATTGCAAATTCAGAAAATGCAAGTAAATCTTATCAAAGTGCTTTAGAATTTGAACGAGAAGCAGAAACAGGGAATGAAAATATTATTCAGTTGAATTCTGCAATGGAACGAATTAATATGACATCAAATGAAATTGCTAATATTATTTCGGAAATTGAAGATATTGCATCTCAGACAAATCTTCTTTCGCTTAATGCTTCAATTGAAGCAGCAAGAGCTGGTGAAGCAGGAAAAGGTTTTGCTGTAGTTGCAGATCAAATTGGCAAATTAGCATCAGATAGTGCTAATTCTGCTGTAAATACAAAGAGATTGATTGAGAATTCTATTCAAGAAATTGAAAAAGGAAATGAGATTACAGCAAAGACAACAAAGGCAATTGAAATAGTAATTGAAGGAATTCGACAACTTGCTATTTCAACAAAAGAAATTAGTGAATTATCCGATACACAGGCAGAAGCTATGAAACAGTTAGAGGTTGGCGTAGAACAGATTTCAGAAGTGATTCAAAGTAATTCTGCAGCTGCACAGGAAAGTTCAGCAACCAGTGAAGAACTTTCAGCACAGTCAGAAGCTCTTAGAGAATTAGTAGCACAATTTACAATTAAAAGTTAGTAAAGTAGATAGTAAATATAGAAAATATGATATCGCAACTAAGAATAATTGGATAACAGATAAATACAAATGTAAATAAAAAAAGGGGAAAAGGATTCATTAAAATGAAAAAGAAGAGGCATTTGAATATATCAAATGTCTCTTTTTTGTGCATAAGGGAAAAAGTAGAAAATAGAAAGGGTAAAAAAACAGATGACAGAATTAAATCAAAATCAAGAAAAGCTAAGAGAATATCGAAAACAAGCAGAAGAATTTGTTGCGCAGATGACAATAGAAGAAAAGTGTAATCAGATGCTTCATACAGCTATAGCAGTGGAACGATTAGGAATCCCACAGTATAATTGGTGGAATGAAGCACTTCATGGGGTTGCCCGTGCTGGTGTGGCTACTGTATTTCCGCAGGCAATAACAATGGCAGCTAGTTTTGATGAGGAATGGATAGAGAAAGTAGCAGATGCCATTGCTACAGAAGGAAGAGCAAAATTTAATAACCAACAAAAATATCAAGATTATGAGATTTATAAAGGTCTTACATTTTGGTCGCCAAATGTAAATATATTTCGTGATCCAAGATGGGGCAGAGGACATGAAACATTTGGAGAGGATCCTTATTTGACTTCTCGGTTAGGCGTTCGCTTTATTGAGGGATTACAAGGACATGATGAAAATTATTTAAAATCGGCTGCTTGTGCCAAACATTTTGCCGTACATAGTGGGCCGGAGGATTTAAGGCATGAGTTTAATGCAGAAGTTTCAAATGTAGATTTATATGAAACCTATCTTCCAGCTTTTCGTGCCTGTGTAATGGAAGCAAAAGTGGAAGCTGTGATGGGAGCTTATAATCGTACAAATGGAATTCCCTGTTGTGGAAATCAACAGCTTTTACAAGAGATTTTACGAGAAAAATGGGGATTTGAAGGCCATGTAGTTTCAGATTGTTGGGCAATTCGGGATTTTTATCAGGGGCATGGAGTAGTAGAAGGACCAGTTGAAGCAGTGGCTATGGCAGTGAACCACGGGTGCGATTTAAATTGTGGAAGTCTTTTTCTTTATCTACAGGAGGCAGTGGAGAAAGGATTGGTGTCAGAAGAACAAATTGATCATGCAGTGACACATTTACTGATGTCCCGGATAAAACTTGGATTACTTGGAAAAAAGGAAAAAAGTCTATATGATTCGATCTCATTTTTGGAAGTCGATTCGGAAAATATGCAAAAATTAAATTTAAAAACCGCATTGAAAAGCATGGTGCTTTTGAAAAATACAAACCAGCTGCTTCCATTAGATCGAACGACGATTCAAACAATTGGAGTAATTGGACCAAATGCCAATAGCCGTAAAGCATTAGTAGGAAATTATGAAGGAACAGCATCTAGATATATTACTGTTTTGGAAGGGATTCAAGATTATCTTGGCGATCAAGTAAGAGTCCTTTTTTCGGAAGGTTGTCATCTTTATAAAGAACGGTTAAATGGACGTGGAGATAAAAATGATCGCCTTGCGGAAATAAAAGGAATCTGTGAACATAGTGATGTTATTGTTTGCTGTATGGGATTAGATGCTGGATTGGAAGGAGAACAGGGAGATAAAAGCAATCAGTTTGCCAGTGGGGATAAACCAGATTTAAATTTACCTGGTGTACAACAAGAAGTGCTTCAAATAGCAGTAGAAAGTAAGAAGCCAGTTATACTTGTACTGCTTTCTGGAAGTGCATTAGCAATTTCTTATGCAGAAGAAAAGATTCCAGCTATTCTTTATGGCGGATATCCGGGAGCACAAGGAGGTAAAGCAATTGCACAGATTTTATTTGGAGAAAGTTGTCCAGAAGGAAAATTGCCAATTACGTTTTATCGGACAACAGAAGAGCTGCCAGAATTTACAGATTATTCTATGAAAAATCGAACCTATCGTTATATGGAATCAGAGGCATTGTATCCATTTGGATATGGACTTTCTTATACAAGGTTCATCTTACAAAAGACGAAAATTTCTTCTTTTGAAGTTACTTCAGAAGGAATTTTAGTAGAAACAGAGGTAGAAAATGTTGGAGCTTATGATGGGGCAGAAACAGTTCAAGTCTATATAAAGGTAGAACAAAGCGGAACACCACATGCACAGTTAAAGGGACTTTGTAAAGTGTTTTTACAAAAAGGAGAGAAAAAACAGGTTAAAATTCAGCTTAAGGAAGTTGATTTTGGACTTTATGAAGAGGATGGTAAGAAGAAAGTAACGAAAGGAAATTGTCGGATTTATATCGGAACTTCTCAACCAGATTTGCGTAGCTGCTGTTTAAGGGAAGAGAAACCAGAAGAATTTTTGGTTCAAGTTTTAGAAAGCCGAATTGTAGAAGAATAGGAATAAGAGTGGAGAACATGGTACAAAGAGGATTTTATTTGTCACCAATTGGAGGGATTTGGATAGAGGAGGAAGAGGAACACATTGTAGGGATATTCTTAGGAAAGAAAGAAGTGTATCCAATTTTAGAAGAAAGTACATTATTAAAAGAGGCAAAAAAACAATTGGAAGAATATTTTTATGGAAAAAGAAAAAAGTTTTGCCTTCCTTTGAATCCAAAAGGAACTACATTTCAAAAAAAGGTCTGGGAAGCACTTCAGGCGATTCCTTATGGACAAACAAGAAGTTATAAAGAACTAGCAAAGAGAGTTGGAAGCCCAAAGGCATATCGGGCAGTAGGTGGTGCAAACCATAGAAATCAGATTTTAATTGTAATTCCTTGTCATCGCATTATTGGAGCAAATGGAGAATTAGTTGGGTTTGGAAGTGGAGTGGAAATAAAAAAATATTTATTGGAATTGGAAATGAGGAATTTAAAAGAGCTTTGATCAGATTTTTCTTGACTTTAGTGAAGCAAATTGTTAAAATCTATTTATTGCATAAAAAAGTATTACTACAATAGATTTTAGAAAGCAGTAGTAATAGTAGATTGGAGGATATTATGAAGTTAAGAAAAATTGTAGCAGGAGTAATGGGAGCAGTAATTATGTTGTCTTTGACTGCATGTGGAGGAAATGGATCAGATAATACAACTGTCAATACAGAAAATACGACAACAAGTACTGTAGATAGTACAGGAAATAGTACAAAAGATACAATAGCAAATGGAAGCGATACAGAAAAAACCTATCGTATTGGAATTTGTCAGTTGGTGCAGCATGTAGCATTGGATGAGGCAACTAAAGGATTTCAAGATGCATTAACAGAGAAGTTAGGTGATAAAGTAAGTTTCGATATGCAGAACGCACAGGGAGAATCCACAAACTGTTCCACAATTGTCAATCAATTTGTTTCTGCTAAGGTGGATTTGATTCTTGCAAATGCAACGGCACCATTACAGTCTGCTGCTGCTGCAACAGCAGAAATTCCGATTTTAGGTACAAGTATTACTGATTATGCTACGGCATTGGACATTGATAATTGGAATGGGCAAACTGGAAGAAATATTTCTGGAACAGCAGATTTAGCACCACTGGATGAACAAGCAGCAGTCATTCAAGAACTATTTCCAGATAAGAAAAAGGTTGGTTTATTGTATTGTTCTGGAGAACCAAATTCACAATATCAAGTAGACATTATGAAAGAGCATTTGGAAGGAATGGGCTATACCTGCACCTATTACTCTTTTGTAGATTCCAATGATATTGCTTCTGTTGTTACAAATGCAGCTTCTAATAGTGATTTGATTTATGTACCTACAGACAATACAGCAGCTTCCAATACAGAAGTGATTCAAAATGTTTGTCTTCCAGCTAAGGTTCCTGTTTTTGCAGGAGAAGAAGGCATTTGTAAAGGCTGTGGAGTAGCAACTTTGTCCATTAGTTATTATGATATTGGATATATTTCTGGTGAAATGGCATATGAGATTTTAGTAAATGGTGCAGATGTTGCAACGATGGATATACGTTACGCACCAAATGTAGTAAAGAAATATAATGCAGCAAATTGTGAAGCACTTGGAATTTCAGTTCCAGATGATTATGAGGCCATTATAATGGAAGAATAAGAAATAAGCTACAGGAGAAGAAAAATGGATATCACAATATTATTGAATGCCATGCCAGGGGCAATTGCACAGGGCTTAATTTGGGGTATTATGGCGATTGGAGTTTATATTACCTATAAGGTTCTAGATGTGGCAGATTTAACAGTAGATGGTACCATGTGTACTGGAGGTGCAGTCAGTATTATGATGATGCTGTCTGGACATAATATATGGTTCAGCTTGTTTGTAGCAGTTTTGGCAGGAATGTTGGCAGGATTGGTAACAGGAGTGTTTCATACTGCTATGGGAATTCCAGCAATTCTTGCCGGAATTTTAACACAACTTTCTTTGTATTCGATTAATTTAAAGGTTATGGGAAAGTCGAATCAGGCAATTAGTGTGGAAAAATATGATCTATTGGTTTCTTTACGGTATATAAAGGGTGTGCCATTTTATCAAAATACAATTTTTATTGTGGCAATTTTTACAATTATAATTATTGCAGTTCTCTATTGGTTTTTTGGAACAGAACTTGGCTGTTCTTTGCGTGCAACTGGATGTAATCCTAATATGAGCCGTGCACAAGGAATTAATACTAAGTGGAGTGTGGTACTTGGGCTGATGATTTCCAATGGGCTAGTTGCACTTTCAAGCGCACTTTTTTCTCAGTATCAAGGGTTTGCTGATATCAATATGGGACGTGGAGCAATTGTAATTGGACTGGCAGCAGTGATTATTGGGAATGTAGTATTTGAAAAGATTTTTCATAATTTTGCTTTGAAATTATTAAGTGTTTCAATTGGCGCAGTAATTTATTATGTTGTGCTTCAAGTAGTAATTTGGATTGGATTAGATACTGATTTGCTAAAATTATTGTCGGCATTAGTAGTGGCATTTTTCTTAGCAGTTCCTTATTGGAAAAAAGAGTATTTTACAAAACCGATAAAGAGAGGAGAGGACTGATATGTTAGACGTGCAAAAGATTTATAAGACGTTTAACCCTGGAACAGTAAATGAAAAACGGGCTTTAAATGGTCTTTCTCTTCAGCTGGCAGAAGGAGATTTTGTCACTGTGATCGGAGGAAATGGTGCTGGAAAATCTACACTTTTAAATGCGTTAGCGGGAACTTGGCTAGTAGATGCAGGGCATATTTTAATCAATGGAACTGATGTAACAAAGATGCCAGAGTTTAAGCGTGCTAAATTTTTAGGAAGAGTATTTCAAGATCCCATGATGGGAACGGCTGCCACGATGGAGATAGCAGAAAATTTAGCACTTGCTGCTAGAAGAGGAGAAAGAAGAGGGCTTTCTAAAGGGATTAACCGAAAGGAATTAGAAGAATATCGTGAATTGTTGGCAATGTTGGATTTGGGATTAGAAGATCGGCTTACTTCGAAGGTTGGTTTACTTTCAGGTGGACAACGACAGGCAGTTACACTTTTGATGGCAACTTTAAAACGTCCTAAGTTGTTGCTTTTAGATGAACATACGGCAGCACTTGATCCAAAGACAGCAGCAAAGGTATTGGAAACAACAAATAAAATTGTAACCAAAGATCATCTTACTACGTTGATGATTACTCATAATATGCGAGATGCAATTGTAAATGGAAATCGACTGATTATGATGAGTAATGGGAAGATTATTTTAGATATTTCTGGAGAAGAAAAAAAACGACTTACAGTGGATGATTTATTACAAAAATTTGCAGTAGCAAGTGGAGAAAAATTTGATGATGATCGGACGTTGTTGTCGTAGAAGAAAATGGTGTGGGACAGGAGAAGGTTGACTTCCTGTCCTTTTTCTATAAGGTAGGAGGAATCATATGAAAGAGGTGGTAATGGTAACAGGAGCTTCCCGTGGAATTGGCTATGCAGTTGCAGAACGGTTTGCAAAAGAAGGATATCCAATTGTAATTACATGCTCAAAAGGGGAAGAAGAACTTGAAATAGCAAAGAAAAGGCTAGACCAGTACGGGGGAAGAGTGCTGCAGTTTTTGGCAGATGCTGGGAATTATCAACAGATGAAACATGTGCTTTGCGAAGTAGAGCATAGATTAGGGGAAGTTGGGATTTTGGTAAATAATGCTGGAATTTCATGGATTGGTTTGTTTCAGGATATGGAGTGTGAGCTATATGAGCAGATCGTTCGAACCAATTTGTTGTCTGTTATGCATTGTAGTCATCTGGTGATTCCTGGTATGATACGTAGAAAAGCGGGGAAAATAATAAATATTTCTTCGGTATGGGGAAATGTAGGAGCTTCTTGTGAAGCAGTTTATTCTGCTACAAAAAGTGGAATTAATGGGTTTACAAAAGCACTTGGAAAAGAACTTGCTCCTAGTTCGATTCAAGTTAATGCATTAGCTTGCGGAGTAATTGATACACGGATGAATTCGTGTTTAACAGAAGAAGAGAAGGAGCAGCTTGTAGAAGAGATTCCAGCCAGACGATTTGGACAAGTAGAAGAAGTAGCAGATTTCGTTTATCAAATTGTGATTGGACCTGCTTATTTGAATGGACAGGTGATTACTTTAGATGGTGGATGGAGTTAAATAGATTTTATAAGAATAGAGAAAGGTAGGAAAAAGATGGAATTATATGATATTGTGATAATAGGAAGTGGGCCGGCAGGGCTTTCAGCAGCAGTTTATGCTTTACGGGCAGAATTAAAAACGATTGTACTAGAACGAGATTCCATGAGTGGTGGACAGGTATTAAATACAGATGAGGTGGACAATTATTTGGGTTTACCCAAAATGAATGGTTTTGATCTGGGAACAAAGTTTGAAGAACATGCAAAACAGATGGGAATGAAGGCAATTTCTGCTGAAGTAGTGCGGATAGAAAAGCAAGATAATATTTGGGTAGTAGTGACAGAGGAAGAAAGTTATCAGACAAAAACAGTACTTTTGGCTACTGGAACACGACATCGAAAGTTGGAGATTCCTGGAGAGGAAAAGCTAAGTGGAAAAGGAGTCTCTTATTGTGCAACTTGCGATGGGGCTTTTTTTCGAAATAAGGAGGTTGCAGTAGTTGGCGGGGGAGATGTAGCAGTAGAGGATGCGTTATATCTTTCTCGAATCTGTAAAAAGGTTTATGTGGTTCATCGAAGAGAACTTTTTCGTGCAGCTCCGTCTTTGGTGAGGCGAATGAAAGAAGTTGAGAATATAGAACTTATTTTAGGGTTTATTCCAGAACAAATTTGTGGAGAAGTTGTGGTAGAAAAATTAATAATAAAGGAGAAAGAGGGAGAAAAGAAAAAGGAACTTTCTGTTTCGGGTGTGTTTGTAGCAATTGGAACTGTACCAGAAAGTGAACTATATCAGGGAATCGTACCTTTAGATAAGACAGGTTATGTAATTGCGGGAGAGGATGGAAAGACACAGATTCCAGGAATTTTTGCGGCTGGAGATATTCGTACCAAAAGATTTCGGCAGATTGTTACAGCGGTTGCAGATGGAGCAAATGCAATACATGCAATAGAAGAGTATCTTACAGGGATAGAAAATTAGTAAAAAAAGGAATTTTAGCAAAGTGCACAAAGAAATAGAGGAAGAGAAAAGAAAGAAAGAGATGTTGATAACTTTTTTTGACTTATCCTCAAAATTATCAACAAAAATAAGAGATACTTTTTGAAGAAATTCAAGTTATCCACCGAGTTATCAACATTATCAACATAAGCGGTAAAATTGATATGTTGATAAGTTTTTGTAAAGACAGAACATATGTTTTGTTAGATTCAGAAAAAATAAGAAAAAGAGAAAATATTGCTTGACAAATTATGGGGATTTAGCTTTCAAACAAATGAAAATTTTTTAAAAAATGTGCACACAATTAGGATAAATACTTGAAAATATTTGATAAATGTGATACAATCTCTTCATATCAAAAAGACAGCAGGGAATCTGGTTGCTCTTTTAAAACCGATAGAAAAGGAGTTGGATTTATGCGTTTTATCATCGTAGGAAGAAACCTTGAAGTGACAGAAGGATTGAAGTCCGCCGTTCAAGAAAAACTTGGTAAGTTAGAGCGATTTTTTAATGCAGCAACAGAGGTTCATGTAACCTTAAGTGTGGAAAAGGATAGACAGAAAATTGAGGTGACAATACCTGTAAAAGGAAATATTATTCGTGCAGAACAGGTAAGTAGTGATATGTATGTATCCATTGATTTGGTAGAAGAGATCATTGAACGTCAATTAAAGAAGTATAAAAATAAGATTATTGATAAAAAGCAGAATGTGGAGGCATTTACACCGGAATATTTGGATAAGGAGTTTGATGAGGACGATACAATTAAAATTGTGCGTACAAAGAAGTTTGGAATCAAACCAATGGACCCAGAGGAAGCTTGTATCCAGATGGAATTGTTAGGGCATAATTTTTATGTATTCAATAATTCTGAAACAAATGAAGTAAATGTGGTTTATAAAAGAAAGGGAAACACATATGGCTTAATTGAGCCAGAGATGGATTAGGACAGAATTGCCGTATTAGAGAGAATTTTCTAATACGGCAATTTTGCAGCAAAAAAGGACATTTAGGGGAGAAGGAAATGCAAGTGATGCATTTTTTCTTGCATTTCCTAGTTCAAAGTGTTACAATGATCACGGTATGTCTATCACTGTGCCCTTATAAATGTAAAAGACAGGCGATATTCAAACGATTTGCAGATTGTATGAAATAGTAGGAGTGTAATTATGAACATAGTAGAAAAGCTATTTGGAACACACAGCGAGAGAGAATTAAAATTAATTGAACCAATTGTAAAAAAAATTGAATCCTTACGTGAGGAAATGGTAGCACTTTCTGATGAGGAATTAAGAGGAAAAACAACAGAATTTCAAAAGCGTATTACAGAAGGAGAAACGCTAGATTCCATTATGCCAGAAGCTTATGCGGTAGTACGTGAAGCGACTAGAAGGGTATTAAATCAAGAACATTATCGTGTACAGTTAATTGGTGGTATTGTACTTCATCAAGGACGTATTGCAGAGATGAAAACTGGTGAAGGTAAGACGCAAACTTGTCTATTGCCAGCTTATTTGAATGCACTAGAGGGGAATGGTGTTCATGTAGTAACAGTAAATGATTATCTTGCAAAACGTGATGCGGAATGGATGGGACAAGTACATCGCTTTTTGGGATTGACGGTTGGGGTAGTATTAAATGGTATGACAAATGATGAAAGAAGAGAAGCATATCACTGCGATATTACCTATGTAACAAATAATGAATTGGGATTTGACTATTTAAGAGACAATATGGTTATTTATAAAGAGCAGCTTGTGTTAAGGGGGTTGCGTTTTGCGATTGTAGATGAGGTAGACTCTGTATTGATTGATGAAGCAAGAACTCCATTAATTATTTCTGGACAAAGTGGAAAATCGACAAAGCTTTACGAAGCATGTGATGTACTAGCACGTCAGTTGGAACGAGGGGAAGGGACAGAACTGACAAAGATGGCAGCTATTATGGGGGAAGAAACTGAAGAATCTGGAGATTTTATTGTTAATGAAAAGGATAAAAATGTAGTATTAACAGCAGAAGGTGTGGGAAAGGTTGAGCGTTTTTTCCATATCGAAAATTTAGCGGATCCAGAAAATTTGGAAATTCAGCATAATATTATTTTGGCTTTAAGAGCACATAATCTGATGGCACGAGATAAAGATTATGTAGTAAAAGATGATGAAGTTTTAATTGTAGATGAATTTACAGGACGTATTATGCCAGGAAGACGCTATTCAGATGGACTTCATCAGGCGATTGAGGCAAAGGAGCATGTGAAAGTAAAACGAGAAAGTAAGACGCTTGCAACCATTACATTCCAAAACTTTTTTAATCGTTTTGATAAAAAATGCGGAATGACAGGTACTGCACTTACAGAAGAAAAAGAATTTCGTGATATCTATGGAATGGATGTAATTGTTATTCCAACCAATAAGCCAGTACAAAGAATCGATCATCAGGATGCTGTTTATAAGACAAAACAGGAGAAGTTACGTGCTATTGTAACAGCTGTAGAGGAAGCACATGCAAAAGGACAACCAGTTTTGGTTGGTACAATTACAATTGAAGCTTCTGAAGAATTAAGTCGTATGTTGCAGAAAAAAGGAATTAAACATCAGGTATTAAATGCAAAATGGCATGAAAAGGAAGCAGAAATTGTCGCATTAGCAGGACAGCATGGCGCAGTAACAATCGCAACCAATATGGCAGGACGTGGTACGGATATTAAATTAGATGAAGAGTCTAAAGCAGCCGGTGGATTGATGATTATTGGTACAGAACGTCATGAGTCTAGACGAATTGATAATCAGCTAAGAGGACGTTCTGGACGTCAAGGAGATCCGGGAGAATCTCGTTTTTATATTTCACTGGAAGATGATATTATGCGTCTTTTTGGTTCGGAACGTTTGATGAATGTATTTAATGCATTAGGAGTTCCAGAAAATGAACAGATTGAGCATAAAATGTTGACAAGTGCGATTGAAAAGGCACAGCAGAAGATAGAAGGAAATAACTTTGGGATTCGAAAAAATGTATTAGAATATGATCAGGTTATGAATGAGCAAAGAGAAGCAGTATACGAAGAGCGAAGAAAAGTATTAAATGGCGAAAGTATGCGAGATGTAATTTGCAGAATGATTATGGAAATAGTAGAAAATACAATAGATGGCTGTATATCAGATGATCAGCCTTCTGAAGAGTGGGATTTGGAAGAACTGGATACCGTTTTAGTTCCAATTATCCCAGTACAGATTGTGACAAAAGAAGATGTCAAAGGGATGAAAAAGCAGGAATTAAAACAGCGGTTAAAGGAAGAAGCGATTAAGCTGTATGAGGCAAAAGAAGCAGAGTTTCCAACAGAACAGATTCGGGAGTTAGAACGAGTTATTTTACTAAAAGTAATTGATCGTAGATGGATGGATCATATTGATGATATGGATCAGCTTCGTCAAGGAATTGGATTGCAGGCATATGGACAAAGAGATCCACTTGTTGAATATAAGATGAGTGGATATGATATGTTTGAAAGTATGACAGATGCAATTCGTGAGGATACAGTACGATTGTTAATGCATGTACGACTAGAACAGAAGGTAGAAAGAGAGCAAGTTGCGAAAGTAACTGGTACAAATAAAGATGATTCTTCTGCGAAAGCACCAGTAAAACGAGAGATAAAAAAGATTTATCCAAATGATCCTTGTCCTTGTGGAAGCGGACTAAAGTTTAAACAATGTCATGGAAAGAAATTTTTTGGAGAAGTAGAATAGTAAGAATATTTTTGGAAAAAACAGTTTTATTTTGGGAATTTTTATGTTAGAATAAGATATGGAGCAGGGATTTTGCATTAGGGAAGGGGGTGTCGTATGCGACAGCCCCTTCCTAAATCTAGGAAAATGTAAATTTTATAGAAAAGAAGGTGAAGAGATGGTTGAATTTGATCAGTTTAAAGCGAAACTTACCGCATACAAAATACCATTATCGGAAGTGAGGGATTCACTTTGACTTAGAAAATAAAGAGAAGAGAATTGTGGAATTAGAGCGTCATATGGAAGAAGCAGATTTTTGGGATAATGCAGATCGAGCACAGGAATCTGTAAAAGAATTAAAGCAATTAAAAGATGCAATAGAAGAGTATACTGCGTTAGAACGAAGTATGGAAGATATTGAAACATTGATTGAGATGGGATATGAGGAGAATGATGCTACATTAATACCAGAGGTAGAAGCAGAATGGAATAATTTTATAGAACATTTTGAACAACTTCGTATGACAACATTACTTCGAGGCGAATATGATAAAGATAATGCCATTTTGACACTTCATTCTGGCGCAGGCGGAACAGAGGCATGTGATTGGACAGCGATGCTTTATCGAATGTATTTGCGTTGGGCAGAGTCAAAGGGATTTACAACAGAAGTATTGGATTATCTAGATGGAGAAGAGGCAGGAATAAAATCTGTTACCATACAAATCAATGGAGAAAATGCATTTGGATATTTAAAATCAGAAAAGGGAATTCATCGTTTAGTACGCATTTCCCCTTTTAATGCAGCAGGAAAACGTCAGACTTCTTTTGCATCTTGTGATGTAATGCCAGATATAGAAGAAGATTTGGATATAGAAATCAATGAGGACGATTTGCGAATTGACACATATCGTTCTAGTGGTGCAGGCGGACAGCATATTAATAAAACCTCCTCTGCAATTCGTATTACACATATCCCAACTAATATTGTAGTACAGTGTCAAAATGAGCGTTCCCAGTTTCAAAATAAAGAGAAAGCAATGCAAATGTTAAAAGCAAAACTTTATCTATTAAAACAGCAAGAGAATGCAGAAAAATTGTCAGATATTCGTGGAGATGTCAAAGAAATTGGATGGGGAAATCAGATTCGATCTTATGTAATGCAACCCTATACTATGGTAAAAGATCATCGGACGAATCAAGAATCGGGAAATGTGGAGAAAGTTCTGAATGGAGATTTGGATTCTTTTATCGGAGCTTATTTGAAGTGGCTTAGTCTTAAGTGATAAATAGGAGGTGATGGAATGGAAAATCGAGTGATTATATTTCGCCTTGGGAGTGAACGATATGGAATTGATGTGGAATTAGTAAAAGGAATTGAAAGGGCGCAAAAACAGTCAGTAGTTCGAATTCCAAATAGTGTACCCTATATTAAAGGGATTATTAATCTTCGGGGAGTTGTAGTTCCAGTTTATGATATTCGCAGTAAATTTAGTTTGGAAGATATTCCTACTACAGATGCTACCAGCTTATTGATTACTGTAGTTGGAGAAGTGATATTGGCTATTTGGGTAGATGAAGTAGAAGGAATTTTTGAGATTGAATCGGAACGGACTTTTCCAACTCCGGCTATTGTAAAGAGTACAGAAACTCGCTATATATTAAAGATTGCACATATGGAAAAGGGATTGGCTATTATATTAGATGCGTTTCATTTGCTTTCAGAAGAAGAAAAGAAACGAGTAACAGATATGATTGAAGATGTAAAATAAATGGGTGGGGTGCCACAGAGTGCTAATAGGGATGAAGTGCTTTGTGGCATTTTTTTAATCAAAAAAGAAAATGAGTATGTACTTGTTTTTGCATAAAAATAAATAGGAAAGGAATGAGGAAAACAATGCATGAAAAAATAACAGAACGTCAGTTGTTAATTGAGGTTTTGTCAAGATTAGAGGAAAGACAATTATTAGGACTGATAGAGGAAATGGGTAGGGATCAACCTCTTGGACAAGCACTTTTATATTTTTTAGAGAAAGAGAATAAAGGGATTGGTTGGATGAAAAAAACACTTGGAATGAGTGAGTTAAAACAATTATTAAAAGAGGAGCTTGCAGTAACACAGGGCTATCGGAAAGAGTTTTATAAGGAATTAATTTATTTTGTGGATAGGGCACAAAAAACAGATGCACAGGTTTACAATGAAATTGGAATGAATCGAACATTATGGTATCGTTTAAGGGATAATAAAAGTGCAAGAACGAATAAACGAAATGTATTAAAAATGGCGATTATTTTGCATTTAGATTATTGGGAAATGTATTATCTGGTGAATTTGGCCGGATATTCTTTATTGCCCGGAGATGAGAGAACCGATCGAATTGTTGCCTTTTGTGTACGGCATGGAATTTACGAAAAAGAAAGAGTGGACGAACTGTTGATAGAGGCAAAGGAAAAGCCTTTGTTTTCAGAGGATTAATATTTGGAAGGAGAAAAAGATGAAGATTGGAGGAGTTAAGATTATCAATTTAGATAGTCTAAAGGGAAAGTTTGATTTAACAGAAGTTTGGGAAAATATTGAGAATGGAGTTTTATTAGATTGTCAACAAGATTTTGTTAGACAGAAAGCTGATTTAGCAGAACCAATTGTAAAAGTATTAGAAGTTTTGGATAAAGATAGAGAATTAGAGGAGTTAGTGTTTTCATTTTATCAGAATGGAAATTGGAATTTAGAAGGATTAGAACAGGTTTTAAAACCATTTAGTGGGAAAAGTAAAGATCATAAGGGCAACCATTTTTATTCTAGAAATAAAACAATAATTCAAAATTTTATAAGGCAGAAACAAATTGTTTGGGATGAGAAGAAGGCAGGATTTTTCTACTTATTTTTATTACTTATGTTACAGGTTCGTCCAAGAGCAGAGATTTTAAATCAAGATATTTTATTTCTTGAAAGAAAATTAGAAGAGGAAAAAAGTAATAGAAAAGAAGAAAGAAAAGGATTTCAAATGTATCCATATGCATCAGGGGTGTTATATTTAAAAGATGGGAAAATTGTCAATGAAAAGGGGAAACAATTTTCACCAGAGCAGGAGCAGATTTCTTTTTTTACTTATACAGAAAAACTTGGAATTATTGCATTTACAAAGCAAGGTGAGATTTCAGATTGTACAGAAGCAAACTTAAAGTATGAAATAGGAAATAAGTTAAAAGAACAAGAAGAGAAAAGAATTGTGATGGCTGCTGCCTATGGCAGTATCTATTTATTATTAATAAAAAATGGGCAAGTAATTAGTAATGTAAAAGATAAGATAGATAGTTGGAAAGAAATTCAATGGGTGGGAGTGGGACTAAATAGCTTGACTGCAATTCGGGAGAAAAACAAAAATTTATTGGAATTAGGATCCGATAATAAAATTACAGAGTTTTCAAATGTAAAGGCTGCATATACTTGGAGTGAGGGAATTTGCCGATATGGAATTTTAAAAGAAAATGGGACTTTTATTATGGATGATGGTATACAGATAGAAGGGGTATGTGCAGCTAATATTGAGCGAGAGGGTTATTTATATGCAACAAAAGAAACCTTATATTTTCGAAAGTTTGGAGAAAAGAAAAAAGTAAAATACCAAACAAATGAAGGTGGAAGGATTACAGAAGTTTGGAAGTATCATACAAAGATTTATTTTTTAGTAGAGGAAAAACAGATAAACGAGTTAGAGATAGAAGTTTTTTGTGAAGAAGCAGATGGATTTGAATAATGTTATTGATCATTTAAAAAAGAGAAGAATGTTAAAATTTAATAGGGGAATCCTTAAAGATTTAAAGAAATGGAGGTAATAATTATGGCAGGAATGACAGGTGAAATTGTATTTGTGATGCTTATGGTTGGGATTGTCTGGATTGGTATGATTTGTTTGGGGAAAATTAGAGAAAACGAATCAAAACAAGAAGAACTAGAGCGAAGAAGACGAATGGAGGGAGCACATCATACAAAAAAAGAAATACAAGTACAAAAAAATGGAGAAGAAGTTGAAAAGCAAAAGAATAAAAATATAGAAATGTTACAAGAAAGATTATTTCAAACAGAAGAGAAACTGTGGGAAATAGAAAAAGCAGAAGGATATGAAACATTTTTTCATAAAATTGTAATGCCATTACAGATTTTATTGGGATTTACAGAAATTTCTTTTGATACTTTAACAGATGAACAAGTGAGATATTATACAGAAGAAGTGATAATCGATCCCATATTAAAAGCAGTAGAACAGGCAAAAGGACATATTGTAAATGGAAAATTATTGCTTTCCTTAACAAAGGAACAGTTTGATAAAGAGAAAGTAAGAAAAAATATAGAATATTTGGAAAAAGTAGAATTGGAAAACTATATACAAAAAAATGAAAAGAAATTAGAAATAGAACATGTTGTTTTTCAAAAGATTGGTGTGGTACAGGGATTGGGGAGTATGATAGAGGAATTAAAACAATTGAAACAAGATTCTGTTATAGAAAGAGGTAGGATATGTGAATTAGCGAAAAAAATAAAAAGGCTTTTGGAAGAAAATAAAATTTACCCTATGTTTGCGGCTGATAAGCGTTTAGTTTCTTATCCAGAATTGAAAAGACGATATATTCCAGTAAATGAAAATTCAATCCGTTATCCTGGACTTTTTATAGAACGTAATGGAGTATTGGAGGTATTTGGAGCAAATATAGGAATGGATGATTGTGGGGTGTAAAAAGATGATAGAACGAAAAAGAATTTCTGAGGAAGAGTATCGTAGATTGTCAGAAAAATATCAGGAATTAGAAGGTTGTATGAATGAATTAAAAAAGGGATTTAAATCATTTGAACGGTTTCAGAAATTTTATGGATTACTTTTAAAAAGAGTAGATCGTATTGTAAAAAAACAATTAGAAGAATTAATAAAAGAAAACCAAATCTTAAAGGGGCAAGTGGTTCAAAAAGAGAAAGAATGTAAGGAATTAAAAAGTAAAAATGAAGAAGTAAAAAAAGAAAAATTGATGTTAAAGGAAGAAATTGAACAGAAGATTCGAACCGAAAATTATCGTTTTAATTTGATGGAACGTTTTTTACATTTACAGGAGAGATTGTGGGAACTGGAAAAAAATAATGTTTATGAAGAATTTTTTAATGATAGTGTATGGTCGTTACAAATTTTAATTGGATTAGATAAGGAAATAGAGAAACAGACAGAGGAACGGATAGAGTATTATATTTGGGATGTTATTATTGAACCACTAATTCGAGTGATGAAAAAAAGAAAAGGAAGTATTTTAGATGGAAAACTTGTATTGCCAGAACAAGAGATTTGGATGAATAAAGAAAAGATTACAAAAAAGATTGAACAAGAGCCTTTGGAGAAGATCGAACAGTATCTCAAGGAAGATGAGAGAAGGGTCGAATTAAAAGGAATTGTTTTGCAAAAAAGACAGGTGGTTGAGGATTTAGGGAGGATGTTAGAAGAGTTAGAGGAGATAGAAAAGGATCATATCGTGGGGAAAAAGGAGATTCATAGATTAGCAAGAGAAGTGAGGCTGCTTTTGGAGAAGAATGGGATTTATCCTTTATTTGCAGAGGAGTTAAAGAAAGAGGAAAATTTGGAAGTAAAAGGGCGTATGATTCCTGTAAATTCAAATTCGATAAAGTATCCTGGACTTTTTATTAGAAGAAACGGGGTATTGGAAGTGTTTGGGATGAATGTTGGAATGGATGATGAAATTGGAGAATAGATGGAAAAGTGAAAGTGGTGAGGAAGATGGAAAAAGAAATAATTTGGGAATATTTTGGGGTGAAACCTAAAAATCCAGAGAAAGTAAGTGTGGTGGGAATTGATTTTGGGGCAGGAGAATTAACCGCTTGTTTGGCTACTTTGCGGTATGGAGAGCTTAGGTTAGAAGATTTAGCGGTTGATAATTATAATACTAGATGGGCTTATACCGCTTATAATGATGAGCATAAAATTATTGGAGAAGAAGTGATAAAGTATCCAGAGGAGATTTATACAAATTTTAAGAAGAATCCAGAGGATGCAATTGAAAAGTATGGAGCTCGATTAGAAGGAGGATTGACATACCAGTATTTAATGGAAAAAACTTTTTTTTGTTTGGTTCGAAATCTATTGAAAAATAAGATTATTTTGGGGGACTGTAGAGGACAGGAGGAAAAGGAAATTTTTCTTTTTGTAGGACGTCCTTCTAGTAATGCTTGGAAAAATCATGCAAAAGAGTATCAAAGGATTCTTCAGAGAAGTTTGCATGAATTAGAGGCAAAGGATTGGGAGTTAGAGCCAGGGGTAAAAGTGAAAGTTAAGCTTTCTGTGATTGTTTATTCAGAAGCAGAGGCGGCTATGGCAAGTGAGTATTATAGAGAACAGATTGATTCTAAAGAAACTGTGGTAGTGATAGATGGAGGAAGCAGTACATTTGATTGTGTGATAGTGAGAAATGGAAGGGTGCTTGGGGAGTATAGCCGCCAAGTTGGAGCTGGAATGATAGAGAAAAATATGTTTGATTGTTGTATTTTAGAGCTAAATCAAAAAAATGCTGGTATTTCTGTAGATCAGAGAAAGACAGAGCATGATGCTAAGGTTGTAGATATTGACTTTAATGAGGGGGTGCATACAATCGAACTTCGAAAGCGGAAAGAAGACTATTTCGGGCCAGATGGAAATCGAGCGTATGATGATAATCGTTATTCCATTTATATGAATTCTTCTAGAAAACGGTGGGATATTGATCATGCATTTATGGAACTTGCAATTCAAAAGATGCCAGTAAGAGTAGAGCGAAGTTATCTAGATGAAGAGGACAAGTTTGGCGGAAATTATACGCAAGATTATGCGAGTTTTTGGCTGGCAATACAGGCTTTTGTAAAGGGAGCAAAGGCAAGGTGCATAGAAGAAGAAAGTGGAGAACCGTTAAAGATAGATCGAATTATTTTGACTGGAGGGGCTACAGTGATGCCTTTTGTACAGGAGATTGTGCGGGAGGTTTTTCAAGTAGAGCAAAATGGAATTCAATTAGAACAGCCTTCTGTAACACGACGTTTTTCTGTGTCAAGAGGGCTTGCCTATATGGGATATGTGGAGCTGACAAAATATCAGGAGTTAATTCGAATTCGGCAGCATATTCAAAAAAAATTGGAAGCGATACGAGGGAAAATCAGTATACAGGTGCAAACTACTTGTAAAGAAGAGATATGGAAAGAAGTTTATATAAAACAAATTGAACAGTGGGTGGAAGAGCCATCAATGAAGACATTATATGATTGGGTTCAAATTACGTACCATATTCCAATTGATGTAGTAAGAAAGGATTTAGGGGAGTTTATGAAAAAAGAGGGGATAGTTGCAGAGCTAAATCAGGTGTTGAAAGAAAATTTTTATAAGTTGTTTCCAAAGGCAGATTGCGAATATCATTATAAAATAGAACAGGAGGATATTTTAACTGCATTTGAAGGAGAGTTAAAACAGATTCAAATTTATTTGTTTGATCTTTTAGATGCGAAACAAAAGATTCGAAATTTATTTGGATTTTTAGGAGCAAGAGAGATTGGCTGGCATACAGAATTAATGACAAATGAGAAGATTAAAATTCAAATTCATATAAAAGAGCATAAGCAAGATATTTTAAGTAAATTAAAGGCACAAATAGAAAGCAGAACACAGGAAGCAGTATCTAGAATTTATACTACAATGATGCAAAATATTTATCAGTCGTTAGAAAGTTATATGGAAGGCTTAACGCCATATTTTGTAAGGGGTGCAGCAGATGTCAAGAATGGTAGAGATTGAAAAACGCCTTTCTATGTTAATGGAAAAACATAGACATATTGTATATTTTATTACCGAAGACAGAATGATTTTACAGTCTGTTTTTGCAGAGATGGCGGATACGTTAAAAGGAATTCTACAAAACAGTGTAGATGGAACAATAGGAAGAATTTTGCAGACAGCAAATCGGGATGCATTGTTTCGGGTTGCTACAACAAATGGAATATTGGTAGATGCCTATGAAACTTTTCATTTAAAGGAGCGCCAATATATTCCAGAGGAAATTTTTCATAGAGAAGAGGGAATAGGAGCCAGACGGGAAAAAGTAAATTTGCAGGTATATCCAGTATTTTTTTTATTAAATGATTTTCATATTATTCGAGAATCGGTTGCAGCACATTTTTTAAAACAGTTTTTATGGGCAGCAGAGAAGGAGGAACAGGAATATAAAAGATATGTTTTGCTATTTCTTGTTAGTCCAGTTTTTAAGTTGCCAGAGGGGTTTGAAAGTGAGATAGAAGTAATTGATGTTCCTGAAATGGATGAGGAGGATATTCGAGAGTATTTATTATTAGAAGCAGAGAAGGAATATAAAAGAGATAGAAACAGTTTTTTGAGACAAAAGATAGGGATAGTAGATCAGAGAAGAATAGAGGAAGTAATCAGAGATTATAAGGGAATTTCGAATAAAGGGATGCAAGAGATTACTGCCGATCTGCAAGCAGAATTTGGAAGTTTTTTTGGTCGTTCGGAAGACAAAAGTGGAATGGAAGAGAATTTAGGCAGAATTCGAAGAGCAAGAAAGAAAAAGGTAGTAGACTTAAAAAAGGAGGAGGCTAGACGAGATTCTACAGTAACAATGAAAGAACCAGGTAGTTATGTGGCTGGGATGGAGAGATTTTTAGATTGGATCAATGAGATAAAAGAAGAATTTTTAGATTTGGAAAAAGCCAGACAATTTGGAAATGAACCTCCAAAAGGTGTGTTATTAACTGGAGTACCAGGAAGCGGAAAGACACAGGCTGCGAAGAAGGCAGCAGAGCTAATGGGAGGTTTAGAAGGAAATGTTCCTTTGATACAGTTTCGAATGGACAACCTTTTAGGTGGTTTAGTAGGAGATTCGGAGGCGAATTTTAAGCGTTGCCGCAAGCGAATTGAGGCGCTTGCTCCTTGTATTGTTTTAATTGACGAGATTGAAAAAACGTTTGATCAGAATAGTGAAAAGGGAAATAACGATGTGAAGATGAATATTTTAACAGCCTTGTTAGATTGGATGCAGGAAAATAAAAAGCAGATTTTCTTTTTTGCTACCAGCAATAGTGTGGCGAATTTAAGACCAGAACTTTTGCGAGATGGACGTTTTGATATGCGTTTTTGTAGTTTTATGCCTACTTATCAGGAATTGATTCAAATTTTTGAATTGCATATGAAAGAGGCACAAAGACGAGCAGAAGGAAAGCTATATGGGGAGTTTCATTATCAGCAAACAGCAGGAATTTTTTTAAAAGAGATTACTGCTTATGCAAAAGAACATAAAAGATATATGTTTTATACAGGAGCAAATGTAGTAAATTTGATCACTTTAACAAATCGAAGTATAAAGAGAAAAATGGAAAAAGAAAATCAAATAGGGCCAATTCCTCAAATCGTGTTTCAACGGGGATTGTTAGAAACTGCAATAGGAGGATATAGTCAGCCCTATGGGATTACCAATAGTAGAGATATCGTAACTTTTTGGTTAAAAGCATTAGAAAATCAATATACCAATGCAGGAGGTTTGGATTTGTTTCCTTTTTCCGCTTATGATAGAAAGAGAAAAGAGTTTCGTAAAGAGGATTTGCCAGAAAAGACAAATGAGTATGATGCTTATATGTTTCAGTGTATTTCAGATGAAATAAAAAAGGAGAGTGAAAATTTTGCATAATCAAAGTGTGCAAATAAAAAAATTTTTTTGCTATAATGGGATTTATCAGAAGGAGGTGAGAATCGAATGAAACTGACAGAGGCCCAGAAAGAAGAGGTAAATCAGATTCAGAAATGTCTGATGCAAAAGATAGGAGAAAGAGAGATTACAGTGGAGTATACAGCTACTGCTATGATGGAGATTTGTGAAAATCTAGATTATGATATGGCAGTTTTCACTTGTCAGCGTATCTGGCAGGGGGCAAAAGAATTGTATCAATTTTGTAGGGAAAAAGATGCAATAACAGAACCAGACTATGTAGAGCATATGTTGGATCGGATTACAAAACAGATGAATCAGGAGCAGAGAAAGGGATTCTTTTTATTGGCTTTGGACTCTTTTGAAAGAAAACAACATTTTGGTTCAAAGGTAGGGAATCGGGCAGTAAAAACGGAGGAAGAGTTGAAAAAGATGCTTTCGAATCGAATACGAATGTTTTCGGAAGATGTGGTATGGGAGATGGCAGAAGTGGCAGAAGAGCCTTGTTTTCAGTGGGAGGATAGGGAAAGCTCATTGAAACAAAGCATGGCAAAAGAGGATGCTTTTCTGTTTGCTGTAGCAGTTTATCTGGCTGGATTAAATGGTATTCTTCCAAAGGAGTTTGGAGAATATCCAGAGCTGCTTGGAGTTTGTTCTGCAGTACAAATGGTTTTATTTACCTGTTGTCAGACATTGACAAATGAGGAATGGTTATTTTCTGATATGGTTTCTGGTGTGATCTGTGCGGCATTTGGAGCAGTTCTTATGTTGACATCTTCTGTAGCAGGAATTGCAGCAGAGTCGATATTGTTTGCTATGGAATTGAGCCAGCTTGGGTTTTTGCTCAGTATTTTTTCTTCGACAGCACTTTATATCTGGTTTGTTGTGGGTGGCTTGATGTTTGCGAAAGGATTTGGAACAGTATTAGCATTATGTATGGAAAAGATTAGGGAGAAACGGCAGAGAAGTAAAACTGCTTTTTCGGAAGAAAATGGAACGGCTAGAATGAATTGGAAGAATCAAAGGGATGCAGAGGATGAGAAAAGCCAAGTAAATGTTGTACCAAATGGGGTATAATTTTTTGAAAATTGATGAATTGGTGAATTAGGAGGAAATTGTATGAGTCGAAAAATTACAGAAAATGAAATTCGTATGTTACAGGAACTGATAACAGAGATTAAAAGTGAAGTAAATCCAGAACTTTCTTTAGAAGAGAATATGCGTATTTCTCTTTCAAGTCGAGTGGAAAATATAGAAGAAGAGAAAGCAGTAGAGGAAATCTGCAGTGGAATTCAGAAATTTGAAGATATTTTAGAACAGTTAAATCAAAAAGAGGATCGAAAGGCCTTTTTAATAGAAATTTTAAATCAATCTAAATTGAATGAAAAAACAGTACAGGAACAGTATGAATTTTTAGCAGAAGTAATGGAAACTTTTTCAAAGGAAATGACAGAACATCCAGAGTATGATTTAGAGGAATTAGAAAGTTTTTGTATTAAGAAAGAGGGAGAAATTACAGTAGAAGATTTGGAGCAATTAAAGGAGTTAGTTGCGGAATATTTAGATGAATTTTCTTTACTTCATGGAGAGGCACAAGGAATTGAAGTATTTGATGGACTTTTTGATACAATAGGAAAAGAAGCACTTGAGAAGATAACAAAGGTATATGAAGAGAAAGATGAGAAATATTATATGGCTTTGGCAGTCTATATTCTTCAGATGCAGGGAAAATTAGAATCTCTTTCTTCTGGAATGGGAGCAAAAGAAATCGGAGCAGCAGTGGCAGCATTTTTTGCTTCTTTTAAGGCACGATTAGATGGAATGTTAGGAAAGATTCCATGGGATAAAGTGTTAGAAATACTTAAGAGAATTGCCACTGCGGCAATGACAGTTTTTGTATGTGTAGCAGTTGCAGTGATTGTTTTTAAGGTGCAGAAAGTGGTATTTTTCTTGGCAGCAGCAGTGCTTGGATATGGAGTCATTGGAATTTTGGCAGCGGCAGCACTTTCGGTTGGATGCGGAATTAAGACCGTAGATTGGTTACTTGAAATGAAAGAACGAACAATAGAAGTATTAAAGGATGTAAAGGACTTTACTGTAGAAAAATATGAAGTAGTGAAAAAATGGATGATAGAAACTGCACTTCCAGCCTTAAAGGAATTTTGGAAGAAATTAAAAGAGAAAGTAGAGTGCTATAGAAAGAAATGGCAAACTGCAACACCAGATACAGAAGAATCATTTGTAGAATTTGAGTTAGAAGATGATATTACAGTAGAAGTATAATAAAAAGTAGATATGCCATAAAGTAAGAAGGAGATTTTTGCTTTATGGCATATTTTTATAATTTCCATAAATCCGTCAACGGTTTCAAGCACTTTAGTAAATTGAAGTGTGCAAAATGGGTGTAAGCAATTTTATGTTTTTTGTAATGGCTTTTTAATAGTTGGGGGGTGAATTGAGTGGCAACCAATGAGCAGATAAAAATGGAATTTTCTTATTTCGGGGAAGTCTGGACATTTTTAAGAAATATTACTACGTGGAAAGTACAGAAGAATTTTGGGAATCGGTTGTAGAAGAGGTAGCGGCAATCTTGCACAGAAGCGACAACAGTTTGAAACGGAGTTTTTGAAAGCTGGAAATGGTGGGGCAAAAATTTATTTAATGGTGGAGCATCCGGGCGGTTATACTGACATTATCAATCATGCATATAAGACCGAACTTTCCTCAGTTGCTTTTATGACATCACTGAAAACGTGGGAAAGCCGGTTTGGATGCAACATTCAGTTTATAAGTAGTCAATACAGTGGTTATTTCATATACAGCACATTTTGTTATTTTTGCCAGGAGAAATTGAAATGAAAGTACTACTAATAATGGCAGAGAGTGTGTAAAGTTATAAAAAGGTTTTTATAATAGTTTTTTCGAACTTTTTAGGGTAAAAGGCAGCAGAGAGGAAAATATATAAAATGCACGAAAATGCAAATAAAAAAGCATGTATGATTCACTGAAAGTTGCGAAATGTAGAACAAAAAAAGAATTATGCAACATGGTAATGTGCATGGGGAAAATGCGCAGAAGTGCGCATAAAAAAAGAGTTTCTTTACACGATATGCGCAGGAGCGAAAAGCCTTGATTTTCCGAGCAGAATTGAATTAGTATATACGATAACGCACAAAGAAAGGGCGACTGTAACCTTTTCACAAGGGCGTTTTAAGTCCAGAATGAGGAAGTTAGTGACGGAGCATCCAGAAGAATGTAACATTATGGCAGAGAATCCAGACGGGAGCATCTACGCCCATATCCCTACTTCATGGATTAAAATTTCACCACCAAGACAATTTACAAAGGAGCAATGGCAGCAGATGGGGGAAAGGTTAAAAAGAAATAGTCGGAAATGACGGTAGTACAGGTATGAAAAGGGCAAATTTGATTGAAGATGATGTGAGGGTAGAAATATAAGGGTAAAAGAATAAAAGCGGAAAAATAGGTAAAAAATAAGATAGAGTGATTGTCTAACAAAAAAACATGTGTTATACTTGGAGCGTGGGAAACCATAGAGTCAAAGGCGGCTGCCCTCTTTTTCGGAGGGACAAGCTATTCATTGTTGCCCTTGTGAGTTTGTGCTATCAAATTTTCAGGGGACGAAAATAGCCGCCACTACTACCAATAGTTGACGGCTGTTACTTTGTAACACGTTAATGTTATTGTGAGGGTAGCCACTTCTATGGCTTTCCCTTTTGTATTTTCAATATAACATATCTGGCAGCAGAACGCAAGAGAAAAAAGAAAGTTTTCACGACAAACGCATGAGTAAATAAAATGTGAACAAAGTACGCCATTATCCTTTCAGGTAATTGTTGATGGTTTCTCAATATGGCAGCTCGGTAAGTTCCTAGCCGCCCAGATACCCTATGTTTTCTATTATGGTTTCAGAATTGAATTCCTCACTTGTTTTTCTCATGCTGCTGATGTA
>CAJTXA010000005.1 GCA_910579865.1 uncultured Lachnospiraceae bacterium
GTGGTGGATTTGATGATTACCACCATTGCCGCCACAAGCGACAGCTTAAACATCACATGGAAAATCTGACGGGCATATCAGCACCCGTCAGACCGTTACCTTGTGTAGTCCCTTGTAAACTGTACTTTACCTCACACAAGAAATTTTTCTGCCAAATAGAAAGCAAATCTTTGGGCTCCTTTTCCATCCACAAGTTTCTGCATTGCAGCACTTCTCTTTTTTCTTACATTCACATCTTTTGATAACAGTTTTATCTGTTCTATTATATTTTTTATACAATCTTTTTTATCATTACGAATATCTCCCGCCCAAGGAATGATTCCATCCTCAGAAACTGTCTGTGCAATTTCAAGTTGATTATCTGCCATAGTATATACAATAGATGGAATTCCACTTGCACATAATTCATATATTGTCACCCCACCAGCCGTTACAGCAAGATCACACTCTCTCATATAGTCAGAAATATTAGGAATGTTTACTAATAAATGAATATTTTGGTTTAATTCACATTCCATTTTTAATTCCTCCATTTGTTTGTGAAATCAGCCAGCTACTACATAATATTCAAACTGATAAAACCAATGTTGTTTTTTTAATTCATACAATAAATTCCCAAGAATATTATAAGCATCGGTTCCACCTGAAGTTATTAAAATTTTATCTGGTTTCTCTTTTATTTCTCGCACTACATTTTGAAACTCTTCCCTTAGTGGCACATAAAGACTTCCAAGTAAAAATAGCGTAGAATAGCCTGCCCTTTGGTAAATTTCTTTATAGTTATATTTTTAGATGAATAATTATTTCTGCCAAAAAAAGTAAATTATATAAAAACAGTTAAAAATTTTCAAAAAAAGAAAAAATACTAAACTTTTTCTGACGACAATTTTGACGATTTATTCTCTAAAAAAATAAACCATACCATAACTGTTTTTCCTAACCTGTCAATAGCAAGTTTCCTACATTTCAGCAGCTCCATAAACATCTACATTACTAATAAACTCTTCCAAATCCCTTTTCCTTACAATAAAAGAGCAGATCCAATAAACTAGGATATATCTCACAAGTTCATTGACTCTGCACAATGACTGACTCAATAATAATTACTATCTGTAAATCTCTTACATCTCTTAAAGCACTTTGGACAAAACACCTTATCCATTCGGCTGAGTCTACATCCATATGTTACCTCCTGTAAATCAGCGTTTGTAACTATCTCTTTTTTTATTTACTTAGCACATCCACAAAGCTTGTCAACAGCAAGAGAAGCAGTAGGCTGAAAGTAAATATCCTTTCCATTATTACTTTCATACATAAAATTCTTTAATGGTTTACTTGTATATTTTGAAAAATCGCCATATATCGCAAATCTCACGTCATAGTTGATAAATTTTTGTAATATTTCTCCTGCCAGACAAGTACTTAAGACAAAAAAATCATTCACAATAGCCTCTTTATTTATAACAATATTTGTGCAGCCCGTTTCATATCTTATAGTCATAACCAAATCTAAAGCTGACTGGACATCTGTAATCAGCAATCTGTCACTATTCACAACTACAACCTCTATATTATTTCTCTTTATAACTCCTGTTTTCATTTTCTACCTCCTGTTATTCATATAAATTGTCAATCAAATTGTCAACCATAAAATCAAACGTTTCCAAGTGATTGTGTGGAAGAATATCCTTATTTTTGACATTCATAATCAAAGAATAAATAACTGACATCGCCAAATCCGTATCAACCTTAAACTTTAAATACGATTGTCTTAAAAAAAGCTGTTGGCTCATACGATTAGATTCCTCAATTTTTCTTACCTGTTCCTCTGATAACTTATTCATTAAAATTATAAAATCTGCACTATCTGAATCATACAAAAAATTGTTTTTATCATATTCTCGATAAATAATCTTTAAGGCTTCTGCAACACCATATTTATCTCTGTGCTTTTCGATTACCTTAGACGCCATATTGCAGATTTGTTCTTGCACAGAACACAATACCTCACAAAAAAGTGCCTCTTTTGATTCAAAAAAAAGATAAAATGCCCCCTTTGAGATACCTACCTGTTTACAAAGATCATCAACACTTGTTTTTCTATAGCCGTACTGTGTCCAGTTCTTCTTACAGGCTTCTTGAAAATTTCTTTTTATATTCTCTTTTTCTCGTTCCGTAAAACTTCTTGCCATATCGTCTTCTCCCTTCTATGACTTAAAACACTATTTGAGTCATAAGTATAATATGCCCTACATCCATAAAAGTCAAGAAATATTTTCAAAAATATACTACCGCATTATCAAATCAAAAAATAGCAATATTTTTAAAACCTGCCACCTATATAAGGACACACTTAACTAACATACTTATGTTTACAGCAGAACGAAATAGGAGGGTCTATGAAAGGTCATATTTCCCGTCGGCACTTAGGCACTGTATTTTAGTGCCTTAGTGTCCGCTACGAGGAAATCCTAAGCGCAAGCGGGCCTGGAATAGACCCTCCTATTTCGTTTTGCGTCCGCATAAGCCCCCCTAGATTCAACAATTTTTTAAACCAACCTCTTTATTCTCCAATTCTCCCAAAAAACAGTCATTTTTTCTCAATCAAAAGAATTCACTCTATCCTTTTGCCCTTCCCTATAAGCACCTACTTTTATTTTTTCTTAAAATAAAAATACCGGAACGAAATTACTCCCGTTCCGGCATTGTCTATACATAGAGCAGCCTGATAAAACCATGTATTTTATCACCCAAAAAAACTGTCTGACTACCTGTAAAAAAACTACGGCTGCATATTTTATGTATAGTACCCTGTTATTTTGCAAAAACTTATTCTATTTTCATCAGACTTGGTTGATACATTTTTATTCTATGCAAGTTTTCCAAAAATGTTCCATCTCTTTTAAAATTCCCAAATATTTCTTCTTCTATTTCTCTCTATTTTTCGATAAATTAAAAATGTAGTATTAAATTTATTTATCCCTTAAAAAGCACTTGAACACCCATCTGGCATATCAAGTGCCGAATTTTACAAATTTTTATTTGTTTTTCCTTCTATCGCAATATATTCTGCAAGTGGCTCAATCTGACAAAGCAAATTTCGAATTTCTTCCAATATCGCTGCCTTTTTTCCATCACTCTCTTCAATATCCTCAATTGATTTTAAAACCTTATCATAATGTGACTTTGACAACACTACAAAGTCAGAAATTCCTTCTATCTTTTTACGTGAAACAGAAATCGCATCTGAAATATCATTCTGTACCTGATTTACTTCATCTGTCTGTTTCTTAATTGCTTCAAAAATTTCATGTGTTGCATCTACATTTTTTTCATTTTCTTCCAATGCTGTTTTTGCCTGTACTAAAGAAGTACTTAACTCTTCTGTTTCTACTTCCACATGAGCAATACTTTCATTAACTACACCAACTAACTTTTTTATTTGCTCTGCAAGCCCTGTTACCTGTCCGGCAACAACCGAAAATCCTCTTCCCTGTTCTCCTGCTCGTGCTGCCTCAATTGAAGCATTTAATGCCAACATATTGGTTTTATTTGCTACAGCAATAATGCTTTTTGTACAGTTTTTAATCTCATTAATCGCTGTTAAAAGTGCATCAAATGTTTGATCCATAAAATAAAACTTTTCTGTTACCTTCTTAGAATCCTTCTTTAGCTGTTCCACCTGTTCTTGTGCCTGTTCAACTGACAAAATAATATCACTTCGTACATTTTGAAAAGAATCGGCTGCATCAGAAATTCCACAAAACATATTTCCAAATTCACTAATATGACTACTTAAGCCATCTACTTCCTGCAAAACTGCCTGAAATGCTTCTTTAATTTCTAAAATCTGTTTGGAGGTAATTACCTCTTCTTCTGACAATTTATCATACTGATGATCCATATATTGTTTTGTATAAACAATAGGATAAACCTGCTCTTTTAGATCAACCGATTTTTCTTCTTGTTTTTCCGCTTCTGTCTTTTTTAAAAATAATTTCATCCATTCACCTCTTGTCTACTCAAATACCACACAGGAAAAGGTCTGATTCGTATGCTGTCCATTATAATGTTCTCCTAATCCAATCAATCCTGCATGAGCACCTAATCTTCCCATTTGTTCAAAATACTTCCCTGTATAATGATTCTGCTGAAATAACAGATAGCGGAACAAACAATTCACTGAAAAAATTCCAGATATTCGTTTAAAATCCTTTTGAATTCCTGCCACGGTCTCCTTTACAATCTGATCAATTTCTCCAATCTGCAAAAAATAAATGACATCTTTTGGAAACACTTTTCGATAGCAAAAATATGCTTGATTTCCAGCATCTCCTTTTAATGATACAATATAGGTTTCATTTCCAATAATACGTCCAAGTGGATTGACAAATGTTTGCTGTCCAATTTTGTCTGGCGTTACATTACATTCCCTTGTATAAACTTTTTGAAATGGTTCCCCATTTAATTCACAAATTATATCTTTTTCTGGAATCGCTTTTGTAACAATATATCGCTTCTCTGTTTTTATATATAAATTCTCTTTATAAACCTTTACTTTTCCAGATAGGTTTCTTATAATTGCATAAGCACAAGCATCAAAATATACCTTTCCATTTGCACTAACCAAACCTTCCCATGCCGTTCCACCAGTAAGTTGAATCCGCCGTTTTCCTAATACAGTTTTCATTGTTGTAAGAACACATTCATCATTACTACTACAAAAATCAATACATACTACGTTATCTGAACTACCGCCTACTTGGCTGACATCCTGCTCAAATTGCCGGATTCTTCTAATTGGCATCTTAGATACTTCTGTTAAAACATTCGCTGCTGCTGCAACTCCTTCACAAAAAGCTGTTATTAAAATTCCTTTTTCCAATGCCTGTGTTCCCCCATAACTTTGTCCAACACAGCCAATACTTGGAACCCCAGGATAAAGTTGCTCTAATTCCTCTACCTTACTTTGAAACAACTCCTTTTCACTAACACACATAATGATCAAATTTGGAGCATGTAATCCTTTTACTGCCTCTTTTAAATCACAGCTCCTACTTATTCCTACAAATTGTTTCATCCTTTCTTCCTTTCTATTTCTACCAACATACTATCCTCACTTAAATAATTACTGTTCCAGCTCGTCCATCCAATGCATCTAATGCATCTCTTAACTCAGCAATAATTGCTTTTCTTTTCGGTGCAGCAGAAACAAATTCAACAGCCGCTTCTATTTTAGGAAGCATAGTATCAATTCCAAACTGTCCCTCTTGGATATATTGTTCCGCTTCTTTTACTGTAATCTGATCCAAAGCAACTTGATTTTCTTTGCCAAAATTCAAATATACTTTATCAATTTCAGTTAAAATCAACAACACATCATATCCAAGAAGATGTGCCATTTTTGCGGCAGCCATATCCTTTTCAATAATCGCACTTGCTCCACGAAGCTTTGTTCCTTGCTGAAGCACAGGGACACCTCCACCTCCACAGGCAATCACAACCTGCCCTGCATCAGCAAGTACACGAACCGCATCAATCTCAAAAATATCTACTGGTCTTGGAGCCGATACCACTCTTTTGTAGCCATCTTCTACTTCAATCACATGATTTCCCTTTGCTATTTCTTCTTCCGCTTCTTCCTTGTCCATCAATCGTCCAATTATCTTAGAGGGCCTGCTAAATGCCTTATCAAAGGGATCTACACTTGTTTGCGTGATTAATGTTACTACTGTTTTAAAAATTCCTCGATTTAAAAGTTCTGTACGTACTTCATTCTGTAAATCATAACCAATATACCCTTGGCTTAACGCTCCACATACTGCCATTGGTGCAGTAGTATACTCTGGTTCTAAATGACTAAGTTCTGTCATAGCTGCCCGTAACATCCCTACTTGAGAAGCATTACTATGTGTAATAACTATCTGATATTTTTCCTCAATTAAATCTGCTAAATATCGAGCCGCATTTACAACCGCTGCCTTTTGTTCTGGTAAAGTTTTTCCAATTGCATTTCGCCCCAATGCAACAACAACTCTCTCCTTTTTCATAAAAACCTCCATTCGCCCAAACCCCATTGTACTTCTTTTTCTTCTATTGACTACCAATTTAAGACTATTGTACCATAAATTTTTTAAATATACTACTAAATTGTTATTATTTTACTTTCAATTATATCCAAAAATTATGTCATTAGAAAACCAAAGGCAGTTCTGATTGTAACTGTTCCTCCATTTGATCTCCTGCAACAATAGGAATAAATATAAATAGATAAAAACAGTAATCCTATTGGAACAAATCCAAATACCATCCCCATAATAATATCTGTTTTATCTCCTCTCATCATCTGTCATGCAAGATATGATATAAAATATTCCTATATACAAAAAACCAAAACTCAGGTTGTAAGTAATACTACGTATTTCCATTTAAAAAAAATTATAAAAGAAATTTATAGAATAGATTATAACACAAAATAATCCAAAAAAGAGTAAAGTTTATCACTATATTATCGTTTTATCTTAAGGGAACAAAAAATAGGACTGATTTCAATATCAATCTTTAATCAGTCCCTATTATACCATATTATTTGAAATATAGATTTTAGCTGCCTTTGATAAATTATAAATCAACCAATTTTTCTATCCTATCAATAAAATTAAATTTATTGATTACCATATATTAGGGATTCAATGTAGCAATATCTACTGGAGTCAATATCCGATTTTTAGCATCTTCCAAACTAGTAAGCAGCGCATAAGCTGTATCCAAAGCAGTAATTACATTTACCCCAGTTTCTATTGCATGACGTCGAATCAAAAATCCATCTCGACTTCGTTCATACCCCTGAGCTGGAATATCAATTACCAAATCCAGTTCATGGCTATAAATTAAATCCATTAAATTAGGGGATTCCTGCTCCAATTTATTAATCTTTACTGCATGTACTTTATTCTGTTGTAAATACTTTGCTGTTCCAAGTGTCGCATAAATCATATAACCAAGTGCTTCAAATCGTCTTCCTATCTCTAATGCCTCCTCTTTCGCTTCATCATTTACTGTAAGCACCATCTTTCGATGTTTTGGAAGATTTACTCCAGCTCCCAAAAACGCTTTATATAATGCTTCATTAAACTGATGTGCAATTCCAAGACATTCTCCCGTAGATTTCATTTCTGGTCCTAAATTAACATCTGCTCCCCGTAATTTTTCAAAAGAGAATACTGGCATCTTAATTGCAATATACTCTGACTTTTTCTGTAGTCCAGGCTGATATCCAAGTTCTTGAATGGTATCTCCAATTATCACTTTTGTTGCCAATTTTACAATTGGAATTCCTGTTACTTTACTGATATAAGGTACTGTTCGTGAAGAACGAGGATTTACTTCAATCACATAAACCTTATCTTGACATACAATAAACTGAATATTTATCATACCTTTTACATGCAGTGCTTTTGCTAACCTTTTTGTATACTCTTCAATTGTATCCACTGCCACCTGACTAATACTTTGTGCTGGATAAACTGAAATACTATCTCCAGAGTGAATTCCTGCACGCTCGATATGTTCCATAATGCCAGGAATTAAAATATTTGTACCATCACAAACAGCATCTACTTCAATTTCTTTTCCAACTAAATATTTATCAACCAAAATCGGATGCTCCTGTGCAATTCGATTAATAATTCCAATAAACTCACGAATATCTTCCTCACTAATCGCAATTCTCATTCCCTGTCCTCCTAAAACATAAGACGGACGAACCAATACAGGATATCCTAAATCATTTGCTGCACGAACTGCCTCCTCACAGGTAAATACGGTATGCCCTGCTGGTCTTGGAATTTTACATTCTTCCAAAATTTTATCAAATAATTCTCTATCCTCTGCTGCATCTACATCTTCTGCTTTCGTCCCAAGAATAGGAACCCCCATTTTCATTAAACTTTCTGTCAATTTAATTGCTGTCTGACCACCAAACTGTACTACAGCACCATCTGGCTGTTCTACCTCTACAATATTTTGTACATCCTCTGGTGTCAATGGTTCAAAATACAATTTGTCTGCAATGTCAAAATCTGTACTAACTGTTTCTGGATTATTATTGATAATAATTGTTTCATATCCTTCCTGCCGAAATGCCCAAGTACTATGAACCGAACAATAATCAAATTCAATTCCCTGACCAATTCGAATTGGACCAGAACCTAAAACCAATACCTTTTTCTTTCTCTTTTGTATTTCTACTTCTGTTTTACTTCCAAAACAAGAATAATAATATGGCGTTTCTGCAGCAAATTCAGCAGCACAGGTATCTACCATCTGAAAAGCAGCTCGAATTTGATATTGCTCCCTTAACGCCTTTATTTCCTTTTCTGTCTTTTTTGTTAATCTTCCTATTACACTATCTGGAAACTCCAACCGTTTTGCTTCTTTTAATAGCTCTGTTGTAAGAGTTTCTTTTTTTAGTCGTTGCTCCATCTCGACCAAAATAGCTATTTTATCAATAAACCAATTGTCGATCTTGGTAATTTTATGAATTGTTTTATAAGAAATTCCTTTTCTCAATGCCTCTGCAATTACAAAAATTCTTCTATCATCCACACGATATAATGCTTTCTCTAGTTCTTTTTCTGTTAAATTACTAAAGTCATAAGACAATAAACTATCCACATGCTGCTCTAAAGAACGCAATGCTTTCATCAGTGCACCTTCAAAATTCGTACAAATGCTCATAACTTCTCCTGTTGCTTTCATCTGTGTTGTTAGAGTTCTTTTTGCACTAATAAATTTATCAAAAGGCAGTCTTGGAATTTTTACTACGCAGTAATCTAATGCTGGTTCAAAACTGGCATATGTCTTTTTTGTAATTGCATTTTTAATTTCATCTAATGTATAGCCTAATGCAATCTTTGCTGCTACTTTTGCAATGGGATATCCAGTTGCTTTCGAGGCAAGGGCAGAAGAACGGCTAACACGAGGATTGACTTCAATCACACAGTATTCAAAGCTAGAAGGATGCAGTGCAAACTGAACATTACAGCCTCCAGTAATTTTTAGTTCATCAATAATATTTAATGCAGAAGAACGCAGCATTTGATATTCTTTGTCACCTAATGTCTGAGAAGGTGCAACTACAATACTATCTCCAGTATGAACTCCTACTGGATCTAAATTTTCCATATTACATACTGTGATACAATTTCCAGCGTTATCACGCATTACTTCATATTCAATTTCTTTCCATCCAGCAATACAACGTTCTACTAACACTTGTCCAACACGGCTTAAGCGCAATCCATTAGAAAGAATTTCAACCAATTCTTCTTCATTTTCTGCAATACCACCACCGCTTCCTCCTAATGTATAAGCAGGACGTAACACAATGGGATAGCCTATTTCTTTGGCAAAGGAAACGCCATCTTCTATATTTTCTACCACCAAAGAAGCAGCTATTGGTTCCTTTATTTTTTCCATTGTCATTTTAAATTCCAAACGGTCTTCCGCCTTTTTTATTGTCTCTGGTGTGGTGCCAATTAATTCCACATGATGTTCTTTTAAAAATCCACTCTCTGCTAGTTCCATTGCCAGATTTAACCCTGCTTGCCCTCCTAAAGTTGGAAGAATACTATCTGGTTTTTCTTTTTTTATAATTTGCTCTAATACAGAAACAGTCAAAGGCTCGATATAAACCATATCTGCAATATCTTTATCTGTCATAATTGTTGCAGGATTTGAATTAACTAATACAACACAAATCCCTTCTTCCTTTAATGAACGACACGCTTGTGTTCCTGCATAATCAAACTCGGCTGCCTGTCCAATTACAATTGGTCCAGAACCAATTACTAATACTTTTTTAATATTCGAATTTCTAGGCATAGTTAGACACCTCCATTCTTTTTCAAACCAAACACTTCCATCATATTAACAAAACGATCAAATAAGAAATTTGTATCCTGTGGACCTGGACATGCTTCTGGATGAAACTGTACAGTAAAAATATTTTTTCCTAAATAGTGAAGTCCTTCATTGGTTCCATCATTTACATTACAAAAACTAGGCTCTGCTATCTTTGGATCGACAGTATCTTCCTCTACTACATACCCATGATTTTGTGAAGAAATATAGACTCGTCCTGTTTGTAAGTCCTTTATTGGATGATTGCCTCCCCGATGTCCATATTTCAACTTACGGGTATCTGCTCCTGTTGCAAGTGCCATCAGTTGATGACCTAAACAAATAGCAAAAATTGGAACATTGGAATCATACAATTTTTTTATTTCTTTTATAATTGTAATACATTCTTTTGGATCGCCTGGCCCATTTGAAAGCATAATTCCATCTGGCTTTTCTGCAAGAATTTCCTCCGCTTTTGTTTCTGCTGGATAAATAGTTACTTCACAGCCTCTTTTATGCAAAGAACGGGCAATATTATCTTTTGCACCAAAATCAAGGAGTGCCACTTGAAAACCTTCTCCCTTTAATACTTTCTTTTCTTTACAGGTAACTCTTTTTACTACTCCTTTACAACAATATGCTTTTATTCTCTTTTTTACTGTTTCTATCTTACTTTCTAAAAGACAAGTTTCATCTGTTGTAATCATTCCATTCATTGTGCCTTTTTCTCTTAAAATTTTAGTCAATGCTCTTGTATCAATCCCACAAATACCTGGAATATCATATTTTATTAATATTGTTTGGATATCTTCTTCGCTTCTGAAATTGCTTGATACTCTGGATAATTCTCTTACAATGTATCCATCTGGCCATAGAGTTTTTGACTCCATGTCTTGATAACAGATACCATAATTACCAATAAGTGGATATGTCATTACGACTGCCTGTCCGGCATAAGAAGGGTCTGTAAGAATTTCAAGATAGCCTGTCATAGAAGTGTGAAAGACAATTTCACTGATTACTTCACGTTTCGAACCAATACTGGTTCCAGTAAAGATAGTTCCATCCTCTAGAATTAGAAAAGCTTTCATTGTTTCACCTGTTCCTTTCTTTTTTTGACTGATTTTCTATGTTCATGCAAAAAAAAAAGCATAGGCTCATCTTTTATCAAGCAAATTACCTTGACTGGATGAATCGCTTTTTCACATATTGAGAATTTTTACTTATTTTTCCTCAAATTGAAGCAATTTTATCACACTTTATTTTATTTGGCAAGCAAAATTTTTATTCTTTTCTACTAGAAAACAATGGAGCAATTATTTTACAAGCTATTCCTATGTTAAATAAAAAAGAGGAAGCAATGATACGCCACTTCCACTTTTTTATTTAAAATCATAGCGATATTATCGCAATTCTGCGATTCGACTAATCCCTACATAAATTTCCGAAATTTTATACCATGTTGGAAAATCAACTACTCCTGTTTGCGGCAATCCAAAAATCGATTGGAATTCCTTTACTGCCTCTGTTGTCATAGCTCCAAATATCCCATCTGCTATAACACGAGGAATTGCACTATAAACCTCTGCAATTACATTTAATTGTTCTTGCATCTGTCGTACTTTATCTCCTCTTGAACCTGTTCGCAGTTCTGTACCAGGATAAGAAGATGGAATTCCTGAAATCTGTTCTGCTGTATTAATATACATATCATCTCCATAATAATAACGAAGAATTTCAATCGGACTATATCCCTGATCTCCCAAACTTTTAGAGCCCCATTGTGTCAACCTTATTCGAAAACCAATAAACATTTTAAAAGAAAAACATCTATTATTTTTATTCCTCTTTTTTTCCAAAACATTTATAATATACAAAAACATTTCCTTTTTCTTTGTCATAGACTATTTTTTCTATAATTGTACGAAGTGCTTTATTTTTTTCTATGTTAGTGAAACAATCGGATTGTATTGCTGTTATAACATCAAATATTTGGGCTTTTTTCTCTTCCTGTGTAAAATCTTGTTCTTCTAATAGAGAAAAAGAAATCTGTTCAAAATGTTTTCTTTCTTTAAAAAGAAGTTGCTTATTTCTTTTGTATTCCTCTAAAGTATCAATTCCTTCTTTATAAGCAAGCTGTATTCTTTCTTCCTTCTTTTTTAGCTTTTTCGACTGTATCTGAAGAAGTTGTCTTGTATTCTCTTCTATTTCTTTTTTATCCTTTTTTTGTTTTTCTTTTAATTGATATTTTCTACCTGTATAAACTGCTTCAGATAAAGATTGAACTAGGATTGACACTATTTTTTGTTCACTAATTCCATGTGAAACAGAACATAATTTTTTACTATATCCATAACACTGAAAATAAGAATAATTTTTCTCATTCTTATACACTCGATTATAGGAAAGTGTTCTTCCACAAGTAGAACATTTTATTATTCCACTTAGCCAGTGCTGATAAGTAGCAGAAGCTCTTTTATTTTTTGGATGATATTCACTCTGATAACGTTTTTGTGCTCTATCAAATAGTTCTTCTGATAAAATAGCTGGATGATTTCCCTTTCGTACAATCCAATCTTCTTTTTTATTGATTGTTTTTGTTTCATTATGTAAACGATTCCATCGAATATATCCTTTATAAACAGGATTAGCTTGTGTAAAAACCTGCATAAAAAAAGACTGTCATACCAAGTACAACAGTCCTAACTTATTTCACTTATTTTATAAAAGATGTCCACTAATTCCCCAATCTGTAATACCATGATAGGTTACATAAATATTTTTTGCTGGAATCTCTAATTCTTCATTTAGAATACAAGTAATTTCTTGTGTCATCTTTTCATAATCTTCTTGTTTTGCATTTCCATATAAACTAACTGACACATAGGCACCTTTCTCTAATTTTTTTCCACCTAAAAATAAATCATATTGATCCGAAAAGCCAATCATAAGATAACTTTCTGGTTTATGCAAAAGAGATATTGCCTGTCCAAAACGTGTTTTAATTAACTCTTTCTTTTCCTCTGAAACAACTCCTGCAATTTTAGAATCAATAAATGGCATATAAAATCCCCTTCCTTTTACACCTTTTCTTTTTTTAATTAAATAGATTTTATTATTCTTTTAGAAATCATTTTAATAAGTATAACACTGATATAAGAAAAATACAAGAAGAAATTCCTTTCTTATCGAAAAGTATCTAAATAGAGCATTTGTAGGTTTTCTGAAGTGAGATTTTCAAAATCCCGTCCAACTTACCAGTTGAAAAAATAAAATCAAATGTTACTTTTCTTTTGGATAAACCTGATTATCATAGGAACAGGTATCTCCCAATCCTAAAGCAAGAATTGGAGCAATGGATTTTCCAATTACATTTCTCCCTGCAGACTGTATATCATAATCGCACATAATTATATTATAAATATTAGCACCATCAGCGACCCCAAATAATCCGATAACTTTTGCATCAGGGTCTGTTATTGTAAGTCCAATAATTTCACAGCCATTCCCGCAGTAACTACCTGTAAATGGCTTGTCCTCTGTTCCTATTGGAATCCATTCATCTGTTGACATATAAATATCAGCAGCCTGTATATAATTCTTATCAAGACTATATTTTCCTTGGCCGATAGAGCGTAATTGTGTTTCATTTTCCACCCAATAATATATCTTGTCACCAATTTTTAAGGTTTCCATTTCCATACTTTCATTATTACTCTTAACATCAATCATTTCATCACTATCAACAATCTTAGACTGTTGAAGTGGATTTTCACTTGTTATAGAATCAGACTTCGTGTATGCACCTGCTGCTGTTGCACCAAAGCACATGACAAAAATCAATGTAATGGAAATCGCTACACATAGTTGTGACTTTTTCTTAAAACTCATAATGGCATCTAACCTTTCTTTTAGTATTTCTGTATTTTTATTGAGTGTGACAGAAGCAAGCGAATCTTTATATTGACCACCTTGATTTAGCGCATTTAGCAAGGTATCTCCATAAGCTCGTTGCGCTTTCTTGTCAAACATCCTGATAACAGCTTCGTCGCAGGAAAATTCACAAGCTCGGTTTATCTCTTTGCCCATCAAGTAAACTAATGGATTAAACCAATGTAAGCAAATTGCTACTTGTACCAGCCATTTGTAAAACATATCGTAACGTTTGTAATGTGTTAGCTCATGCAATATCGTATTCTTCAAATCAGAATCCGACAGTTCCACAGAGGGGAGCATGATACAAGGGTGTAAAAATCCAGTTAGCAGAGGGGACGAGATAAGACTATTTGTATAAAGTTCGACCGTCCTTTTTACTCCTGCCTGTTCCACCAGTTTCCCCAACTGTTCCCATAGCCTCATGTCTGTTACTTCCATACGTCCAGCATTGATGTATTTGACAAAACTTTGATAAATTGTCGCCTTTCGTATTAACAATCCAACAGATACCATCAACCAGACCAGAACGCAAATTTCAAATTCTGGGAATTCCTCGGTTGTCATATCGACTTGATTTTTAGGAAACGTGTCGTGTTCCGCAAAGTCCGTTTTAGGTGACAAATGGCTGTCTGTTGACTCGTTTGTACTGATCTGAACGATAGAGAAATCAACCTTTCGAAACAAATTCCCTACAAGACTTGTTTCTGGGGTAAACGGAAGTAAGAGGCGGGCAATCACTATCAGCCAAATGTAATACTGCCATTGTCTACTTAATCTATTCTTGTAAAGCGGTTTGCATAGAAGCAAAACAAGAATAAGCAACGCTCCTGACAGGGACAAAGATAGTAATATTTTCAGCAGTTCAATCATTCTTTCCTTCGCCCCCTCCCCAATGCTTTTTCAGCTTTTCGTAGTCATCAGAAGAAATCAAGTTCTTTTGTATCAAGGTCGAGATTAGGCCCTCTGCGCTCCCCTCGTAAACCTTGTTTAAGAAAGTTTCCGTTTGTGCTTCCTGATATTCCGTTTCAGAAACAAGGGCGGTATAGGTGTTCTGGCGTCCGACCTTTTTTGAGGAAAGATAGCCCTTTTTAATCAGGCGGGACAACAGAGATATGATGGTGTTTTTGGTTGCTGGTGTGCCTTTGGCTTCCAATGCTTGTACGATTTCAGCGTAAAGAGCTGACCCACCATTTCCCCAAATTGTTTTCATCAACTCCAATTCAAAATCTGATACTTGTTGTATCATAATCAATCCTCCTTTAATCAGAGTGCATATTGCACCCTAATTAAAGGATAACATCTTGCAATCTATTTGTCAATAGAAATCTTTTGTTGTATAATTTACTAGTATCTGTGGTGCAGTCATCCATAGTAACCGCAGGAGCCAATACACCAGCACAGCCTACAGGACAGAGCATGATACCAAAAGATGACTATGCTCAAAAGAAAACAATACTATAAATGATTGGAGCATACTACTGTTCTTTGGTGGCCTTCGCAAACCCCATTTCTTTTGCAAGCTTCACTGCCTGTACTTTGTATTCTTCCATCATTTTATTATTCATATATCCTCTGGCATACGAAAATGCATCTCTACATGATATAGGTCTAAAATCTTTATTCAAAACACTCTTTCCATACATAACTTTAGGTAAATTATGAAGAATTGCTAGCAGACGATATACTTTCTCTTTACCTCTAAATTTATGCAAATTTATATCTATATCAGACAATAATCTAGAAATAAAAAGCTGAACTTTTATTTCTTCTTCTTTTTTTATTCTAAATAAGAATTTATCATTTACTATCTCTGACTTTTTTTGTAAAACTCTTTTATAATTTGGAAAATTATATTTTTTACACATTCTTTCTAACAACTCAAACAATCTATCAGAAGAATCTATACCATTTTCCTCAGCAGTAATAAATTCTAAAATCATTTTCCAAAAAAATACTTCTTCTCTAAGGCGTTTCCTTTCACCTAATCTGTACAGCTTTCCTCTTTGTCTCCCCTTTTCATATAAAATTCCAATATTTAATATTTGATAATAATAGCTAATTTCCAATCTAATCCTCCACTATTCTAATTGTCCTTTTTCAAATAGGATCATAATTATTTTGTATCCCATTCTCAAAAATTTGAGCAATACTATAATTCCCTAAAAGGGATAGGTACAAAACCCTTGAGAAAAATGTGTCAACTAATCTTGACAAAATCAAAAAACTTGTGAGAAATTATAAGACAATTTCTGTCTATAAAATCAATAAAAAATATTCTCATACTTTATAAATACCTTTCATATGTCATATTATAATAATAAAAAGCAAGGAGGAATCACTTTGACTTTACAAGAAGAACATATTATTAGTACACTAATTGGATTGGTCGGAGCCTGTGAAACCAATCCCAAAACCTCAAATACAGATACTCTAATTATAAAAGCTCTTGTATTTCCATTTATGGAATACAAAACTTTAGATGAAAAAACTCTGTTATCTCAAGAAATTATCAATGAAATCTATATTGAAAAAAATAAGATTTCCCCTAACTGCGCACAATGTTCCTCTCCTTGTGGCAATACTTCTGATTATGATATGCAGCGAATTTATAAAGCCAAAGAACCTATTCGTAAATTAAAACTTCAGCTTTTATCTGAACTGCAAAACCTTGCCCTACACTTATATCAACATCCAAACCAAATGACAACATCTGAATCAGAAATTCTGTTTCTTTACAAAGCGCTTTCTTTTCTTGGCTGCGATAGAGAAGAAGAAGCTTTTATTCAGATTTTAGAGGAAGCAAATCACCTTAGAAAGGAGCTAGCATTATTTTAAAAAAAATAGGACATTTTACAGTAGGAAAATAAACTTTCTTTTCAAATAAAGAAAATACCTTAATTATACCAAAGGATGATTTCATTTAACAGAATCATCCTTTTTCGGTAGCACACTCTACCATTAATTTATAGTCAACGGAAGATTGCAACTCACCGAGTTGGTTTTTCCATGAATTATTTTTTATTCCGATTTTTTTGAAACCTAGCTTTTCATAAACATGTTGTGCACGAGTATTAGTTAAATTTGTATCAAATATAATTTTTTTATATCCATAAACTGTTTTTTGTCTCTTCGTTACGGAAATAACTTCCTTGTAATCCAATATACACCAGTCTTTCGCTAAAAACATCTTTTAATAAAATAATTAATTTATCAATGTATTTATCTATTCTAAATATTCTGAATCGCCTACCTCCTCATTTTCATTTACCACAAAAATATAAGGCATAGCAACCGCCATACCCCACATTTTATACGCTCCAACTGCACCCTTACTTCCAGCAGCCTGGCTCTATCTTTTTATTTATTTAATAATTTTTCCACAGAAGCTAATTTTACACAAAGTACAAACATCTTTGTTGCCTCTATCATCTCTTCTGGTGTTGGAAAAGAAGGTGCAATTCGAATATTGGAATCTTTTGGGTCCTTTTCATATGGATAAGTTGCTCCTGCACCAGTAAGCACTAATCCAAGTTCCTTACACTTTGCAACAATTAGCTTTGCACATCCTGGCATAGCATCAAAAGAAATAAAATATCCACCTCTTGGTTTTGTCCAGCTTCCAATTCCAAGTCCTGTAAGCTCTTCTTCCAAAATATGAAGCACCGCCTCAAACTTTGGCCGAAGCAAAGCAGCATGTTTCTTCATATGTGCATTTAAGCCATCTATATTTTTAAAGAATCTTACATGACGAAGCTGGTTAATCTTATCATGCCCAATAATCTGCGTGGTCATAAACTTCTTAATATACTCCATGTTTTCCAGTGATGTTGCAATTGCTGATACACCAGAACCAGGAAAACTTACTTTAGAAGTTGATGCAAATACATAAACCATATTTGGATTCCCTGCCTTTTCACACTCTTCCAAAATATTTAAAATCTTATCTTGAATATCTTCAAAAATATGATGAATACAATATGCATTATCCCAGAAAATTCGAAAATCTTCTGCTTTTGGCTTTAAATTTGCAAAACGTCTTACTACCTCATCTGAATAAGTAATACCAGTTGGATTGGAATACTTTGGCACACACCAGATTCCTTTTACAGAAGCATCTTGATTGACATATTGTTCTACCAAATCCATATCTGGCCCATCTTCTCCCATTGGAATTGGAATCATTTCAATTCCAAATAATTCTGTAATTTTAAAATGCCGATCGTACCCAGGAACCGGACATAAAAATTTTACTTGTTCTAATTTACACCACGGTGTTGATCCATTTACTCCCATTACCATTGAGCGCATAACCGTATCATACATAATATTTAAACTAGAATTTCCACATACAATTACATTTGCTTTTTTTACTTCCATCATATCGGCTAATAACTGTCGGCACTCCCCAATCCCATCCCAGTCACCATAATTTCTAGTATCATTTCCCAGCAAAGTATTCATATCTGAATTTCCATTAATCACATCTAACATTGGCATAGAAATTGCCAGTTGAGAAGCTCCAGGCTTTCCTCTTGCCATATTGAAAGAACGTCCTTTTGCTTCTTCTGTCTTAAATTCTTCTTCTAAACTCGCTTTTAATGATAAAAGTTCTTCCCGACTCATATCTACATATGCTTTCATATGTAATCTCTGCTACTCAAAATATGGACAAATATCCATATCGAGAGATTGAAAATCCATTCCCGACTAGCCATTGGTACAGCTTATTTTGCACCTTTAAGACCTATTTTTGGATATTTTGCCGAGTAACTTCTCCTTTCTTTTTATTACGTCTTTTATAATCTTCGTATTTCCTCGATAGATGACGTTGTTTTCCTTTTTAAAAAATATACTCTCTGCATAAAATATTAAAGTACCTTCTTCAGCTTGATATAAATACCTACAAAACACGTATATGGTTGAATAATCGCTTCAAAATATTGTCTGTCTTCAAGAGCAAATTTATTATTTGTCGCAAGCCAGTCACCCCATGCTTTGCTAAAACAATTCATTTCCCATGTTTTCACTGACTCGATTCTATCACTGCTGCCAATAAGCTCTTTCCAAAGTTTTGGTGTTTTGAACATATGGCTATCTTCTTTAAGCCAATCAAAAAGAAGCTCTTGGGCACAACCTGTATATTCCTCCTTTAGACCAGGAATTCCTATCAAAATCACTCCATCTTCTTTTATAAACGGCAAAATCTTTTCTTGAAAAAATCCCTTGCTTCCTCCAAAATAATGATAAGCGTCAATACTAATCAACGCATGGAAGTATTTTTTCTCAAAATGAAGATTGTTTGCATCCTCACAAATAGGTGTTATTTGCTCTCCAACACCCCATTCAACAAATCGTTTTTTATTTTCTTCTGCACTTACCCATAAATCATTTGCGAAAACTTTCGCTTTTGTCTCTTTTGCAATAACAAGACTCGTCAATCCCTTTCCACATCCTAAGTCAAGAATTCTATCGTGAGGAACAAGCTGTAACGGATATTTGTCAAACAGCTCTTCTAATATCCTTACGCTATTTGGCCCCATCATTGTTTCTGCGGAAATATACGCCTTATAGTCATCAATATTCATGCATCTCACCTCCTGTCTAATAAAACAGTTACTATTTCATCTCTGCAATCTTATACCATCAGCAATTTTACTTTATTTCGAATAAGATTTCAAGCAAAAAATTAGAAATCCTTTGATTTCTTTTTTCTAGTTATGTTTAAAATCACTCCACCATTTTGTAAAATATAATCTACAGAACGTTTTTCAAATTGTTTCCCTTTCGCTGTCTGTACTCCTAAAGAGTTTAAAAACTGCGCAATATTGGCAATGCTCATTCCTTCTTCCACATATTTATAGAAAATCAGCCTTACAACCTTTGCCTGTTCCTCTACAATTACAGGTGTGGCCTTTGCATACGGAACAGTATAACCATAGGGAGGCTTTGCCTGAAAATTTCCACGCATTGCATTTTCACTCATTCCACGAAATACCTCTCCTGATAGACGAATGGAATAATACTCATCCATCCATTCAATGATTCGTTCCATCAATGTGCCAAATGGTCCTTCCACAAGTGGTTCTGATACACTTACTACATCTACCCGATCTTTTTTCAGCATAGATTTATATACAATCGACTCCTCCTGATTTCTAGCAAATCTAGAAAATTTCCATACCAAAATCATATCAAATGGATGTTCCTTTGCTTTTGCTAATGCAATCATTCTTTGAAACTCTGGCCGTTTTTCTGCCTTTTTTCCTGAGATACCTCCCTCCTCCAAAAATATCCCATTTTCTGGTACAACAATTTGATTCTTTTTTGCATACTCAAGAATCAATCTCTTTTGTGCATCTGGAGATAATTCTTCTTGTTTATCTGTTGATACTCGAATATAAACAGCAGCGGTTACAAACGATTCTTTTTTACATTCCAATCTCTTTCCACCCTCCTAAAATTTCATTTTTATTCTTACTATATAATAAATCTTCTCTTAGATAAACAATAAAAAACAATACGCATATAAAAAAAGCTCTTACATAAACTATAGCAAAAGGTATTTTTTATCGAAAAAGAAAGGACCAAACATTGCAAGTAACTTATCAAAACATTTATCTTATAAAACAAAAGGAAGATAACCTATCAGAAAAAGAACTTTCCTACAACGAAATGCCAAATAAAAAGACATTTTCTAATGAAACATGCAGCCAAGAACTAGAATCCCGAATGATGCAGTCTCTTGGATTTACTCCAATTCCTTAACTTTCCAAAATAGTTTTCTTTTTGTAGGTTCCCGAATCTGGTCATCCATTCTGGGCACTTACTTCTCTGCCCATCACAGTACTGTGTTAGAATTGGCTGCTTTACATCTGGTCTGGATAAATATTGATCAAAAATTTCATCAACTACCTCAGAAATACTGTCAAATATATTTCGTTCTGGAATCCACTTATGATCAAACGCAGTCGAAGAAGTAATTGTAAAATCAAACAATTTATTTCGATACCACTCTGTATAAACTCGATTCATTGTAAATGACATAATCGCCAATACATTTGCGACAATTGTAGATTTTGGCCAAGTTGCATAAATCTCTGAAGAAGCCACATTCTTTACATAATCTTTATAAGGTACATAATAATTTTGTGCTGTTGTATCAGTAGGTACCCCATCATGAACTACAATCGTTTCTGGCACCACCACCCGGCTTAAAACAATTTCACCAGGTTCTCCAACTGGTTTTATCTCTGCCTCAGCAATCTTAGGCGGATAATCTCCATATAATGTATGTGCTGGAATAACAATATTTTGTTCCTTATTCTGATCCGTAATTGGATTTAGCCGAACTGGCTGTACAGAGGTGGTATCCTGTAAAATCTCTGTTCCTGATACATCAAATGGCTCATACCCTTCCGCTAATACCTGTATCGTATATTCTGAATAAGGCTGTTCCATCCCCGGACTTAAACTAAGTTCAATCGGAGGGGTTGGAAGAGAAATCACTTCTGTCTGTCCAGAAGAATTTGAAGTCAATCGTTCAATCACTCTATCTGGCTCCCCTGTATATGATATCGTAACCGTTGCTCCCTGGATTGGTCGATTTAATGCTGTAATTGAAACTTGAAGATTCCCTCTAGAACTTCCCTCCTGCAATGCTTTTAAAGTAGGTCGCATAAAAAATAAAAACCTCAATTATGATTTCTACAAGTATATGCCAGAATCTCAAAACAAATAACATCCAATTCTTTAAACTCTATTTTCCCCAATTCTCCAACTCTTTTCGTAACACCAAAAGCAGCTCTTCTTCTGGAACTTTTCGAACGATTTCTCCTTTTTTCATAAAAAGCCCTTCTCCATTTCCTCCAGCAATTCCTAAATCTGCTTCTTTTGCTTCTCCAGGACCATTTACTGCACATCCCATAACTGCCACTTTTATATCCAAATCAAATTCTTCTACCATCGTTTCTACCTGATTGGCAAGTCCAATCAAATCAATCTGTGTTCTGCCACAAGTAGGACAGGAAACAACCTCTATTCCTCCTTTTCGCAGTCCAAGTGTCCGAAGAATCAATTTTGCTGATTTCACTTCTTCTACAGGATCTCCGCTTAAAGACACCCGAATCGTATCCCCTATTCCTTGTCCTAAAATCAATCCGAGTCCAACTGCTGACTTTATATTTCCAGAATAAACAGTACCAGCCTCTGTAATTCCCACATGAAGCGGATAAGTAATCTGTTGTGCAATCAGCTTATGCGCTTCTACACACATCAAAACATTAGAAGATTTAATACTGACAACCAGATTCTGATAATCCATATCTTCTATCATTTTCACTTTCTCTATTGCACTTTCTACAAGTCCTGCAGCTGTAACACCATGATATTTTTCTACAAGAGATTTCTCTAAAGAACCACTATTTACTCCAATTCGAATTGGAATCTTTCGTTCTTTTGCTACTTCCACTACAGTTTTTACCTTTTTTAAATCTCCGATATTTCCAGGATTAATTCGAATCTTATCAGCTCCATACTCCATAGCAGCAATTGCCATTTTATAGTCAAAATGAATATCTGCTACTAAAGGAATTTGTATTTGCTTTTTAATTTCTTTTAATGCTTCTGCTGCTTTTTGTGTTGGAACAGTACATCGCACAATTTCACATCCTACCGCCTCTAAACGATGAATTTGTGCTACTGTCGCTTTCACATCCTCTGTCCTTGTATTGGTCATAGATTGAATTAAAATCGGATTTCCTCCACCAATCACTCTATTTCCAATTTTAATTACCCTTGTGCTCTGATGCATAATCGCTCTCCTCACTTTCAAATTTTTTTATGGTAAACAAATCTCTTTTTTGATTTTATTATTAAAATAATTCTTTATTTTTAATAATTTTAAATGTTCTAATTAAAATATACATGCCAAATTATACAGCAAATTGTTTTTCTTTGCAAGTGAAAAAACGCATCAAATTTCTCAATTAAAATCACAAAAAGTTGCTGTACAACAACCTATTAAGGCCGATGTACAGCAATTTTATATTTTATAAAAGAAAGAATTCTGTTACTGTAAAGAATTTGGCATCTGATATTTATGTGGGCTTGTGCACCAGCCATCCTGGTATAAAATTGTCATATATAATGTTTCCTTTCCATTTGAAACTTTTACATAGCACACATCATCTTTAAATTGATCTGTTATCTCAATTTTTTGATCATAATAATATACCCAGACTGTACCATCCTCTTTATATTCCACTTCAGGACTATTTAGATGCTCTAAAAGTTCACTTTCTGTCAATGGGCGCTCACTTCCATCCTCTTCTATAGCGACTCCGCCACCCTCTCTTTTTTCTGTTGTTCCATCTTTTAACTGATAGGACATCTGATAGGTTCCACTTGTATTATATTCAAAAGTTACATCTGTCTGGTCTCCCTCAATCCAAAGCTGAACCGTTCTTTGAATTCCACCAATATCTGCTGCATATGCAACACCACCTCCACCTACCATCAATAAACCAACCATTATAGCTGCCGCTGCCACTCTAAATCTTGCTTTTTTATTTATCATCTTCATTTTTTCTACCTCCATATTCATTTCATTTGGGGAATGTAGTGCTGAAAACGCCTGCTTATATTTTTCTTTATTTGTCATCTTCCCATTCCTCCTGTAATTTTTCTTTCAACAGAGAACGTCCACGTGATAACCTGACTTTCACGTTACTTTCCGACAGTTTTAAAATTTCTGCAATTTCATGTATAGTATAATCCTCATAATAAAACAAATGAATCACAATCCGATACTTTTCTGGAAGATTCATTACTGTTTCAAATAACTCTTCCGATTCTGGAGTTTCAAATACCAGTGTCTCTATATAATCTTCAAGAGACATCTTATTTCTTCTCCAAAATGCACAATTTATATTTTTTGCTTTATTAATTGCTACTCGAATCAGCCACGCTCGTATATGCTGTTCGTTGTCAAATTCTTTTTTTAAAGAATAATACTGAAGAAATGTATCCTGTACAACATCTTTCGCATCTTCTGTATTTTTACAGATCTGAAAAACAATGATATAAAGATTATTTTGATACTTTTCAAACAGTTCTTGTACTGATTGTCTCATGCATGAGCAATCCTCCTTTTTTTATTATTGGAAGGCCTTTCACTAATAATACAATTCAGATAACCAAAAAGTTACAAAAAATTTTTATTTTCAATAAAATTTTTAAATGAAAAAAGCTATTACAAAACAAATCGTTTTGTAACAGCTTTTTGTTGCTTTTTTCTTTTAAAATATCTTTCGAAAATCATTAAACATTACAACCGCCATAAGTGCCATTAAAAGTACTAAGCCAACCAAATGTACCATTCCTTCTTTTTCTCGATCAATCGCTTTTCCCCGTACAGCTTCAATAATCAAAAATACCATTCTTCCTCCATCTAACCCTGGAATTGGCAGCAAATTCATTACACCAAGATTTGCACTAAGCATAATGGCAAAATTAATCACATTTAATAATACACTAATTACATTTGTTTTAAAATCCACCTCTGCACTTGTGCTTTCTTCTACTACCTCATTTACCATATTTACAATTCCAACTGGCCCTGATAGATCATTTACTGTTACTTTTCCTTTAAAAAGCAATCCTAAACTTTCAATCACAGTAGAAATTTGATATTTTACTTCATAAAAACTATACTTTAATGTTTCCAATGGCGAGGTTCGTGTGCGCAATGAAGAAACATAGATTCCCATATAATAATTTTTCCCATCTTCGCTTAACTTAGGTACAATTGTAGAAGTAAATTCTTCTCCTCCCCGATCTACAGTAACAGTAAGTGGTTCTCCAGCATGAATTGTTAGATATAACATCACCTCTCGATAAAGCATAATCTTCTTTTGATTAATTTCCCGAATCACATCCCCTTCCATAAATCCTGCTTCCTGTGCAGGATATCCATCCATTACACCAACAATTTGAGGCTTATCAAACCCAACTGTCCCAATTACAACCACTGCCATAACAAAAGCCAAAATAAAATTAAAAACTGGTCCAGCAAGTACAACTGACATTCTAGCCCATACTGATTTATTGTTAAATGCATTAATATCATCACTTGCTTCATCTTCTCCTGCCATCATACAAGAACCGCCTAATGGTAATATCTTAATACAGTATATCGTATCTCCCCTTTTAAAAGAGGCTAACTTTGGCCCCATTCCAATTGCAAATTCATTGACACGAATTCCATTTTTTTTCGCTAAAAGAAAATGGCCTAATTCATGAAAAAATACTAAAAATCCAAACATCAATAATGCCATAATAACTGACATAATTTACCACCTACTTTCTATCCATTCATACGTTTCTTGTTCCGTCTCTAAAATCTGTTCTACACTAGGATAATCTTGATAGGAAACTGCCTGCATAGAAGCTTCTATGATTTCTGGAATTTCTAAGAAACGAATCGAACCATCTAAAAACCGCCGAACTGCCAGTTCATTTGCCGCATTTAATATAGTAGGCATATTTCCTCCTATCTTTAATGCCTGATAAGCCAATGCTAATCCACGAAAATTAATAAAATCAGGTGCCTCAAATGTAATCTGCCCAAGTTCTGCAAAGTTTAGTCGCTTTCCAGCTAAATACCGCCTTTCTGGATAATACAGTGCATATTGAATAGGAAGTTTCATATCAGGTGTTCCAAGCTGTGCAATAATCCCTCCATCTAAAAATTCCACCATCGAATGAATCACACTCTGAGGCTGTACTACTACTTCAATCTGTTCTGCTTTTACTCCAAAAAGCCACCTTGCCTCTATTACCTCTAGACCTTTATTTACCATAGTAGCAGAATCTATTGTAATCTTTTTTCCCATTGCCCAATTTGGATGTTTTAGCGCATCCTCTGGTCGTATCTTATCCATTTCCTTTTTTGTACGTCCCCGAAAAGGTCCACCAGAAGCAGTTAAAAGAATCCGGCTGATTTCTTTTTGCTTTCCTCCCTGTAATGCTTGAAAAATTGCACTATGTTCACTATCCACTGGAAGAATCCTTATCTGTTTCTTTTCTGCCAATGGCATAATCAAATGGCCTGCTGTCACTAAAGTTTCTTTATTTGCAAGCGCAATTTTTTTTCCTGCTTCTATCGCTGCAATCGTAGGACGAATTCCAATCATTCCTACTATAGCTGTTACTACTAATTCTGCTTGTGGTTCTGTTGCAACTTCTATCAAGCCTTCTATTCCACTGACAATTTGTACGGATAAATCCTTTATTTTGCTGCGCAGTTCCTCCGCTTTTTTTTCCTCCCATACACAGACCAATTTAGGTAAAAACTCTCGAATTTGTTCTTCTAACCGTACAATATTTGATCCCGCTGCCAAAGCAGTCACTTGTATCTCTTGATTTGCCCGAACTACTTCCAACGTCTGTGTTCCAATCGATCCTGTCGAGCCTAAAATTGCTATTTTCTTCATCCAATTACCTCCCCAAATAGATACAAAGATAATAAATAGCTGGTGCAACAAAGATTACACTGTCAAACCGATCCAATATCCCGCCATGCCCTGGAATCAACGTTCCATAATCTTTTATTTCTTTATTACGTTTCATCGCAGAAGCACATAAATCTCCTATCTGAGAAACCACTGCGCCTAATGCACCAACGATGCCACAACTTAATGCAGGATTTTCAAAAACTTGTTTTAATGACTTTTCAAATAGAATACCAAATAATACACTAAAAAGAAATGATCCTAAAACACCTCCAACACTGCCCTCTATTGATTTATTAGGACTTAGTATTGGTGCAAGTTTTCGTCTTCCCATTGTTACTCCAGCTAGATAAGCGCAGGTATCACAAATCCAAGAACTTAAAAATACAAACCAGACCAAAATAATTCCACCATTTAGCATACGAATTTGATAAATATAAGATAACATAACTGCCACATAAAACACTCCAAAAAATGCTGCCATTACTTGTTCTGCATGAAATTTTGGAAAAGTTAGTACATAAACTGCCATTAAAAACATAATCAAAAGAATCACCAGCATTGGAAAATATTCCTGCCATATTCCCTGCTTTATTTGCTCCATCCATAAAAGTCCATAATATCCTGCTGTAATCAGATAACTGATTAGACCTAGTAAGGTCTTATGTATCTGATATACACGTAATAATTCCATAAGTCCAATAAAGGAAATTGCTGCTATTCCTGTAAAAGTCACCATCCCTCCCGCAAGCAGTATTACCAATGTTATAATAACCAAAAAAACTGCACTGGTACATCTTGTCAAAAAGGATTTTGTAAATAATTTTTTTAACATAATGTTCTTCCTATTCTAATCTGTTTCTAATCCTTATCTTTAATTTTATCTTATGATTCATAAACGCCGCCAAATCGTCTGTCTCTAGCAGTATATTGCCGGACAGCCTCCTTTAATGCGTTTTTATCAAAATCTGGCCAAAGAACTTCTGGAAAATAAAATTCTGAATAAGCACACTGCCATAACAAATAATTTGATAAACGTTGTTCTCCACTTGTGCGAATCAGTAAATCAGGATCGGGAATTCCTTTTGTATCCAAATAGGAAGAAAAAACAGTTTCATCCAATTCCTCTACTGCAATCTTTCCCTCCTGACAGTCCTTTACTACTTGTTGTACTGCCCGTATCATTTCATTTCGACTTCCATAATTTAAAGCGATTTGAAAATTCAATCCCGTATTTGGAGCTGATACTTTCTCCAATCTTTGAATACTTTCTTGAATATCAAGATCTAATCGGGTGATATCTCCCAACACACGAATACGCATATTATTCTCTTTTGCCTTCTTGATACTATCCGCCAAATAATTTCTTAATATTTTCATTAAAGTAGTAATCTCATCTTCCGATCTTGTCCAATTTTCTGTAGAAAATGCATAGACTGTAAGATATTTCACTCCTATCTCTGCAGCAGTACGGCAAAGTTCCTCCAACCTTTTTGCTCCTTGCTGATGTCCAAAGGAACGAGGCATTTTTCTTTTTTTTGCCCATCTACCATTTCCATCCATAATAATTGCTATATGAGTTGGTATTTTCCACTCTTCCATCTTTTCACCTCTCAATTTTAAAAGGACCTGCAAAAACAGGTCCCCACTTCAATTTTTCTACACAGTCAAAATTTCCTTTGACTTTTCTTCCACTGCTTTATCTACGAAATCCACATATTTATCCGTTACTTTTTGCATCTTCTCTTCTAGTTGCTTTTGCTCATCTTCGGAAATTTCACTTGCCTTTCCTGCTTTTTTAAATGTCTCATTTGCATCTCTGCGGATATTGCGCATAGCGACTTTTGCTCCTTCGCCCTTTTTCTTTACATCCTTTACTAATTCTTTCCTTCGATCCTCTGTCAGCTCAGGAAATACCAGACGAATTGCTTTTCCATCATTATTTGGTGTAATACCTAAATCAGATGCTAAAATCGCTTTTTCAATCTCTTTTATTAGACTACTCTCCCATGGCTGAATTAAAATCATTCTTGCTTCTGGTACAGAAACATTCGCTACCTGCTGAAGCGGAGTTGGTGCCCCATAATAATTTACTCTTAATTTATCCAACAAATGTGGATTTGCTCGTCCTGCTCGAATTGATGCATATTCATTTTTCAGATTTTCCAAAGATTTTTCCATTTTTACTTCATATTCTTTAATGTCCATTTGTGCCCCTCCTTATTTACTCTACTGTTACAATTGTTCCTGTTAAATTTCCTTGTACTGCCTGAACAATACTATCCTTTTCATTTAAACCAAATACCTTCATTGGTATTTTATTTTGCATACACAATACAGCTGCTGCTAAATCCATAACACCAAGCTGTTTCTCTACCACTTCTGTCATTGGAAGAGTCTGATATTTTTTTGCATCTGGATTTTTTCTAGGGTCAGAATCATATACCCCATCAATCGCCTTTGCAGCCAAAATTATCTCTGCTTCAATTTCCACAGCACGAAGAGCAGCCCCCATATCAGTTGAAAAATAAGGATGTCCTGTTCCCCCTGCAAAAAATACTACCATTCCTTTTCCAAAGTACTTATTTGCCCTATCCTTTGAAAATAACTTAGTAAAAGAACCACATTCAAACGGAGTCAATACTTGTGTTTTCATCCCCACAAAGCGAAAAATTTCGGAAACATAGATGCTATTCATTACTGTAGCTAACATCCCAATTTGATCTGCCTTTGTTCGATCAATTGTTTCACTTGTTCTTCCCCTCCAAAAATTTCCGCCTCCAATTACGACTCCTACTTCTACACCATCTTCTACTATAGTTTTTACTTGTTTTGCCACTTCCATAACAGTTGCTTCGTCAAACCCGATCTTTTTTTCTCCTGCCAGAGCTTCTCCACTTAGTTTTAACAATACACGCTTCATGTCTGTTAGCTACCTCTTTTCTTCTGATTTAAAATCATCCTGTACTGCCAATTACTTTAACAGTTTATCATATTTTTGTCAATCAGACTATAAATTTTTCTAATCTTTTTATCAAAAAAGAAAAAGTTGTATAAATTTTCCATAAAAAATAGATTTCCTTTATGAAACAAAAGAATCTGTTTTGTTCTCTTCTAATAAAGTACTTAGCTCTCCCTCTATCAAAATTCCAAGCTCATGTAATGCTCGTGTACAAGCAACATAAAGTAACTTTCCATTTCCATCTGTCTTAGGATAACGGGTACTAGTTGGATTCCAAAGCAATACGGTATCAAACTCTAACCCTTTTGCTAAATCAATCGGTAATATCATAATCCCTTGTGAAAAAACAGCTTCTTTTTCTGTCATCTTCTGTACGATTAGTTCTTCTTTTAAACTATCTGCTACTTCCTTTGTTTCTTTATCATCTAAGCATATTACTGCGATTGTTTCATATCCTTCTTTCTGCCAATTCTGAATGATTGTTACTGCTTGAGACTTCATATCTTGTTTTCTTTTTTCTTGACAGACTAAAACTTCCTTTCCATGCCGGATAATTGGTTCAATTTGATAAGAAGGAAAGGAACACTTCTTTAAAATTTTTCCAGCATATTCTGAAATCTCCACTGTATTTCGATAGCTTTTTGCTAACACATAAAAATAATCCCGTTCGGAAGAAAATACCTGTTTTTTTAATTCTTCCCAATCATTCATTCCTGAATCATAGTGAATATTTTGAGAAACATCTCCCATAATGGTAAATGTTGTCTTTGGAAGTACTCGTTTCATTACTCCAAATACCATTGCGCCAAAATCCTGTGCTTCATCTATTATAATATGCTTTATTTGACTATATTCTTCTGTCATCTTTACTCTCCATCGAATATAAACCAATGCAGCCAAATCATAAACATCAAAATTTCGTTTCTGTACTTGCGAAATCAATTTTACTATTTCATCCTCTAGTTCTACTTGTTCCTTTTTTAACCACTGCAAAAATTCTACATAAATAGCAAGTAAATCCACTTTACTTTTTTTCTTTCCAAAATACTCTCGATATTTCTTTCCCTCTGCACGAATTACTTCTTTTTCTTCCCCTAATATTTCATAATAGGTCTTTACTTTATTTACAATTCTTGCATTTAACATAAGAATCTTACTTTGCATTGAATAACCCGAATAATTTTCTAAAAATTCCAAAATTGCTTCTTTGCTGTAAATTTCCTTTTCTCCACAAAAAATTGATTTTATCTGAATCTTCTCTCGTTCTAATTCTTGTATCTTTCGCTCTAATAGGTTCAGATATTCCATACTTCCTTTCAATCTTAAAAACGTTCCATTACTGCTTTGCTCTTTTTGATAAAGAATGGTATCTTTTTTTAGAAAATCTTTCTCTAAAAGTTCTCGAAAAAATTCTTCTAATACCATCTGATTAATATGATAAACATCTAACTCTGGAAGTACTCCTGTAATATAGTTTAAAAACATTTGATTACTTCCAATAATATAAAATTCCTCTGACTTAAATTTATTTGCATAATTATATAAAATATAGGAAATCCGATGCATTGCTACAGTTGTTTTACCGCTTCCTGCTACTCCTTGTACAATTACATTTTTATAAGGGGTTTGCCGAATAATATCATTTTGTTCTTTCTGAATAGTAGCAATAATCTCTCCTAATACTGCTTCTTTATTCTTTGCTAAATATTTGGTTAAAAGCTCATCATTTGTTATTACTTCTGAATCATAAAAATCAATTAAATGATCCTCTTCTACCTCATAAGTTCTTTTTAAATCTAACTCCACTTCACGAGTCCCATACTCTGGCACATGATAAAGCCCTTCCCCTACTTGACATTCATAATATATACTTGCTACAGGTGCTCTCCAATCCACAACCACCATATCCGTTTGATTTTTCATCACTCCATTTTTTCCCAAATAAAAAGAATATTCCTCTTCCTCCTTTTTATCTTGATAATCAATTCGTCCAAAATAAGGTTTCTTCTTCGCATTACTATTTTTACGAAGCTCCATTTTTATCTGCTCTTCCATTATAATGCTAAGTGCCAACTCATTATACAGCTCTGGATTATCAGAATGATAATGATCATATAATTTTTTTATCTCTAATTTTATTTTGTCTGCTTTCTTCTGATATAATTCTATATTATCTAAAATTACTTGATAACTTTCAATTAAATGCTGTTGTTCTTTTTGTCTCTCTAAATCCATCTTATCTTCTCCTTTTCGCTTTTCTTTTTTCTAATTTTTCAAGCAAATAGGGCCCTTTGCTTTTTCTTTCTTCAAAAAAAGTATAGCAAAAATTTAAAATAATACTAGACTTTTCTTTTCTTATATAGTATACTGTATAATGAAGTATGCCTAAAAAATCAATTTTCCCCCAAAATTGAAACCCCATAGGTATTACTTCAAAAAATAAGCAGTAAAACTCTAATCGTTTTACTGCTTATTTTTATTTAATATAAGGATAGTTCATAAAGTGTGCTATCTTTTGCTTTTATTCACTTTCTTTCTCACCTTGTTCACATAGATAGCTATTTGTTTCGCCCTCTCCTTTTACACTTAAACTTAAACTGGTTATTGTTCCCTCATATTCAGAAGGCACTTGAAAAATTAAAACTGCCTGTTTTGTTTCTCCAGCAGAAAATACTTCTTTAAAAGAAGCCAAATCATCCAATAACATTGTTAATTGTGCTCCAAATCGCTCTGTATCATTTACCAAACATCGATAACTTCTCTCTTTCGATAAAATATCACATTCCTTTTCTGTTCCAGAATGATTGGTAATATGAAACTTCATCACTAATAACTGGTGATTTCCTGTTGCTCTCATTGCAAAATAAGTATCTTCTGTATCTGGATATATTTTCGCCAATTCATACCCTGCATATTCCACTTGAAATCCCTCTGCTGCTACTCCTAATGCTTCAGAAAGAGTTTTAGAAGGTGCCTCTGTTGAAGGATTTGATGGGGTATTTTGCCCTGTATTTGGTGTATTTGATACATTCGCTGATGTAGGTATTGTATAGATATCCTGTGTTGTCTCTATTTCAACCACTTCCTCTTGTAGTTTCGGCTGATATGTAACCGAATATTTTAACAATACAGTCGCTGCATATTCTGCTATTAAATCACTTTCACTATCTGTCAATTCAATTGCTCCACAACCTGTTAAAAATACAGTTGCTGCACATAATACTGCACATAACCTCTTTTTCATCGTTCTACCTCTCATCCTTTATTGACTTTTCTCAGACAGTCTCATTCCATACTATCATTAGTGTATCACTAAATCCTTATTTTCACAACCTTATTTTTATTTTTTCTTTTGTTCATCTACAATATCTAGCAGAATAAATAACAAACAACTACCTTATTATAACTACAAATCGTCTAGATTCTACACTTTTTACAAAATGAAGATTTTTATTTATACACCAATATCACTATCTACTTCAAACCAAAATTCCACTCCATTTTCAAAATTTCTTACACCATACTCTTTATGATGTGCTTCCATAATTGCCTTTACAATAGATAATCCAATTCCACTTCCACCATACTCTCTTGTTCTGGCCTTATCCACTTTATAAAACTTAATCCATACCTTATCCAATTCTTCCTCTGGAATTGGTATCCCCGTATTAAACACAGAAACTCGAACTGTATGTTCTTTTTTTAAAAGCGAAACTATGATTTTCTTTTCGTTTACAGCATAATGAATCGCATTACTAATATAATTTGTAATCACCTCTTCCATCTGGTATTCATCCCCCCATACAAAAATTGGTTTTTGTTCGGTAAACTCTATTGTAATTCCATTTTGTTTACATAAAATCTCAACTGACTGAATTACACCACAAATTAAAGCTGTCAAATCAAACCGTTCCATCAAAATTTGATTTTGTCCAAATTCAAGCTGATTTAATGTCAAAAGCTTTTTTACCATTTTGTTCATTTTATTTGCTTCATCCATAATCACTTCGCAATAAAACTCTCTACTTTCTGCATCATCATTAATTCCTTCTGCTAACCCTTCTGCATATCCCTGGATTAGTGCAATTGGGGTCTTTAACTCATGAGAAACATTTGATAAAAACTCTTTTCTCATCTCATCAATCTGCACTTTTTGTTCAATATCCTTTTGCAGTTCATTATTTGCCGACTTCAATTCTGAAATTGTACTTTCCAACTTTTCTGAAAGTTCATTCATACTCTGACCTAAAATTCCAATTTCATCTTTATCATGACGTTTATACTTTGCATTAAAATCCAGATTTGACATCTTACTTGATAATTCTACTAATTCTAAAAGTGGCCGAATCAAACGCTTTGCCAAAATTGTTGAAATTAAAATTGCAAGGACACTAACCACAATCCCAACATATGCAACAAAACGATTTGAAATCTCCACACTTTCTCGTATACTTTCCACTGGAATACGAAGCAGCATATATTCTCTCATATTAGGTTCTACCCCATATAATTCCAAAAAAGTAGTGGAAAACCTACTATCTTTATTTCGAAAAATACTATAATTTTCCTCTCTCTTTAAAGTTACTGCATTATTCTGTATCCCAAATAAATAAGGCATCACCAGATCCTGTAAGGTTTGTGCATTATTTACATTATAATACATCGGTTTTAGTACTCCTGTATTCGCATCTAAAATAATATAAGTAATATTTGACTTTTGACATAACACCTCCAATTCCAATGCCACAATATCCTTTTCTTTTCCACTTTGCACTAACTCACACATATTAAAATAAGCATTTTCTAATTTCGTCTGTTTACTAATCAAATAATATCCTTCTAAAAATCGATTATTAATCAATAGCAATAAACAAATTGTGCCAGTTGTTGCAAATAAAATTAAACCAATTATTTTAGTTCGAATCGAATATCGCATTTTCTCTATTTTTTCTTTTACTCTCTTCATCCTTTCTTGCCCTTTCTCTATTGCAATCCATTATTCTCTATACTTTATCTGCGCCTGAAAAGCATCCTTAAAAAATCCAATTCCTTTTTCTTTTCCAATATCCTCTTCATTTAGCTTTCCCATCTTAACTGCTTTACAAACTTCAATATATGCTTCCCCCATTGCCCAGGTAATCGTTCCTGCTGTTCCTGCTGAAATTGCGCCTCCGGTCAAACTTCCAGCTACTGGAATCCATTTAATCAAATTAGCAGCAACTGTCTTACCAACCAAAGCAGCTCCTCCCACTCCTAATACAGCCATCACGAAACCTTTTAACCCATCCTTCTTTATATCCATTTCAAATATCCCAGAAATCGTGGCCATCAAAGCAACCTGTTGTGCAATTAATACTGGCATATCTGCAAATGGGATTGGAATTGCTCCAGTCGTTGCCGTTGTTCCCACAGCAACTCTAACTGCATGTTCTGCCTTTTCAATCTTCTCTTTCCATTCCTTTTCTCTTTCTTTTGTACCATTCTCCTTAAAATCGCACATTTTTCTTTCCAACCTCCTAATATTATCACAACTTATCCCTTCTAACTAACCCTTTTTCTACATCAATCTCCTTACTTTTCTCTCCTTTTTATTATAACAAGATTTCTTATTATATTCAAACATAAGTTCTTACAGGTAAAAATAAAACAATATTCCGTTTTTGTTCAACTTTCTGCTAAATGGCATATCTATTTAATGTTCCCAATAAATCGGAAAATTGCTCCACATCTCTTATACAACGCACATAAATCCATACATTATTACACATATAAATAAGCTGATTATACTTGCTTTATTTGTTTTATAGTTTGTATTTGCAGGATTCCACTTTTTTATTTTATTATTTTCAAATAAAAATCCTATTGTTGCACTCATTATGCCCAAAATCAACAATCCACATATTTTCATTGCAGGTAATGTATTATTCTCAATTCCTTTTGCTTCAAATATGATACACGTTATTCCTATTCCTACACATAATATCAAGGTGTATATTACAGTTACTAGAATACTGCGTTTGGCACGTTTCCTGTCATCTTCCCTACGATAGATTTTATCTGTCATTTTGTAGTTGCTCATTTCTATGCTTGTGATAAAATTCAGCATATATATAACAATCAGAATGTTATTGAACCATTGCATTTTCAAATTTGCTCCATTTATCACACAAAGCAGAAAAATATATACTGTAGACAAGATTCCAACATGCAAATCAATATGTGTCAGCAGTTTCTTCACTTCGCAAATATTATACTCTATTTTGTTATCAAACCCTGCAATTTCATTAAAAGAATCATTTTTTATTGCATTGGAAAAATAAATATGCAGAAATAGTTGTATTGGGATACATAGAATAAACATACAGATAAATATCCCAATACGAAAAATATTCGTTAATGTACTGTGAATGATATATGCCAATATACATAAAACAGATATTCCTATAAAAACCCATGGCATTTTTCCTATTGATATTTCTCCTTGCGTTGATGATTTTTCCCTGTTCTTATTTCCTAACAATGTATCAACATCAACTTCAAATAATTGTGCTAACTTGATTAGATTGTCAGAGCTTGGTCTAGAAGTATTGGTTTCCCATTTGGTTACAGCTTGACGGCTGACCTCCAAATATTCAGAAACTTTTTCCTGTGACAGTCCTTTCTTTTTACGATAATATATAAGATTTTCTGCTAATTGATTTTCATTCATATTACTAACCTCCGTTTGGTATTGATAGCAATAATATACCAATTTATCCAGTTGCACTCTACCAACTATATAGCAACTATTAGTTGCAACTGCTATTTTTTCTGCTATTTCTATCTTACCTCTATTTCACACTGAGTTTTCTGCTCCAACACAAGCCACTAATATTTATCGCTTTCTTTGGTAAATACAGTCTGATGTGCATTGGAGTGTATCTTGCTATGGATATATTTATTGGTGGTACTGATAAATGATTTTCTCCCGTTAATTTTCGAAGTTTTGAATTATGGGATAGCATTGGCGGATATTTCTCCACTTGGGGGGAATATTGGTTTATTTCATATGGTAATTATCGCATGAAAAAAGACTATAACCATTCGTGTTATAGCCTTTTGAGGATTGAGGAAGTCCCTTTCTTATTAGTATTCAAATAATAACATTATTGTACCCAATCAATACAGAGCAAGACCGCCACTCTGTATTGCTTTGCTTTCAATTTTTCACTGGTATTCTGTAAAAGAAACTGAAATAGGATGAAAACGTATCTTCTATCTTCGGAAAGCTGTTCCTTGCCACGCAACATAAAGAACTGATTGACTGATTTGTTCTATCGGGCTACCACTCGCAAAGATTTTTCAACTAAGTTCACCTCTGATTATTATTCTGTGAAATATTTTACTTCATCGCAGACACAAACCATATTTTCACAGTCAGGATTTTAAGATACAGGTTTGTTACTATCCCAAGAAACGCTTAGGCCTGTAATTTCCCGAAACGGCATATAAAAATGGAAGTAGCCGTTATGGTTATCTATGTTCCAACCTGCATTAAGGTTAATAACTGGTCCCCGGTAGAACCAGCTAGTTTCTCCCTCCACTCCAACAGGATAACCATCCCGAAGATGATACCATACTGGTAGTGTGATGGTTTGGTTATTGGTCCAGTCTATCTCCCTTTCCTCCCAAAAGTCGTAAGAAAATTCGTAGAAATGCCCATCCGCACCAGTAACAGTAAAATGCTCCGCTGTCCCTTTCACATCAAAATCCAGACGTGTAAGCAGAGTATAAAGGCCACCATAGCTGATAACACTGCTTTCTAGACCGACACCTTCTAGCAGTTCCGATGACAAAAAGTTATCCCCTTGTCGGACACTGGGCTTTGACGTCCAGGGCCATGTTCTCATGGCGTATTCTTCCAACTCTGTTTGGGAAAATCCATCACAGGGCAGACAGTAAAAGGCATAATATTTCTTTACGGAATCCTCCAAAGCTTCCCGCACCGCCTCCGGCTTGTCCTGTGGTCCATGGAAAACCATCTCTTGAAAGCTGTGAAACTGTGGGGAATAGGTTCGCCAAGGCAATTCTGGCTGAAATTTATACTGTCCCTTTGGCATCATCTGAGCCAGAGGCTTACCCTCTATCCAGGTAAAAAAGGCCGACAGCTGTTCTAAGGCTGGAATGGTATCGGCGATAGAAGTGTATTGGGTATCCAGAATTTTGTTCCCCCATTCCCAGGCATCTAAGCTGCCTCCCTCTTTCTGATATTGCTCCAGATAATACGCCGGAATCACCTCTGCTTCATCAGAAACCAACCGGGAGTAGAACATCGGAACTGGATCGCCTCCGCCCCGGCCTACCCAAACCTGAAAAACCGCATCCGGCAGTTCGCCAAACCAACCGTCCCAGGTCTGAATCCCCTTTTGCTGAATATAGATTGTTTCATCTGGGTATCTTCTTGTCAGGTATTCCTTTACATCTGCCTTAGTATAGGGTCCCCGGTATTCATAGCAACCCACAAGTGACAACGCCAGCAGGCAGACCATCCCAACAGCAAATATTTTCTTACCCATTTGTGTTACCTCCCGATTGATTGAAATATAAGCATTTACGTTCCAAATAAGTGGATAAAACGCCGTCAGTATTCAAAGCAAAAAGTCGCTCCCCGCCACTGTTGATGGTATAAAATTAAGCATAACAAAATTGTGAGGCTATATAGTTATATCACCGCTTATTTAAGAATGGTACAAGATATCATGTTTGTCAATCTCTCTTTCTAAAAATTTTGTAAAAATATAGTAGGTCAATTATAACAGAAATTTGTCTTCTTTACAAGGGATGTAATATATCGATTCATGGTATTTCAAAACTGTTATGTTCTCTAAAAAAACAAATACCTTTTTTATATTTTTGTGTCTACTTTTATAATAGATCCAACCCTATGGCTGATGACAGGCAGTCCTTTTTACAATTTTATAATCCTAAACATTCATATCAAACTTAGGATAATACGCATCTTCCAGCTTTTCCTTCTGCATCATTGCCTTTGCCTCCAGCTCGGATTCTGCTTCCACATACTTAACTATAATCTCCTGCCCTGGTGCTTCTAGCATGGAAATTTTCTCTGTACCTTCATCTAGCTTTTCAGCCTGTTCCGCTTTTTCCTCTCTCTGCTCCTGTACTTTTTCTTCTTCCTCTTTCTTTTCCTTCTGCTTCTCCAGACGCTCGTCTATATTCTTCTTCAGCCTTTCCACATTGGTCATTCCCGTTTCGGTTACGGAATATACGGTACTCTGTATGCTGCCATCTTTATTGACCATCCATGTCTGCTGGTAATAAGTCACTGTCCCGCCTAAAGTCTTGTTCTGGGCGGAAAGTTGTTCATATCCCTGCTTTTCAAGCTCTGGAATCTTTTTCAGGAAATCTTCTAGTTCCTTCGCCTTTTTGGAATCTCCCGAACACTTCTTCAGATACTCGCTGGATATTGTCACATTGCCCTTGGACATACAGTCATAATTCTTCTGTAAATAGGAATAATAATCTGGTACTTCCTTTTCCCCAGTATCCTTTGCTTTTCCCTCCTGTGCAGGTATGGACTCTTTCGGTTCTGCTTTCTTTGTCTCCTTATTTTTCTGTGTTGTGTATGTACTCTCATACATATTCCTGTAGTTGTTTTCAATTCCTAAAATTGCCATAATATCATCCTCCTTAAAATTTTTAAATTAACAAGAACGTTTGCTCACCCTCAGCTTGCGTTTCAAGTCGACTTCCTCCGCAAACCTCTCATACTCAGCATGTCTTTCTTTCCTTGCTTTATGGACTTCTATAAATTCTGCCGATGACATTGACATCTTTTCACTTGTCACGCAGGCGTGTGCGATATCCCCATTTTCATCTAATGCAATCAGATAACCTTTTCGGGGATTTGGATTCATAATATCCTGCTTCACAATAAAACCCTCAACTTTTGCCATGACACTCTTTGCCAAATCTGTCTTTGCCTGTACCTTAGAATCAAGCATGGTAGGCTCTGCACCCGATGGTTTCCAATCCAGAACAGAATCATCCACATTATTGTTGAAATACTTATCCCACGGATAATCATTTCTTCCCCATAAAAAGTCATCAATCTTGGATGTATCCATGACACTGTAGTATGCTCTGGGAAACCTCGTCTGCCACATATCTTTAAAGCTTATTCCTGCTGCAGTTTCTTTCTTTACCGCAAGTTTCGCAAAACTCACACCTCTATTCTTATCAGGCACTACATTCTTCTGATACTGCTCTGCCAGATAGTACCCTCCCAATTTACCTATCACTCCGAAATCCATCTTCCTCTCTCCTTTCATTTTTCATCATCACAGACAGGATGAACACTCTACCATTTACCTTAAAATCCACTGCTCCCTGGTATTTCTCTGCTGTGCTTTTGATATTGGCAAGCCCTATCCCATGGGATTTCCTGTCCGCCTTATCTGTCACCGGAAACTCCTCCTGACGCCTCCGAATCAGCTGCCCGTCAAAGCTGTTCTCCACTTTCAGAATAAGCAGGTTCCCTTTCTGCAGGGAGCTGATACGGATAAAGGCATCCGCCCCTGGTTCTTTCGTTTTCAGTTTCTGGCAGGCCTCGATTGCATTGTCCACCGCATTCCCCAGGATAACGCCTATGTCGTAGCTGTGTATCTCAATCCCCTGCGGAAGCAGCAGCTTATCCGCATCCATCCTTAAGCCATGCACATCCCGCACCGCCTCATGATATTTCATATTGAGCAGGGTATCCACAATCGTGTTCCCCGTCCTAAACCGCAGCTCCAGCTTTTCAAGCCCTCTGTTCAGCTCCGACAGGTACTCCTGCAGCTCCCTGCCCTCTTCCCCAGCAAAAAGGCACTGGATAATGGCAAAGGTGTTCTTCATATCATGCTTCATGCCCCGTATGCCGGAATAGATTCGCTCCATCTCTTCCATATGTTCCTGCAGGCTGCTTATCTGATTTTCCAGAATAATCCTGCCACTCTTTTCCCTGTTCCAGTAGATCATGTCCTGAAACAGCTTCACCCCATATAGGATGGAGAGCAGCGACAGGATCAGGATTGCAGGTATCACGATGACAAGAATTGGATACCTGTCATATAGCATTTTAGGAACACCGTCTTCCAGCGTAATCATAATGATACGAAGGAGCATACAGATCATCATTCCCACCGCCGATGGGGTAAGGATAAAAAGCAGTTCTGTTCCGTTGATGCAATAGTTCTTTTCTTTAAAGTCCCTTACAATCTTTTTCAGTGAAAAATACAGCAGAAGAGCAACAATCAAGTATTGGAGAATTAATACAACTACTGTTCCAATCCATACTACCAAAGTGAGAATCTTTTCTGATGTGATAATCCCCTCTCTGACACACCAATTCCACACATCAGGCAATTTGTTTCCTGGTTTACCAATCAAAATTGCTACCACATAAGAACTAATATCCATCACTGCCTGGAATGAAACCACAAGGAAAACTGTGACAGAGCGAAATTCCTTATAAAAACATATGGCAAGGGCAGACAGGATACAAAGCGACAATGCTATAATCCCAACCGTCATCCTATAATCCTCATATCCTGGTGGGGAATACCACACCAGGACTGTCCTCAGAACCACATACAAGCCCGCCACATACAAACCATTCCACCTGATTTTCATCCTTGCTTCTAAAAAACTCCCTAAAAAATACTGCAAGCAGTACCCCTGGAACACCGTCAGAGCCGCATATAACACATCCGCTACCTTAAACACTAGATATACCCCCGTTCTGCAGATGCCACATATAGGTTTTCACAAATTCACCATACTTCTTTTTCGTCAGATACGCCCTGTCGCCATTCGTAAGGGTTATGCTCTCGCTGTCGTATTCTGTGATGCAGTCCATATTCACGATGTACGCCCTATGACAGCGGTAAAATTCCTCCCCAAGCTGCCCCTCCAGCTCATCCATCGCCGCATAGATTTCTATGGTCTGCTCTACAGTATGTATCTCTACCTTCTTTGCCCTGCTCTCGATATACAGGATTTCGGACTGGTCAAGAGTAAGGTTCCGTGACTTGATAAACAGCACACGGCGCTCCTTCTTCCTTACAGCCTCTCTCACCGCCCTTTTTAGTACCTCTGCAAATTTGTCTTCGTCTATAGGCTTCAGCAGATACTGAAATGCATAAAGGTCAAGGGCATCGAACACATAATCCTTGATACCCGTGATAAACACAAGCACAGTATCCCCCTGCTTTTCCCGCAGACTCCTCGCCGTCTCTATGCCGTTCATGCCCTCCATCTGTATGTCAAGGAAAACAATATCAAACTGCTTTCCTGATATAAGAAGCTCCTCGCCTGTGGCGTAGGCTTCTATACGGCTCTCTGGTTGCTGTTCCTCCACCAGCCCACATATATACTCTCTTATCGCTTTTTCATCATCCACAACTGCTATTTCCAAAATCCATCACCTCAAATCCATATAAACATTCACTTCTTATATCGGCAGAAATTTTCCGTTTTTCGGGCGTAAGGAACAAAACGACCACTTTTTGGGAACGAAAGGCAAAAATACAGTGAAGAAATTTTAAAATAAATTTAAAGTTCTTCGTTATTCGTCCGATATGAGGATAGATGTCCTACAAAACGACATATAAACAATGCTGGCCGTGTCTGCAGGCTGTCCGACTTGCCTGCGGAAATGACAGACTGCCGCATACGGCGGATGAAGTCCATAATGCAGCAGCCTTTGTATTTCATATTGTTAAAAATGTGTATTTGATATGCTCCTTGTATGCTTCTGTGCAAGCCATAAACAATCTCACTTTTCCCCATTTTGAAACGAACTCTTTTTTTATACTTGTAATTGCATTTACGAAAAAGCCAGCCATGCTTAGCAGAACGTAACCAATAAGATGCTGCTGCTGATAACTGCAACAACAAAAAGCCCCAATATAAGCATAAAAATCGAAAAAAACTTTCACATTAAAATAAACAGTTAAAAAATTATTCTATTCTTATGTTAAATAAAAATTGCGGCACTAAGATCCCCTTTCTTAATACTACAGTCTTTATCTAACTAACATTAACCACGTTCTTTTTTCCACTCTTTATTTTTTTCCTTACTAAAGGCTGTTACTGTCATAAGCTGCAATACAATCTCACTAAAATAACGCTTTGGTATCTCAGAAAGCAATAGCCCTTTTTCGAATTCCAATTCTAATTCTTCATAACTATAATTACTCCGATCAATTTTACCTGCTTTATAAAACCTAGCATCATATAAGGTCACATCTTTTGTATCGCCTCCACCAACAAAACTGCCAGAAAAATGCAATTCTACTCCATAGCCAATCTTTGTATCTTCCCGATAAAAGGTATAAATTTTACCTACATCTGTAATTGATCCTTGATACCAACCAAATGATTGTAACTTTCCGCTAAGTGATAAATCATTTACAATATAACCACCAAAACGTTCTAAACTCCGAGAAGCTTTTTCTTCTTCTGTCAAATAAAAAATATTTCGCTCTAACTGTACAATTGGTTGTACAATTTTATAATCTTCTAACTGTTCTTTCCATGCTGTTTTTGATTCTTCCGAAAGCTCAATTGGATGAACTAATCCAATTTTTCCTTCTTTTGAAAGCAAAAATTCTTCTTCCTCTTCTGTATGAAACGTTCCATCTTCCATATACCGAAAACTCTGTAGTAATTCTCCATCTTGATAAACGCCCCAGATAAGTCCAATTGCAAACGGATGCATAAGAGGATTTTTTATAAATAAAGCTTCCCACGCCTCTACACTCCAAACTCTTTCCGAAGAAAGTGCCCAATCCAATCGTGCTTTTTGGCTGCTAATTTCTGTTTTTATTTGTTTTTTCATCTGTTTAAATGTCTTATAGGCCAACGCTGCTTTCTCTGGATCATCCTTTTTTCCTGGAGCAGGTAAATTTTTCAATTTCTTTTTCTTTTCATCCAATACTTCTATTTCTAATGCAGTAGTAATTGTGACAGTAAAGCTTCTTTCTCCATAATCAAATACTCGCTCCATTTGAGCATTAAAACCCAAATCTGGTACAATTCGATCTTCTAACTCCTCTCGTTCCAATCCAAGTTGTATTGCTGCAAAATCCAGTGCCTTTCCAGCAGCCGCTTTTACTTGTTTAAATTTAAACTTTCTTGCAATTCCATCTACAATTAAAAGTGCTTGTGGATCTGGATTAAGTGCTAATGCTTGTACTGCTTCGGAAGCAATTGTTCCTCTTGCATACTTTGACCACTCCTGAATTTGATGCTGCAACTTCTTAATAATTCCAATTCCTCCATGAATGGAAGCAGCATAAAGCACCCATCGTTTTTTTGCTTCTGCTCCAGCTTCTATCCACTTATCAAATAATTCATTGACATAAACAGCAAATTCCGCTACCTGTAATTCCTCTGCAAGAAAGGCTGCATTGGAGCTCACACCACAAGGTCGCATAGCCGAATAGCAAAGAAAAATTGCCTGCAAATATTCCTTTGAAGCTTCTTCTTTATTCTTTTTATGTACTACAGAAAATGGCGTCTGATAAGCCCAAGAAAGTGAACAAGCCTGACCACCTTTATGACATTCTTTTACTAAATCTTCTCTTGTAAATACTTTTTCTTTCTTTTCCTCTTCTTGTTCTAGCTGTAAAAGTTCTGCTAATAATCCACTAATTTTACTATTTTTTTCTTTTTCCAACACCTGTTCCAATTCTTTTTGATATGTCTCTATTCCCCAATGCGCTAATACTCGAATTCCTACCTCTCGTTCTGTTGCTTTCTTTGCCTCTAAAAATAGTTTTATTTCCTCTTCCCAATCGGTATGCTGATATAAAACCTCTAATAAAGCTTCTCTTACTATTTTAGAAGAATCCTTTGAAAATGCCAAAATAGCTTTCTTGTTTTCCTCTAATTCTTTTATAATCTTCTCTTGTTGTATTTCTTTTCTTTCCTGATAAAACGAAACATCTTGTTTTTTTACTACATCCACCATTCGATTGGACAATTGCATTGATGCTGTATCACAGCACTGGATATAACTCTCTCGATTTCGTTCAAATTGTACTCTAAGAATATTTTTATAATACTTTGCTGCTGCCCAAAGAATATACTTTTTTGTATCAATTCCAAATAGTTCATCAAAATTTCCGCCTCGAAACTTTAAATCCTTTCGAAAATCTGCTGCTTCCATTCCTTCTAATGCGGCAGAACGATTGATAAAAAGAGCCAAAGAAAGAAAATTTCTTAAACAATTCGAAAAAGCAAAATTCATAAATGCTAATCCTGCATTTTGTTTTACAACCTCAAACATCACAGTATGTCTTCTTACTAACTGTTTCGTTTCATCAGAAAGTTCCTCTTGATGCAATGCCTCTGTAATTTTTCGAATTTCTTCTGAAAGCAATCCTTGATTAAGCATATAATTAACCTGTCTACACATACAATCTTCATATTCTTGCATCAATTTTTGATCCTCTTGTTGTAAAAGTTCCTCCGCTGTATTTTTTTTCTTTCGATAAAATTTATGGATTCCAGTTGAAAAATTCTTTTTTTGTCCTTTTGGAATTGCTGGTTTTCCATCTGGATATTTAAAAAGAAAATAGAGAGCATAAAGTATTATCTTTCCACTTTCCTTTTGTCCATTCTTATAAAGCAAAGCCTTTTGAATTAGTTTTGTGTTTCCTTTTGTCACCTCTTCAAATCTCTTTTTATTGGATTCTGAAATTTTTCTTTCCCCATTCTTATATGCATATACTGCTATTATTTTGTCAATTTCAATTCCAATTTTTCTATCTTGGTTGATTACCATTACATCATCTGGAAGCATATTGCTACAAGAAGGACCTCCAATTGCAAATAAAATATCAAAGTACCGTTTTGCTTCTGTTGTCATTTCCTTCTTTACCAATGTAAGAAAGAACGTCGAAGAAGGATCTCTTGCAACTTTTTTTAAATCTTGAAATGGAAGTTTTAAAAGGACTTCCTCTCCTATTTTCCCATCAATATAATCTTCTAATTGCCCAATGAAATCTTCTGACAAATGAAGTTGTTTAAAAACCTCCAATAATGTCTGTGATTGCATCTTTGTTAATTGTATCATTTTATATATTTCCTTTCTTTAATTTCATTTATAAAATTATAAATCCAATTTATTCTCACTCCTTACAGTAATATCCTCCCTTTCGATCAGAAGCAATCTTTTCTATTTCCAAATATAAACACTCATTTACATCTTCTTTGCTCTTTCACATCAACTGCTAAAAATTTCTTTTTGTTCACAACTAATTTTCCTCCGCCACTTCCGCACTCAAATATGTTAGTATTTCATCCTTTGTAAAATGTTGAATGTTTTCCGAAAAACAGCTTACATCCTCATTCTCCGAAATATTGAAATCAATAAATATTCGATTATAGGTCGTTTCATCAATCTTCTCCCCCTTTTTGTAATATTCTTTGATACCTTCTCCAGTCCATTCTCCGTTTATGTCATAAACTGCACTATATGTAAACTCAAAACTTGGTGTAAAATCGTCTGTCAAAGGTTCCGAATATTGCTCTAACTGATAATATCTATTGGCATATCCACCCTCATCGCCACCTCCATTCCATCTGAAAAATGTAGATATTATGTTTTGCTTCTCAAAATATGACATTTCTACGGTTGTTATAGAATCAATTATGCATACTGCAGAATTATTTTTTATTGTATAAACAGAATAGCTATCCCAATACCTATCAAGAACTACCAACTCTGGAATAGTGTCGTTATCTAAAAAAATTAGTGAAAACGTAGCATCCTCTATATCGTTATTAACAACAATAGGTAAATACGCTTGAATATTTACTTCGTGTTCCGATAAATTACTTTGTTCTTGTACTGCGTTCTTTGTGTTATTTGCTTGACAAGCGCAAAGCAGACAGCAAATAAGAACCGAAAAAAATACTTGTATTGGTGTTTTTAGTTTTGTCATGTCCATGGGCAATTTCCTCCTGTATTATTTGTATTCAGCTTACCACAACAGCCGCCATTTTTCCACTCTTCTCTTTACATAAACCATGCCTTCCATTGGTACATCTGTCTAATATTGGGGGAAAATCACGTATTCCTAAAGATGAACTTTTACCTATATGTAAAATTTGTGGGAACCACTTACCTTCTTTTTTCAGATAGCTTTTCCACAAGGACATATGTGGGAAGGAAAATCTTTGGCATTTTTTTACTGCGTTTGGAATGGAACGTCCTATCTCTTATGAGAGAAAAAATATGGAGTTAGTTTTACAAGTAGCAGATTATTTTAATTTTGAAAAGCTTGATGATGCATCACCTGAAATGGTAGAAACTTATGAAAAGAATAATCCTTTTATATCAAGAAAAGAAAATAACTATACTTTCTTTTTCGAATTTAATAGAGTATATCTTTTGGGAACAGTAGAAAAAGAACAGCCTTGATAGTATTCATTATAAATGAAGGGAATTTCCTGTGTGCTCAATCCCTTATCGCCCCCAAAGTTGAATGGTAGCATCTTTAAAATAATGTTGAAAAACTAAAAAAGCTTGTTTAAATTATGAGAGTATATGTGAACTTCTCTCTATGTCTAAAATGCCGGAAAAGCCTGGAAATACAGGCTATCCCAACACATAAAAATCTCTAAAGAGATAATCTGAATTTACCAATAATTTTTTGAAGAAAATCTACTCTTTTATTCTTATTTTTATTATATAGAAATTTAAGTATCATCTTAACATTTTTAAATTCTATAAAAAAATTTCTTTTATACCATAAAAATAAACCTATTCATTTCCTTTTTCGACTCTTTCATTTAAAAATAGCCCATTATAAATACAAATATATAACCTCTTCCCTCTAAAACTGGCTCTAAGGAAAGTGACACTCCTTTTCCATACAGGAGGGAGTATAAGAACGAATTAATTATTTCTTTTCCTTATTTTTTTATATTTGTCTTGTATAAAAGAAACAGCTAAAATACTACTAAAACAAATTGATAAAAAAGCACCTAAAACAATCCCTTTTGGTCTATATCTTAATTCTACCTGATAAATACCTTTTTCTAATTCAATTCCTATTAGTCCCTGTAATACAGGTTTGGTTTCAACTCGCTTTCCTTGTACATATATATGCCATCCTGTATCATATGGAATAGACAATAATAATAATTGTTTCTCTTTTATTTCTGTATTAAATTTTATATTTGTATTTGAAAATTTTTCTACAAATACAAAACTTGAAGACATAAGAATTTCCGATATACGTGCCAAATCTAATCGATAAAACATCTTTCTATCAAGTACACATGTTTCCTCATTTAAAAGAATTTTTATTACAATTTCTTCTGTTCCATTTGTATTATTCTCTAAATTTAAAATTTTTCCTGTTTGACCTAAGAAATCACTAATCCACATATTATTTAACCAAATAGAAACATTTCCACAATCCTTTGGAAAATAGGTATAAAGTAAATAACCCTGACTTTTTTTTATTTTCAATTCTATTATTGCATCTTTTTGTGGATCGATTTTTGTATATATAACTTTTCCATCCTCCCTTACTTTTTCCTCTAAATTTATCAACTGTTTCTCTTTTTCTTCTACATTTTGAAATACTTCTTCCAATCTTCCATACATCTTTTGCACTATTTCATTTTGAAGAATAAATGGATTTTCGTAAGTATTTATATCAATATCAATTAAGTCTCTATTTACTAATGTTCCCAGTTCAAATGCATAGGGATTTTTAAAAATTGTCTTATTACCTATATCTTTCCAATGTTCATATACAGGGAAATTATTCCATTGTCTATAAATATACTTAATTCCTAATATTGCATCAGTAAGTATCGTACTTCCTTCGTATCGAATTAATTTACTATCTGAAGCCATACCTAATTTTTTTAACATCGAATTAAAGTCTGTATTAAAAAAAGATGCAAACTGTGACAAACCCCTTCCTCCAGCAGCTACCAAATCATTTTCTCTTCGATAAAAATCTTTTTCTATTCGATAAAAACCCAAATCTTCCTTTTTTAAAGCAGCTACAACCTCCTTATTTTGTTTTAAAAATTCATTATAGAATAAATAATTTTCTGCTGGCTCTACTTGCAAAATGTCTTTTATTGTTATATTTGCATTAAGTGTAAGTTCTATAGTCAAAATAAAAATCCATATTATACTTTTTCTATTTCCTTGTAATAATTTTTTTCCAAAAAAAGTATAGAACATTATAAAAATATAATTTGTTATAATTAAATAAACTTCCAAATTAGAATAGATTTTTGTACAAAAATAAAAAATAATTGTTATGATAAATCCACTTATAATAAAATCTCTCTTTTTTATTTGTTCTGATTTGTCAATTATTTTATAAGATAATAGTAATATATAAAAAATAATGACAAAAGAAAATCTTGCTTCAAACCAATCTGGATTATCAAATAAATGCCATGCAAAATAAAGTGGGGCAAATTCTATTGATAGTAACAATATAATTAACAAAACAAAATCAACTATTTTTTCTCTTTTTGGAATCAAATCCGATTTTAAATATACAATTAATAAAATTATTATAAAAATACCACAATACAAAAGAGGTCTTCCTCCAGGTAAATAAGTATCAAAATTTCCAAAATACATTTGATATAAAATATCTGTAAAACTACACCTTAAATACATTCGAATATCTACAAGTTCACCTGAACCTATTAATGCTAACGCAGTTGGTATTAAAAATAAAGAAGAAATCCCAGCCGCCATTACTCCATTTAAAATAAGTTTTAAAATTTGATAGAATAAAGTCCTTCGTTCTAGTATATCCTTACATACAAATCCAAATAAATATAAAAATAAAAAGAAAGAAATCATATAGCCAATATAAAAATTTGACCAATAAAGAATCACTAATACTACTATAAATCTAATATCTAACCATTTTTTTCCTATTAGTAGCCTTTCTTCTAATAAAATAATAAGTGGCAACAACATTAACGAATCAAACCACATAATATGTGGAATAAAACAAACCATATACGCAGATAACGCATATGCAACTGCAATTCCTATCATCTTTCTATCATCCTTTTTATAATGATAGGACAAATAAAAATACATATTCGCTCCTGCTAAACCTATTCTTAATAGTTGCAATCCTAAAATAATTTCCTGAAAATAACGATCGGGAAAAATATAGAGAACAATATAGAAAATACTAGAAAGATTCCCTGTTATAATAGGCAAAAAATTAATACCACCACCAAAATTCCAATTATATAAAACCTGATTTCCTACTAAAATTTCATTTTTATATCCCATAAGAAGATCTGCATAAATATTACTTAAGTCTGAAAAAAGAATACTATTTGTACCATTTATCATAATTTTATTCCAATAACAAACTTCAATTAATACAAAAATAGGAATAAAAAAAGATAACATAATATTTCTTTTTCTATAAGCTGTTTTTTTCATATATATTATAATACCTTTCATTCTATTTTTTTATCTTTTGTAACACTTATTTTAAAAGCAATACTAATTTTCCTTTAAATACTTTTCCCAAAAACTTTTTGTTCGAAATACCTTTCCAATTTCTAAAAATTCTTTTTTTCTTATGGAATACATTTTTTCTATTTTTCTTATACAAAAAAACATCTTTTGATATACTTTTATAATTTCTTTTATACTTTTTTTACAAACAAATCCTCTTTCTGTTGCTGCATCATAATACATTACCCTTTTTGCTTTCCATACATTACAAAATCTAGGGTTTACCATTGGAACAATTCGTTCTTCTTTTGCTCTTTCAAAATATCCATTAAAACGTAATCTTCTTATTATTCTTTCTAATTTACTCTCTTTTTGATTCATACTTTTATCATATTCTGGATAATAAAATGGCATTGCTAATTTTTCAATCGGTTCTGCTCGATATCCCATTGCCATAATTTCTTTATGCAGCATTTCTCCATCTGTGCAAAGAAGCCACTCTGGACCTTTTAAAAAATCCTCTACTCCACGTAAAATCAAATCTACATTTCGATAACGATAAAAGAAAACTTCCTCTGTCACCCTTCGAAATACTTCTTTTTTTAATTCTTTCTTTCCATATTGTGAACAATGAAAGCTATTATCAATCAACTGGTTTCGAATAATATAATAATTTAAAAAAGAAGAATATTTATGTTCAAATGGTTCATGCCATACACAAATTCCATTCATTAAAATTAACTGTTTCATATTACGCAAGCCATATTCAACATCATCTCCACGAATAAATAATGGCAAAGGAAGATTATCCTCTCTAACAATTTCAATTGGAACACAACAATACCACCATGCATGAAATTCCACAAATTCCTCTACTTCATTATATAAACAAGACTCAACATAACGTAAATCTAACCCTGATTTAAGAGAAATCAATTTTCCACCATTCCAAGAAGCACCTGCCTCTACTTGTATACTTGGCTGATCTAACCGAAGCATTGCGCCACCGATAAATGCTTCTCTATATTCTTCTTTTATCAAACTAGTAATTTGCCAGGTTTTCATTATGCTTTCTGGCGCAATTACAATATCATCATCCATTAATAAGATATGAGTAATTCCTTTTCCTTGCTGATTTTGTTTTAAAACCTCTATTAATCCACGTGTAAATCCTCCAGAACCTCCTACATTTTTATTTGAAAAAATATGTATTCTTTCTGTTTCTAGTTCTTCTTTTAATAATGTCTTTCCATTATCCGAAATAAAAACTTCTAACTGATTGACTATTTCTGATTCACTATTTTCTAATAAATACTGTTTTAATATTTCAATATTTTTTTTGATAAATTCTTCCCGTTTAAAAGTACAGATTACAATTCCAATCTTTACAGGCTTTCTTTCTTTTTCTGCTAAACTAACTGTATATTCTCCTCCATAAAAAGTAGAACAAGCTTTTAATCCCTCTAGTCGAAAAAATAACATTCCTTTTAAAGTCTCTGGAAATTGAAGCTGAATCTCTCCACGTTCCTTCAATATTACTTGTTCCTCTTTTAACGCTTGTTCTGTTATAATATGATGTGTTTTTATCTTTTGATATAAAGTAATTTTAAACTCTCCTTGTAATATAAGCTTTATTCCAACTTGTTGTACTTTCGTATATTTTCTCCATTTTCCAATTGAAATGCCATTAAAATAAGTATCAAACCACGCCACTCCATGATTCCCAAATAGCATGGTCTTTTGATCCATTAAATAAACCTTTTCATTTAATCGAAAATACAACTCCTGACAAGTACATACCCCCACTTTTGGCCACATAATACTTTGTAAATTCATATTTTTTCTCCAACTCTGTTTTTTATTTCAATGCATGGATATAATTTTTACAAATATCCTTTGCCTTTCCACACTGTCGTATGCTTCCCTTCTCTAACCACAATACATTTTCACAAAGTTTTTCTACTGATTCAATCGAATGAGACACATATAATAATGTTGTGCCATTTTCTAACATCTCTTTCATACGTTTTTCACATTTTTGCTGAAATGCATAATCCCCAACAGAAAGTACTTCATCTACAATTAAAATTTCTGGCTGTACAATCGTAGCAATTGAAAATCCTAATCTTGCAGACATACCAGAGGAATAGTTTTTAATCGGCATATCCAAAAAATCTTTTAATTCCGCAAATTCTACAATTTCCTCAAAATGCTTTTGCATATATTTTTTCGAATATCCCAAAACTGCACCATTTAAAAAAATATTTTCTCTTGCTGTTAAGTCTCCATCAAATCCTGCCCCCAACTCAATAAGAGGGGATAAAATTCCTTGTACTGAAACCTCACCTTGATATGGCTTTAAAATCCTACAGATTAATTTTAATAAAGTAGATTTTCCCGAACCATTCGTTCCAATAATTCCCCATGCTTCTCCTTTTCTCACTTGAAAACAAATATTCCTTAATGCAAAAAATTCCCGAAACATAAGTTCTTTTTTTATTATTTTAATAAAATATTCTTTTAAATTGTCCACTCGTTCTGAGGCGATATTAAATCGAACAGATGCATCCTTTATCCTGATCACAATGTTATCTGAAACCATATATTATCCTTCCTACTTTTTTATTTGTTTAAAAACTGTTGTTTGCTTTTTTATATATACAAAATAAATCGATCCTGTGATTTCAAAAAACTCCAAAATCCTATAAAAAGAGTAAGAATTGCTACAATACTTCCTTTTATTATTAAACTTCCTTCTGGAAATACTCCTTCTAAAACAATCATTCGAAACTGCGTAATATATGCATACATGGGATTCCATGTAATAATTCCATTTTGAAGAGGTAAAGGAAGGCTAGTAATTGGATAAAAAATCGGCGTCAGATACATCCAAGCAGTTAAAAGAACATTATAAATATATTGAATATCTCGAAAAAAAACTGAAATCTGTGCAAGAAATAAACTAATTCCCATACAAAATAGATAAATTTGCAATAAGATTAGTGGGATAAATAAAAAATTTAGATTCCATTGTATTCCACAAAAGAAAAATACCAATGTCATTGCAAAAAAAGAAAATAAAAAATTCACCATAGAGCTACTTACCTTTGATATAGTAAAAATACATTTTGGAACATAAACTTTCTTTATCAAAGCTGCATTTCCAGTAATTGAATAAATCGATATTGTAGTTGCCTCATTTAAAAAATTAAATAATGTCTGACCCACAATCAGATATACTGGATAATTTTCAATGTCAAAACGAAACATATGAGAAAACACAAGAATCATAACAAGCATTGTAAATAATGGATTTAATATACTCCAAAGGTAACCCAAAAAACTTCTTCGATATTTCAATTTAATATCTTTACTTACTAATTGTTGAAAAAGATATCTATATGAAAAACAAGTAATTTGTTGTTTTTCTTTTTTATTCATAATAAAGCCCTTCTTTATTTCTATAATTTATATTGTTTATTTTTATTATACTAATCTTAAAAATCTATTACTTCTGAATTTTTATAAATTTTATTTCATTATGTATCTTACTATTTTTTTATTGTTCTTTTTGAAACTCTTTATTTTTTCTAATTATATTATAAATTCTACTTTTCAATATTCTTTGATATTGTTTCTTTGAAATTCTCATAAAACTACAACACATTAACAAAAAATAATTAATTTTAACCTTTTGATATACTCCATTGCAATCTACTTTTATCTGTTTTAATAATTCTTGTACTTCTCTATAGCCCTCTCTGCGAACAGGACTACTCAAAAGTAATGTTACCATATAGCTTAAAATCAATCGGCTTAATTTTTCTTCATAATAAAATTTTCCAACTGGTTCAATAAAATTCTCTTTTAAATATTTTTCCATCGTAAGAATTACTTTTTTTGTATCTGCTCTTCTACTATATTGATTTCTATCTGAAACACTTTGCTTTTGATCTCCAATTCGATAAATATAAAGACAACAATCAAATGGCTGAATACTACTTGCATAACAACAAGGAATTGTTGCATATTGATGATCTTCATAATATATCTGCTCTATTAGTTTAATTCCCTTTTTTCTATAAAATTCTGTCCGATAAGTAATTCCATGAAAAGTAAGGCAACGATCCATACTCTTCCAATTTTTTTGTATATCCATTAACGTATACTCTCTGTTATAATCTTCTAAAAAGGTCTTCCACCAAGTCCATTCCTTTGTTTTAATATGCCAAGTTTTATAATGTGTTAATACCACATCTGCATAACACGATTCTAGTTGATCTAAATAATTCTTTAAATTCCTTTTTTCAATCCAATCATCTGCATCAATTACCTTAAAATATTTACCTGATGCCTCTTTGATCGCCCGATTAATAACAGAACCATGTCCTCCATTTACTTTTGTAATAACTCGAAAAATTTCTGGATAATTCCTTTGATAGTTCAATGCAATTTCCTCTGTTCGATCTGTCGAACCATCATTTATCACTAATACCTCTATCCTTTTTTCACATAGTTTCTTATCCTTATCCAATAAAAGAAAAGAATTTAAGCATTTTTTCAAAAATTTTTCTGTATTGTATGCAGCAACCACAAATGTTACTAGTTTATCTTTCAATTCTATCCCATCCTCTTTTTCTCTTTCCCAAGCCGATTTTGATAAATTCCCCGCTTCAAAGCTCGCCATGCCTGTATCATAGACAAATCATTTTGATACAAATCCTTTTTTGTTCCAATATAATAAATCCCATAAATCCATGCAAACACTTTCCCAAAAAGATATCTTGTTGTCATTCCTCGATTCTCAAAAAACTTTTCATCATATCCATAAAACCAAGTAGAATGACTATTTTCCTGTATATCTGCAATCCTAATTGGCATATTAAGAATAATTAACTTCTTTCTCAGACAATCCAATAAAAATTTTGTCTCTTCCTCTGCTCCATTTCCTGTTCCTGCTCCCATAATTTCATCAAAAAAAATCTTATTTTCTATCACTTTTCTTCTTCGAAAAGCAATTTGCCAAGAAGAGACTCTTAATATCTCTGGAAAATATACTCGATGAATCGTATCTTTTACTTTTTTAGGTCTGTTTCCAATATGAAAAATCATAATATCTGCATATGGATACCTTTTAAAACTTTTTATTACAATTTCTTGATAGTCCTTATAAAATATCTCATCGTTATCTGCAAAAAGACAAATTTCTGCTTTCGAGTGTTTTATTGCAAAATTTCTGCTTTTCGACACACCTTTTTCCTGTAAATTATACTTTCTTCTAAAAAATCCTTGCTTTTCCTGCACCTCTAAATAAGGTAAATGCTCTTTTTTATTTTCATATTGATTTACAATTAAAACATCTGAAAAAATTTTAGCATATTCTACAATAGAAAAATCCATTTGATCCATACAAGAAAGTAACAATTCAAAACTTTCTTCTCTTGTCTCTTGTTTATCCTTTCTCATTATTAATACCTCAGCAAGCTATATCAATAACCAAGTATCTATTCTTTTATCCACTTTTATTTTATCTATAAACTCTATTATTTTTTCTTAATTACAAATTGAATTTATATAATATACCTCGTCTATTTTTAATTCCTATCATAATAATAAGTTTTCATAGAGGAATTTACTCTATGAAAAATAAAATTTTTACAGAAAAAATAAGAATTATATTTTTCTTGACCAAAAATTAACGGTTTATAAATAATTTTTTAATAAAATAAAAATTTTAGAAATAAAAAAGGAAAATATCGTAATTTACTGACGATACTTTTGACGGTTTATTTTAAAAACAAAAAATTTTTTACATTCAAAAACTCTCTTGTATTTTATAATCATAAAATACAAGAGAGTTTTTGAAAAATAGTACAATATTTCATTAAATAAAACATCAACAAATTTCTTATTGATAAGCTTTCTATTAATTGTAGTTTTATAATATATGTATGAAACCAGATAGGGATAAAACCATAAGCTCTCTTCTTCTCATCCCTGTTTTCATGGAACATTCTGATGCTTTAAATACCAGTAAAATCCCTGCTTCGTCACACCGAGAACATTACAATAAAATGCAGTTTTCCCTTCGCTTTACCGCCTGAATTTTGAACTCCTCATCATAACTTTTTTCTGTGTCATTTCCTTCCTTCTATTTTTACTTTCTTTTGAAATCTATACTATTTCTTTTTATAAAGAAAATTTTCTCTTGACAAATCTCTGAAGAAAGATTATTATGTCAAATAAAAGTAACCAAGTTTATTCTTCATAGAGTAAATTCCTCTGCGAAAACCTACTATACTACTATATCTTTAATAAATTTTTTTTTACTTCCTGCCTCTTCCCATGCAGTCCTGCTGCCATCTTGACAATCTGATCAATTTCTTGTTCAAAACTATAGCATCTAATCTTTCTCGACCATTCCCATATAAAATCCCCATATCAGGAAATGGTATCCCACTAAAATAGTCATTTAAAGCATCTGTAGCCTCCACTGAATATGGTATAAGATAAACCCATTGATCTTTTTGTGGAACTTTTCTCTTCTTTTAAAAGTTTTTGTAGTTCTGATATATGAAATTCTCCTGTCACCATTTATTTTATTTGCCTATATATTTCTATTCAAAAATTTTTGAAACCAAAATTCATACTCTTTTTACCTTTTTTCATTTAATTCTAACACAATTACTGGAAAATCTCCCTTTACAGTATTGATAGAAATACCAGCATATATTAATTCTTCTCCTGTAAAACTACATCCAGTATTTTTTTCCACATAAACTTTTTGATAATCCACATATGGAATTTTCAAAATATAAGATAGTGCTGAAACATCATATTCCCTTATAAAATAATAAATAACAACATACGTTTTTTCCTGATTAATTATCATCCATGCACAATTATCCTCAGTAAAAGGAGAACAAAGGCGATAAAATTCACCATAAAAAAGCAGCTCTCTTTTTTGTTTATACTCTAATAGATGTGTTATAATTTGCTCTTTTTCCTCTGACGAAAGTTCCAATATATTTAACTCATAACCCATATTCGTAGAAGATGCGACTGCTGCACGAGTTGCAAAGGGAATATTTCGTCCTGTCTGATGATTAGGAACAGCAGATACATGAGAAGTAATAGCCACCAGTGGAAAAACATAAGAAGCACCATATTGTATTCTTTGGCGGTCTAGTGCATCTGTATTATCACTACACCAAGTTTGAGGCATATAAAAACTCATACCTGCATCAAATCGCCCGCCTCCGCTGGAACAATTTTCAAAAAGTATATCTGGAAACTGGGTTATCAGCTCCTGCAATATACGATATAATCCTAGCATATACCTATGAAAAAATTCCCCTTTTCTATCTTCAGCTAAATATAATGAATTTGGGTCAGTCATATGTTTATTCATATCCCATTTTATATAAGAAATAGGGTATTTTTTTATAAAATTGCTTAATGTTTCTATAATATAATTTTGAACTTGTTGTTGCGTTAAATCTAATACTAACTGATTCCTTCCTAAAAAAGGAGGATAGCCAGTCATTTGCATATGCCAATCTTTATGAACTTTCCTCAATTCACTATTTGGTGAAATCATTTCTGGTTCAAACCAGATACCAAATTGAATATTATTTTCTTTGGCACACTCTAATAACGGTGTCAATCCATTTGGAAATTTTTCAGCATTTACTGTCCAATCTCCCAAAGAACTTTTACTATTATTTCGATGTCCAAACCAACCATCATCTAAAACAACCAATTCAAATCCTAGTTTTGCTGCCTCTTGAATGACATTGAGCATTTTTTTCTCCGAAACGTCAAAGTAACACATTTCCCAACTATTGAGCAGTATAGGGCGTTTCTTTTTTGCCCATTGAGGAGGAAACAGACGTTCTGTATACAATTTATGAAATTCCTGAGACATACCATTTAATCCTTTATTGCTGTATATTAAAATTGCTTGTGGGGTTTGAAATGTTTCATTGGGAAGTAATTTCCAACAAAAGTCTTCTGTATGTATACCCATAGCAACACGCAAATAATTGTATTGGTTTCGTTCTACAGATACATAATGATTTCCACTATATATTAGTTGAAAAGCATACACTTCTCCGTTATGTTCTGTTGTTTCTGGTGCGCAGATAGCAGCAAAAGGCGGATATTGCGGGCTACTTGCTCCACGTGTACTACCTACAGAAAATATACCATGTTTGATATCTTGTCTATTTATCTGAAATTCCTTTTGATGTGTACCATAAAAAGTAATTAACTGTTGTTTTTGATATGTTGTATCTAGTAATGCACTAAATGCTCTATCAATCCATACAGGCTGATTTCCCTGATTGCAAATTTGTGCAGAACGAATGATGACAGCACTATCTTCTACTATGGAATAATAAAGTATTAATTTTACATTGCTGACTGTATCTAAAAAGTGAATTGCTAATGCTTTAGCCGCTTTTTGTTTTATTTCACGAATATGAGGCAGTCCTTCTGGAATATGTAATGTATCAGTAATTTCATAATATTGATATTTCATTTGTCCAATAGTACAACTATTTTGTTGTCGTACAGATACAGAAGGCTCTCTATAATCTCCTTGATGTGGAAAAGAAAATTCCTGTGGCTCTATTTCCAATGAAAACAAAGGATTTTGTTGATTGTATGATGCAGCAAATGTTCTTTTTATTGGTTGAGCACAGTTAGCACCATTATAATTGTGTAAATTTTTTCCCCAATAACGATGTAGTAATATATTCTCTTTCAACTCCATAATATAACTAACTTTATTATTTGAAATATGAAAAATTTGTTTTTCTTCATCATATAAAATACAAATTTTTTGCATTATTTTTCCCCCTTTTGTATGCGATAATAATATGGTGAAATGCCTACCATACATCTAAAAAATTTTGAAAAAGCCAATGGATCTGTAAAACCAACAGAATTTGCTACAATATAAATAGGATACTCTGTGTACAATAATAATTCACAAGCCTTTTTTACTCTTAAATTAGACAAATATTGTTTTGGTGTTACATGGTATTGTTTTTGAAAAATATGAGATAAATAATTTGCATGAACACCTACAGATGCAGCTACGTCTGCAATTTGAATATTATTATGATAGTACATTTCCATATATTGCTGTGCTTGATATGGTATAGAAAAATCTAAATCTTCTGGGTCATTTGCTCCTAGTTCTTCTAAAAGTGTTCCTATCATGTGATACATAATACCATTTACTTTTAAATGAGTAGAAAGCTGTTTTCCAGAAATTTTTAATATAAATTCAATTTGTTTTTCATAAAACATGGTATTTTGACAATCAATAACATACTTTCTTTTATCACATTGCATTAACGAATTTAAAAATTGATTTGACTGTATGCCTAAAAAGCCAATCCAGCAATATTTCCAAGGATTTTTGTCATCTGCCCAATAAGTAGAAATTTCATTTGCAGGTACAACAAAAATCTGATTTTGATGAATGTGATGAATTGTATCATGTATTTTTAAATTTCCCTCCCCTTTTATAACAAAATGAATAAAATGATATTCTCGTCTTTTTGGACCATAAAGCTGACCGCCTTGGCATTGTTCTATACCACAATTATAAAATACAAAATCAGAAATGCTTTTTTTACTTTTATCCGTTATCTTGTCTGTATATTCTCTCATAATCGTATTATAACACAATAAAAACCGAATTCATTAAAAATATTAGAAATTTCTATATTATCGTTTGTATTTTCCATAGATGTTTTTATATTGTAGATGCTACAATACAGTTGAAAATAAGGATTTACAAATCATTGATACAGAAAGGGTGTATAAAAAACAATATGGATAATTTATATAAAATGACATATCATATTGAACCAAGTCGAGGGCTTATTAACGACCCAAATGGTTTTATACAATACAAAGGAATTTATTATTTTTTTCATCAATGGAATCGTTTTGGCTTAGACCACTCTTACAAAGAATGGGGACTATTTACTTCTAAAGATATGATTCATTGGCAAAGTCAAGGAAGTGCTATACTACCAGATAGAGAAGAAGACAAACATGGGGTTCATTCTGGAAGCAGTATTGAACATGATGGAAAAATGTATCTGTTTTATACAGGAAGTAATAAAAACAATGCTATTAGAAAAAGTCGTCAATGTATTGCAATTTCTGAAAATGGGCAAACATTTATCAAGCAAAAAGAAGTCATTGATACACCAAATGGATTTACAGAACACCATAGAGACCCTAAAGTGTGGCGTGGACATAAAAATTGGTTTATGCTAGTTGGTGCACAAAAATCTGATTTAACTGGAGCAGTAGCATTGTATTCTTCTAATGATTTACTCCATTGGAACTATAAGTGTATTTTATATGATAAAGATTTAGACCAAGTATGTGAATGTCCAGATTTATTTCGATTAAATAATGAAACAGATATTTTAATTTGCTGTCCTCAAAAAAGAACATTTATTCCATCTGAAAATAAAGAAAAAGTTTCAAGTTATGCTTGTTATATCACAGGAAATTTTGATGAAAATACAATGTCATTTACTCCAAGTCAGTGCAAAAAATATTTTGATTATGGATTTGATTTTTATTCTCCTCAAACGTTTTTAGATAGTAAAGGAAGAAGAATTATGGCAGGTTGGATGTCAAGAATGGACGAAGAACAAGAAGCACTTTGTCCTACTAAAGAATTTGGTTATATACACTGTTTAACACTCCCTCGTGTTTTAACATGGGAAAACAATATATTGTATCAAAGACCAATAGAAGAAATATTTCAACTACGACATAACGCACAAAGCTATACTTCAAAACAGGGAAAATTTAAAGCAGAAACAGGACATTTTGAATTACATTTGATACAAAATAAAAATCATTCTTTTACATTATATTTACGCAATCGTACCATTTGTATTACATATCATGCAGAAACTCAAATATTGGAGGTGAGTAGAAAAAATTGGGTAAACGGAGAAATGCAAATAAGACAACTTATGTTATCTGAACTTTTAGAATTGCAAATTTTTAGTGACAATTCTTCAGCAGAAATATTTGTAAATAATGGAGCAGTTGTATTTTCCATGCGATATTTTACCAGCAACAAAAACCTTGAAATGGAATATGCTGGCTTAGAAAATGGAGAAAACTTACAGTATTTCACATTATAAAAAGAGAGGGAGAGATACTATGGAAAACAGAGAAATTGCGAAAAAAGTCATTGAATTAGTAGGTGGTAAAGAAAATATTCAATCTGTTGCCCATTGTGCTACAAGATTACGTATTATTACAGCCGATAAAGCAAAAATTAACATGAAAGCAGTTGAAAATCTTGATAAAGTCAAAGGCAGCTTTTTCAATTCTGGACAGTATCAAATTATATTTGGCACTGGATTAGTAAACAAAATTTATGATGAAGTACAATCTATATTGGGAACTAGTGTAACGACAAATGTCACTCCTGTAAAAAAAGAAGGAACAACATTTCAAAGAGCTGTTAGAACATTTGGTGATGTATTTGTTCCAATTATTCCTGTATTGGTAGCAACTGGTCTATTTATGGGTTTGAGAGGACTTTTAACACAAGAGGCATTTCTATCTTTATTTGGTATGTCATCAGATAGTCTTCCAGATAATTTTATTCTTTTTACACAAGTCTTAACAGATACAGCATTTGCATTTTTGCCAGCATTGGTATGTTGGTCAACATTTCGTATATTTGGAGGTAATCCTGTTATTGATATTGTAATTGGCTTAATGTTAGTAAGTCCTTCTTTACCTAATGCTTATGAAGTTGGACAGCAAACAGCATCACCACTATACTTTTTTGGATTTATACCTGTTGTAGGCTATCAAGGTTCTGTATTGCCTGCATTTATTACTGGTATTGTAGGAAGTAAAATTGAAAAATTTTTAAAAAAGAGGATTCCAGATGCGATTGACTTAATTGTTACACCATTTTTAATATTATTGTCTAGTAGTTTGTTAGCACTTTTTGTAATTGGACCTATTTTTCATCAAGTTGAATTAATTGTATTGGCAATAGTAGAAAAATTACTTATATTGCCATTAGGAATAGGCGGTTTAATCTATGGTTGTTTTGGACAATTATTAGGTATATTTGGTATTCATCATATATTGAACTTCCTTGAAATTAGCATGTTATCTCAAACTGGTTGGAATATGCTTAATCCTATTGGTACTTGCGGCAATATGGCACAAGCAGGTGCCGTATTAGCTGTAGCAATCAAAGCAAAAAATGCAAAAATGAAACAAATTGCTTATCCTTCTGCACTTTCTGCAACATTAGGTATTACAGAACCTGCTGTATTTGGTGTTACATTGCGATTAGGAAAACCTTTTATTATGTCTATGATTGCTGGTGGTGTTAGTGGATTTTTAGCTTCCATACTTGGTTTAAAAGCAACCGGTATGGCTTTGACAGGTATTCCAGGAACATTGCTGTATTTGAATAATCAACTTCCTATTTATTTGTTTGTCAATATTGTAGCTATGGCTGTAGCATTTGTTTTAACCTATACTATAGGCTATAAAGAAGTACCTGAAGAAGCGGAGCAAACAGCCATGCCGACACAGACAACTGCAGAAGCTGTTTCTCGTTCAGAAAATTCAGAAGAAGTTGTGTTGTGTGCTGCACTTTCTGGAAAAGCAATACCATTAGAAGAAGTAGAAGACGAAGTATTTAATAAAGGTATGTTAGGACAGGGCATTGCGATTATACCAAAAGAAGGAAAAGTTTTTGCACCTTGTGATGGTGTTATTAGTACAATCCCAAGTACAAGACATGCTGTAGGAATTGCTGGTCCTGCTAATACAGAAATTTTAATTCATGTAGGTATGGATACCGTTCAACTAGAAGGTAAATTTTTTGATTGTAAAGTTGCAGTGGGTGATGCTATTAAAAAAGGTGATGTACTTCTGGAATTTGACATGAATGAAATACAGTCTGCTGGTTATCAGCTTGTTACACCTATGGTTGTTTGTAATTCAGATAATTATAGCGATATTGTTGTACTTGCTAATGGAGAAATTCAAAGTGGTACAAAATTACTTCAAATTAAAAGTAAATAAATTATAAAAAGTCATATAAAAAAGCTAATTTGTAATAATTGCAAGCATGGAAAGGGACATTCCTTTCCATGCTTGCTGGCTGGGTTCCTCTAAACTCCTAGTGTAAATTTTTTGAAATTTGCAGGTAGTTTTTTGTTTTGCACAGCTCCATTTTTGGGATCACGAAAAACTCCACTGTACTCAACTGGCTAAAGACATAAATAAAAAATTTCACTCATTCCCAAACTCATTCTCTATCTCTTCTAACATTTGTTCAATTCGTTTTATCTGTTTTTCACTCAGTTCATTTTTTCCAAAAAAGGAAGCAAATAAATTAGTAAAAGAAGATTGTTCAAAACTCCTTTTCAATCTTTGTTTAATTACAGCTTGTTCATATTCTAATTTTGTTACATTAGGATAATAAATATGATGTCTACCTTGTTGTACATTTCTAATATATCCTTTTTCACTAATATTATATAAAATCGTACTTTTTGTTCCTGTTGCTTGATGAAACCGTTTATTTTCATAGATTTGTTCACTACTAATTCCCTCTGGATGTTCCCAGATAAACTCCATAAATTTCAACTCCGTTGCAGATAATTTCTTTCTTCCATCTAAATAGTCAAGTGTATCATTTTTTTTTCGTTTCATTTTATATCCTCACTTTCTTGTCCATATTTCCCTTTTGTCATTTAAGCTTCTTTTTATCTATAATCCATGATAAGCTATTTCTATAAGAATAACACTTTTTATATAATATGTCAACAAATATAACTAATATAACGAATATAATTGTAATTAAATATAACTTATTGTTTTTTTTAATATACGATATAAAATGACTTTCCAAAATATGAAATTTATCCACTTGAAAATACGAATCCATTTTCTTTTGCATTTAAAAAAAAATACTGACAGTCTATCTGTCAGCACATACAATTTTATCTGCAACTTTCTCTCCAAATGTATCTATATATAATTTAAGGTATTCCTCAAAAGAAATTTCTCTTCCAAAAGAAAGCACTTCCATAGAGACTCCATATAAAACTACCATAAGTTTTGTATCTTTCATTCCATTTTGATGATAAAATCGTTTTCGATTTCTACGTATCTTTTGTTCTTCTTCTGATAGCATTTTTATCTTTTCACTGGTTGATTCAATCTCCAAAAATAAATGAAAGTTGGCATACTTTTCTTTTAATTTTCCCAATACTTCAGACCCAATTCCCATTCCTCTTTTCCCTTTACAGATGGCAAAATAATCTAATAAAACCATATCCTTATATAAAATTGTAATTGCAAGTCCACAAAACTCTTCTGGTTCTTTTATAGCAGCCCAAATTTGCATTTTTCCTTCTCTCTGCTTTTGTTCCATTATTTGATATGGCTTTCGCTCCTCTTTTGGAAAAGCATCCAAATAAAGTGCCTTTACCTGTCTAGATAACTCTTCTTTTGTATCATCTACCTGTATCAATCTCATACTAATTTCTCTTTTCTATTTTTTCTTTATCTGATACCCGCTGCCAGTCTATAGCTTTCAGAAAGCTGTCATTATGTTATAACTTCGATTATAGAATTCTGATTTTTATTTTCTTCATCTGCTACTGTCTGCCGCATATGATAAAATTGTTTTAGAATTGGCTTAATCAATTTATACATCTGTCCGCCATCTTTCTGCCCATATTTTTTTATCATCTCACGATGTATCTGTTGAAGCTGCTTTGCATTATATCGATGAAGCATCTTCACAATCCATCCAATCACTTCTCTACTTTTTTCATCGGAAAGAACTCCTTGAATCAATATCTCTTCTTCTGAATACTCAAACTCAATTGATTCTGGTGCTACATTATCCAAAGTAAGAATTTGTATCTTCATCGCTTCTGATTCGGTATCAGCTACATTCTCGTTTTGATTTTCTCCATTTCCTTGTTCTTCCTGTTTTTCTGAACTTTCTTGATCCTCTTGTTTTATCAAATTTTTCCCAGTTGAAACTTTTTCTATTGAAGCCTTTTCTGCTTTCTGTTTAACACTACGGATCAATTCTGCCTGAGACAAACGAGATACATTCCTCTCTCTATCACTCCAAAATCGAATCATTGCATCATACCCAGTATCATTCGATATAATAATATACTGTGTTTTTGCCCCTGTTTTCATTAAAAATCCCAGATAGGAAACTAACTGAAAATCAAGTGCATTATTTCCAGTATAGCATTTTATCATAGTAAAACGTTCTTTGTATGATAAAACAAATTCTAAATCATTATAGGAAAGGAATGGCGTATTTTCTGTATAAAACAATAAAATATCGTCTGTATTTGCTACAAGCTGAAACAAATGTTTCCAGACTGCTCCAACATTTTCGGTATCCACCAGATAAACTTTCTTTGCCATATGTCCTCCATTTCTTTCTGGCAGCGTTAATTTTATTATAACGAAAAATATCCTCTTTCGCAAGATTTTCCTTATTCAATCGGTACTTTTTTCCCTTTTATTCTTTTCAATCTTATCTTTTCTATTCAAAATCTCCACACAAACTCCATATTTTTATGCTATAATAAATCTAATTTCAAGTTCCTAATACCATATAGCTCTTATATTTATAATAAATAAAAAAGATAAATCTTATTTACAACACGGAGATAACTATGAAACAAATATTAATTATTGAAGATGAACCTGATATTCAAGAAATACTATGTGCCTATTTAAGAAATGCTGGTTACTGTCCTACTGCCGCCAGTGATGGATTAGAAGCAATGGATTTTTTTCGAAAAAACACATTTCATCTTATTCTATTAGACTTGATGCTTCCAAAAATAAGTGGTTATCATGTCTGTAGACTAATTCGAGAGGAATCTTCTGTTCCCATTATTATGCTTACTGCCCTAGATTCCGAAGAAGATCAGTTAAAAGGTTTTGACTATATCATCGATGATTATATCACAAAACCTTTTTCTATGCCTATTCTTCTAAAAAAAATTGCTGCGATTTTAAGAAGAACCGATCCAAAAGAATCTGATGAGCATTGCCTATCCTATAAAAATCTTTCCTTAAATTTAGATGCCTATCAAGCCACCTTATCTGGAACTCCTTTAGAACTTACAGCCAGAGAATTTGATCTGTTAAAAGAACTGATTGAAAATCAAGGAAAAGTTTTAACGAGAGCCATGTTAGTAGGACGCATTTGGAATTATGATTTTTTAGGAGATGAACGAATTGTGGATACTCATATCAAAAATCTTCGAAAAAAAATAAAAGAAAACTATATTGAAACTGTGAGAGGAGTTGGATATCGTGTGGAAAAAATCAAATATTAAAAAGCTAGAAAAAAAAACCAGTTTAACACTCCATATTTTTCTTTTAACTACATTTTTACTATTTGCTGTCTGTGGAATTACCTATACATTTATTGCATGGGCAACCCCAGCCACTTGGCTCTCGATAGCAGTACAAGATATCAATGACAATACTTTAGAACTTCTTAAGCAGCTAGAACAATCCCAACGTACCAAAGCAAATGAAATTATTCAAGAATTCCTACAAAAAAATGCAGTCGGTATCACAATTACTAATGAAGAAGGACTGATTCAATCCTATCAGTATGAAGTAAAAGATGCTATTTTTCAAACTGATATTGCTGTTGTCACCTCTGCCGAATCAGAAGTTCCTTTCCATATTAGTTCTGAACTAGAGCTGTCAACTGGAACGCCTTTTCCTTTCCGTTTCTCTTCTGAAGACACAGTTTATTTTTTAACAGTACATCCAAAATTTACTACAACTATTAACCAAACAGAAAAAGCACTTTTAAAAGTATTGCCGACATTAGCTATTTTTATATTATTTCTTTCTTTTACAGTTGCCTTTTTCTATTCCTATTATATTACACGTCCTATTCTTCGCCTTAGTAAAGTGTCTGAAAAGATGGCTGTTCTTGATTTTTCTCTAACCTGTAACGAAAATCGTAAAGACGAAATTGGAATCCTAAGTCAAAATTTAAACCGACTATCAGAGCACTTAACCTCTGCTCTTTCCAATCTAAAAAAAGCAAACCAAGCTTTGCAAAAAGATATGGAAAAAGAACGTCAATTAAAAAAACAACAAACCACCTTTTTTTCTGCTGCCTCTCATGAACTAAAAACTCCTATTACAATCTTAAAAGGACAGCTTTCTGGTATGTTAGCAGGAATCGATATTTACCAAAACCGTGACAAATACCTTGCTCGCTCTTTAGCTGTTACAAATCGAATGGATGCACTAGTAAAAGAACTTTTAACTATTTCACGTATTGAAACAATTGATTCCCTTGTTACTTCTTCCACCTGTTCTCTTTTTTGGCTTGTTGAACAGGCTCTTTGCCAAATACAAGAACTGATAGAACTGCATCAACATACACTAAAAATCGATATTGATTCCAATTTTTTATTACAAGGAGATGTTACTCTTTTAAAACGAGCCATTACCAATCTGCTTTCCAATGCAGCACTATACTCTCCTCCCCATTCTCAAATCCAAATTATATTACAGCAAAAAGAGAAAGGTGCCTCTTTACAAATTGAAAACAGCAATGTCACCATACCAGAAGAAGCACTTCCTAATTTATTTCATGCCTTTTATCGTGTAGAAGCTTCTAGAAACCGCAACACTGGTGGAAGCGGTTTAGGACTCTATTTAGTAAAACGTATTTTTGATCTGCATGGATATACCTATCATATTTTTAACCATCAAAATAGTGTTGTTACATGTATTCATTTTTACAAATAAAAATACCATATACAGAAAACCAAACTTATTATTCGAAAGGAGTATTGATTTTATGAAAATAGAAATCAACCATTTAAACATGATTTACCCAGGAGGAAAGCAAGCTCTTAAAGATATTTCTTTTACTTTACAATCTCCTAATCTAATTGGTCTTTTAGGCCCAAATGGAGCTGGAAAATCTACTCTTATGCAGCTACTTGTCGCTGCTCTAAAACCAACCAGTGGAAGTATATTATTAAATGGTACCCCACTAACTCAATGTGAAACACAATTAAAGTCCTCTTTAGGTTATCTTCCTCAAAATTTTGGTCTATATCAAGAATTAACAATTCAGCAATTTTTAGACTATATGGCAGCCTTAAAAAACATCCCTAACAGCAAACAAGCCATTCAAAAAGCGTTAGAATCCACCAACCTACAGGCCTTAAACCGCACTCGTATCCGTACTCTGTCTGGCGGTCAAAAACAGCGAGTTGGCATTGCACAAGCTCTATTAGGGGATCCTTCTTTTCTAATCTTTGATGAACCCACTGTAGGACTTGATCCAGAAGAACGGTTGAATTTCCGCAATCTATTCTCTTCTATTGCAAAAGAAAAGGAACGATTGGTTCTTCTCTCTACCCATATTATAGAGGACATCCATTCTGTTTCTAGTCAATTAATCGTTATTCACGAAGGAGAAATTTGCTTTTTAGGAACTGCCTTTGAACTTATAAGTCAAACAGCTTCTGATACATTAGAAGATGCCTATTTAAAACTAATTCATCATCCAAATGCGAAAAACTAGAAAGGAAAAAAACAATGCGCCAAACGAATTTTAACTTATTTTATAAAATAGTAAAAGCAGAAACACATCGCCTACTTCACTATCCAATTGCTTTGCTGATAATAGGAATCACATTCATTTCTCCTATTATTGGGCTGAAACTATATCATCCAATTCCATCTACTTCCTCTAGTACTTATATTGTCTCTTTAAACAGTGCCTATCTTGGGAATTTTGTACTAACAGGTGCATTAATTGGATCCATCAGCTTTGCTCTACTTACTGCTCTTACCTTAAACCGTGACCGCCACGCTCGGATCGATCCTATCCTTCAGGCAATTTTGCCACCCTATTATACCATACTAAGCCGTGTATTTTCCCTATTGATTCTTGCTCTATTTACACAAGGAATCACTCTTTTACTTTGGCTTCCCTACACAATCCATAAAATGGACTTTCATTTTCGTCTAGACTGGTATCTGCAATTTTATCTTATTGTTATGCTGCCTGCTCTAATCTTTGCTATTTTATTTGTTGCATCCATTTATCAGATTTGTTGCCACTTTGAGCTTAGTTTATTTTCCTTTTTTGTAATTACTTTATGTAGTTTAATTATTTGGTATTCCAAATGGATGCTTCGTTGGATCAATCCTCCAATTATTTCTCTGTCAGATGACTTTGGAAATTATCGATTATTTTTAACACTTTGTTATAATCGACTTTTTCTTTTTTGCTTTACAACTGGCCTTTTCGCTCTCTCCTTTCTATGGAATCGGCGTTATCAAAAAAACTGGTTTCGTTCTATTCCATATAACCTAAAAAAATGGCAGTACCCGCTTTTTGGAGTTTTATTTTTATCACTTTCTGTTTTTTGTTATATCTGGCAACCTTTTTTTGACCATAGTGGATATGCAACCAATAATGGCTCTTATAGTTTTGAATATTCCGATTATGTTTTTTGGAATTCCATCTCTGCTGAAATTACGCCGCACCCCAATACAGGAAGAATCTCTGGTAAAGCAATCTACCATATAGAAAATACCAGTTCAACAGAAGAAACGATTCAATTTTCTATTGTACCTGGTCTAACTATAAAATCTGTTTTATGGGACGGAAATCCGATCCCCTTTCAAGACCTTCACAATGATAACAGAAATAGAAAAAATATTGAAATAACAATTCCTGCTCTTTCTGCAAAAGATATGACTATTGTTTGGAGTGGATTTCCACAAGAATGGAATATTCTCTCTGCCACACCTGGAAGTCTTGAAATCAGCAAAGATTATCTTTATCTACTAGGTCCAACTTTAATGCCTCAACCAGAAACATTTACAAAGCGTTCTTCTTTAGAACCAACTGTCGATATAAAAATTACTCTTCCTTCTGGTATAACACCTGTCTTTTTTGGAAAAGTCTATTCTGTTGAACAATTAGAAGAAACAAAATCTGGCGTAATCTGGCATATTACAAATTTTAGTCCAAATATCTATCTTTATGGTGGAAATTATACTTTTGAAACAATTGATCTTGAAAAGGATTCTTCTGTTCGATTTTATTATAGTAATACACAAAAAGACCTGATGGAAGAATATCAAGTCGATGAACTGTTAAAACAGATCTTTCTCTATTGTAATTCCCACTATGGACACCTTAATTTTGAAGGAGAAAATGGTTTAAGTTTAATTGAAATTCTCTCTATTGGTGGAGGTTATGCTGGCAGAGGCAGCAGTGTAATGGGAGAAGATAGCTTTTATCGGCAAAATTTCGAAGATACATTAAAAGGCAATGGTGGTGATGAAGTACTTGCTCATGAAATTATTCATCAATGGTGGGGACTTGGCAATATGTTTCCTATAGAAGATTTTGAAGATCTATGGTCTTCGGAAGGACTTACAGTTTATACTACTTACCGCTTAATGAAAGAACTGTATGGAGCAGAGTATGCAGAAAAAAATTATATCGCTATATGGCAGCAAAAATTAGCCGACTATTACCAAAATTTTTACGTTCGCCATCCAGAATATTTTCATCTGCTTCCAAAAAATTATCAAGATCTTCTTACCAATAATTTCTATCGTATTCGGCAATACTGTGAAATGCCTTTAAAAATATTAAAAGCAGAACAATTAGTTGGCGGAGAGGAAGCAATGGATCAAATTTTAAGCAGTCTTTTTCAAAGAGAACTTGATCCTTCCTATCCTTATCTTACCTATGATGATTTTCTTAATGCTTGCAACTTAACAAGGGAGGATTTAAACATTGAACTTACTAACAACGAATCAAATCTTTATTAAATTATTTTATTATGAATTCAAACGTATTTTATTCCATAAATTTTATTTAGGAATTCTTTTAATAGGAGCCATCTATAACTGGCTGATTTTAAAAGGAGAAATTATACTGGGAATTTCTCATACAGCTCCATTTTCTGGATGGAGCTTTGGTGTCTATCTTTGCCATAGTATTCCTTTACTGTTATTTCTTATTTATTTCTTGTTCTATCAGCTTTATTATGGTACCAATCACCAAGTTCGTGTACTTACCTTAGCAACACCAATTTCTCCATCTTATTATCTTCTAATCCACTGTACCGCTATCTTAGCTGCTGTCTTATTTTTTATTACTCTTGAAGTGACAGAAGGAATCCTTTTTTTATATTCCCTCTTTCCTCTTGCAGTTTCTATCAAAGAACTATTTGCACCTATTTGCTTTATCTATCTGCCTGTACTTAGTCTTTGCTTTGGATTTGCACTTTATAGTATTCAAATCCATCCTGTATTTTTTTTCGGAAGTGCTCTCTTTTTATTGTTATTAGAGCCAATTATGGCTTTCCTTTTGCAAGATCCTTCTCATATTTTAGTAGAAGCGCTTCCTCTTTCAATCAATTCCTACCTTATTCGATATCCGCTGACATTTATAGATGCAGATACCCCTTTCTATCTTATAAAAGGTATGGTTATCATTCGAATTTTTACTTTTTTACTTGGAAGTGGATGTACTTTTCTTGGAATCCGAAAAGGTTTCTAATTTTTCCACTTTTTTACCATAAGTTTCATAATATTTTAATACTTTATTTTATTTTTCTATGTTATACTATACATTAAACTGCTAATAAAATTAGCAAATATTCAATGTGAGGTGTTAACTATGAGTATCTTTAAGGAACTAAAGAAAATCTACTTTATAGGAGCAATTTTATCTATTGTACTTGGTATTGTTTTGCTGTTCTTTCCACAGACCACACTACTTACCATCTGTTATGCATTTGCTTTTATTCTTGCTATTGTAGGTGTCGGATATATTTTTACCTATATTAAAAGCGATACTTTAAAAACTTATCAACGTAACGATTTTGTAGTGGGTTTAACCTATCTTGTATTAGCTATTTTTGTATCACTTAAAACAGAACTGATTATCTCATTACTTCCAGTTTTATTAGGATTAGCTATTATTATTAGCAGTATCGTAAAATTACAACATGCTTTTGATTTAATGCGAGTAAAATTTTCCAATTGGTGGAGTATCCTATTAATCGCTATTTCAAGTGCTGCAATTGGTCTTTATCTGGTAATTCATCCATTTTCTGCTGCTGCCACAATGGTAAGAGTGATTGGAATTGCTGCTATCTGGAATGGTATTGCTGATATTGGAACAGGTATTTTATTTTTAAAGAAAATAAAAGAAGCGATTCAAGTAACAGAGGCAATTGATTCTGAAGCGAAAGAACTAGACTAATCTCTTAAACTAATACACCTAAAATAAGTAAGACAAAAACAAATAAAAGGGACTGTCACATTAAGAAAAATCAATCCAAAATTTCGTATGACAATCCCTTTTTATTGTTATAAAAAATTAGTTATTAATTAATTTATCACTTTCATTATTCCAACTATATAATTTCCGAATATCCTTTCCAACAACCTCGGCTGGATGCTCTGCATGTAACTTACGCATAGCTTTAAAATGAGCCTGTCCGCCTGCTGCTGACATATCTAATAAGAAATCTTTTGCAAAAGTTCCATCTTGAATATCAGATAAAATCTTCTTCATTGTCTTCTTTGTTTCTTCTGTAATAATTTTAGGTCCAGTAATATAATCCCCATATTCAGCAGTATTGGAAATAGAATATCTCATTCCCTCAAATCCTGATTGATAAATTAAATCTACAATTAACTTCATCTCATGAATACATTCAAAATATGCATTTCTAGGATCATATCCAGCCTCTACTAAAGTTTCAAAACCTGCCTGCATTAAAGCGCAAACACCGCCGCAAAGTACAGCCTGCTCTCCAAACAAATCGGTTTCTGTTTCAGTCCGAAAAGTTGTTTCCAAAACACCAGCTCTTGCTCCACCAATTGCTAATGCATAAGCCAAAGCCATATCCAAAGCCTTTCCTGTTGCATCTTGATGAATTGCTACTAAACAAGGAACGCCCTTTCCAGCTTGATACTCACTTCTTACTGTATGTCCAGGTCCCTTTGGTGCAATCATTGTAACATCAACATCCTTTGGTGCTACAATTTGATTAAAATGAATATTAAATCCATGTGCAAACATCAGCATATTTCCTGCTTCCAAATTTGGCTCAATATCTTTTTTATACATAGCAGCCTGCAATTCATCATTAATCAATATCATAATAATATCTGCTCTTTTTGCTGCTTCTGCTGCTGTATATACTTCAAATCCCTGTGCCTCTGCTTTTGCCCATGACTTACTTCCTTCATAAAGTCCAATAATTACATTACATCCAGACTCTTTTGCATTTAATGCATGTGCATGTCCCTGACTGCCATAGCCAATTACTGCAATTGTCTTACCTTCTAATAAAGATAAATTACAATCCTCCTGATAATAAATCTTTGCCATTTTTCTTTCCTCCACACTTCTTATAAAAATAATATAATAAATTAAAATTTGCGTTATGCAAAAATGTATAACCTACTTTATTCCATTGAAATAGAATCACAAACTCCTCTAGCAAGTCCAGTAATTCCTGTTCGTACCAACTCTATAATTCTATATCCTTCTAATAAATTAATAAATGCATCTACTTTTGCTTGATTTCCTGTTAGCTCCATCATCAGCGAATCTGGTGAAACATCTACTATTTTTGCTCGGAAAATATCCGCAATTGCAATTACCTGCTGTCTTTGTTCTGCAGTCACTGCTACCTTAACCAAAATCAACTCCCTACAAACCGAAGCACCATCTTTTAATTCTATAATTTCCTTAACATCTTCTAATTTTGCAAGCTGCTTTTCAATCTGTTCAAGAATTTCATCATTCCCTGTTACTACAACTGTCATTCTGGAATATCTTGGATCTTCTGTTATACCAGCCGATAAACTATCAATATTATATCCCCTTCTACTAAAAAGTCCCGATACTCGGCTTAACACACCAGATGTATTCTCCACTAAGATAGACAATACCATTCTTCTCATTGTAAAACCCACCTCTTCCTTTTTTGTTCCATTTTCTTCCACTTTAATCCTTTAATTACTGAAAGTTATAATACCAATATTTATTTCATTTGTCAATCCTATTTTTCCTGACTTAATAAGCGTTCTACTAACTTTACTGCATCTGCCGCATCTTTCGAATATCCATCTGCACCAATTTCCTTTGCAAAACTTTCTGTAATTACTGCACCTCCAATTATAATTTTTGCGATACACCCTTTCTCTTTTGCATAAGCAACAACTTCTTTCATCTGCATCATAGTTGTTGTCATCAATGCAGATAAACCTATTACATCCGCTTGTTCTTGAATTGCAGTCTCAACAATCTGTTCCTTTGAAACATCCTTTCCCAAATCAATCACATGATAACCATAATTTTTTAACATCAATACTACTAGATTTTTTCCAATATCATGAATATCCCCTTCTACTGTTGCCATAACAATTACTGCAAGTTTCTTTCCTTTTGTATTTCCTTCTAACATAGGCTCCAAATATTCAATTGCTGTTTTCATCGCCTCTGCAGCCGAAATCAGTTGAGGCAAAAAATAGATCTTCTTTTCAAACAGTTCCCCTACCTCATTAATTGCAGGAATCAACATCTCATTTAATATAGAAGAAGCACCAACTCCTTTTTTTATTTCTTCTTTTACATGATCGACAATTCCCTCTCGATTTCCCTTTTTTACATCCTCGTATAGAATTTCTTGTTTCTTTTCCTCTTTCTTTTCTTCTATATTCTTTTCTTTATTTTCTATCTGTGCAAAACGATTCATTTGATTAATATAACGAATATCTGCTCCTTTTTTATTTAATAACAAATCTGAAGCAAACGCTGTCTTAATTAATAATTCCTGAGAGGGATTTGAAATTGCCATCGTCAGTCCACTTGCAATCGCCATTGTAAGAAATGCTGCATTAATCGATGGTCGTTCTGGAAGTCCAAAAGAAATATTTGAAAGTCCAGTAATCGTTGCTACTCCAAGTGTTTCCTTACAATATCGAATGGTTTCAAGTGTTTCCTTTGCTGCCTCTTTATTTGCTCCTATAGTGGCAACCAAACCATCCACTACAATGTCCTCTTTTTTTATCCCCTGCCGTAAAGCTTCCTCTAATATAGTATGAATAATTGAAATCTTTTCTTCTAAATTAGCTGGTAATCCTCGATCAGATAACGGTAAAAGAATAAACATAGCTCCATATTTTTTTGCAATTGGAATTAATCGTTCAAATTTTTCTTTTTCTAAAGAAATGGAATTAATCAATGCACGTCCTGGATAAATACGAAGTGCTGCCTCTACAATATCCACATAACTTGAATCAATACAAAGAGGAAGATTTACGGTACGGCTTACCTCATAAACGGTTCTTTTCATCATTTCCATTTCATCAATTCCATTCATTCCCATATTGATATCCAAAATGCTGGCACCTTTCTCCTCCTGTTCCAATGCCATCTCTAATACCCGATCCAATTTTCCTTCTCTTAATTCTGCCTGTAATGCTTTTTTTCCAGTTGGATTAATCCGTTCCCCAACAATTAAAAATTTCCCATCCAATGGAATTTCCACTGTCATACGTTCGGAACAAAGTACTCTTCCCTGTGTTTCTTTCCATTTTACTACCTCTAATCCTAACGTTTCCTCTTTTACTTTTCGAATAAATTCTGGTGTAGTTCCACAACATCCTCCAATTATAGAAGCCCCTGCCTTTACTAGTTCCTTCATATATTCTGCAAATGTATCTGCATCCATATTGTAAACCATCTGTCCTTCTTTATCTATCTCAGGCATCCCAGCATTTGGTTTTGCAATCAGTGGTACCATCGCATGTTTTCTCATTTTTTCAATCACAGGAATCATTACATCTGGACCAGCAGAACAATTTACTCCAACTGCATCTGCCCCTAAACTTTGCATTACAATAGCTGCCGTTGCTGCATCTGTCCCAAATAAAGTTCGTCCATCCTCTTGAAAAGTCAATGTAACCATAACTGGTAACTCGCAGCTTTCTCGAACAGCTAACACTGCAGCTCTAGCTTCTTGAAGGCTCATCATCGTCTCTACTACAAACAAATCGACTCCTGCCTCAATAAGATAACCAACCTGCTCTTTATAGACCTCCACCAGTTCTTCAAATAGTAATGTTCCTATTGGATAAAGTTGTTCTCCTGTCATTGTAAGATCCCCAGCTACAAAAACTGTTCTGTCTGCCTGTTTGACCACTCGTTTTGAAATCTTTGCTAGCTGAATATTTATCTCTCGTCCTTGCACTTCCAATCCATATTCTTTTAATTTAATTCGATTTCCCGAAAAAGTAGGCGCATACAAAATATCGGTTCCTGCTTCTACATAACGTTGCTGCAAATCCTCCATTACTTCCTGATGTTTTAATATCCATTGTTCTGGACAAACCCCTGTTGGCATACCTGCCTTCTGTAAATTTGTTCCAGTTGCTCCATCCAAATATAAAATTCGGTTCTTCGCCAATACCTTAAACTCTTCTCTTGTCATAACAATTTCCCTTCTAAAATTAAAAGATTTTATTTGTATAAAAACCGCTTTCGTGCTTCCACACAAAAGCGGTTTTTTCTATCCTTCGCAAATTCCTTGAAGTACCTTGACTGCCTTTTTTTCTATCATACAAACTGCATGTTCCTTTAAGAAATTTACTCTTGCTGGATTATACTCAACTTTTATACAATACTCTTTTGCAGCCTCACAAAGAGAATTATATTTATTAATTGCCATACGTGCTTTCTCAATCACCAAAGAATAAGTTCCATTTGTTTCTTTATATAAGTCACTGCGAATCGCTCCTTGATAGAAGATCGTAGTAACATATTTCTCCACATCTCTAAGAGAGGAAAACTCTAATACAGCAAATATCTGAGAAGTTTCCAATCGAATCTTTTGCTTTTTATTTTTATTCTCCCCCAGTTCCTCCGAATCACGTATCTTATCACATTCCTCCATTAAACTTTCAAAAATCTCATTTGCTTCCTCTTCTGATAACTCTGGCATTTGATCCATCAAATCAGTAGGAAGAATATCTCCCAAATCTCCTAGATGATTCTTTACTTGTTCTAACATATCCCGAAGTCCCATCTCTGGCTTATCTGAAAAAGTAATTGCCAGCCGATTTTTAGGAAGTGGCACAAGCTGCATAGAAAGCATCCCATGCTGTACCTCATAACCAATTTCTTCTGCTGCACGTTCTACTACAGCATGTAAAAACTCATTTACTTTTTGTCTGTCTTTAAAAAAATCATTAATTTCTACATTATATTCCTGCATATCTTCCTCTGTAATAATACAGCGGATTGTATTCTCATCAATTCTACGAAATGTCACACTTATCACTCCTTGCTCCTGCCATTGCTTGTTAAGGCATATGCCCTCCCGTGTACTTTTTCCCATTTGCTTACTTATTATAATACGAGAACGGTTAAGGCACAAGTGAATTTTTTATAAATTATCCAAGATTTCTCCCTATTTTTCAAGTTTTTATAAAATTTTAAGTCTATGTGCTGCCTCTTCCCAGTATTTTTCAGGAAGTTTTAGATTTTCTACCTTGACTCCCTCCTGTTTTGCTAAACTTTTTGCAAGTGTCACAGTTTCCAACAATATATTCTTTCCTGTTTGCAATCCTAAACGTGTGACAAGCGCATACACCTTTGCCATTCGATTTAAACCACTCTCTTCAAACTGTTTTAATTCTGCTTCTATATTATAAGGAATCTGAATCCATTCACAATCCCATCCTCCCACTTTGGAAGTCAAAATAGAAAAAATTGCTTTTCTCTTTGTTCCAAATGGCATCCCAAGTGCCCCTGGATTCCAAAGCACCTTTTTTTGATAATGTACTTCACACTGTGTATGTGTATGCCCACTTAAAAGATAAGATTCCCTTATCTGACTTAAATAAAATTCTGCTTTTCCATTATCTGAAAATAATAGCTCTCTTGTATCCATTGGAGAACCATGACAAATCCGAAGTGGCTCACAGTTTTCTAATTGAACCACATCTGTAATTGGTAGAGAGCGAAAAAAATCTAGCTCCCTTCCACTAAGATTATTATATGTATAAAGTAAAGAACCCGTACTAGAAGATTCATCCCAATCTTTTTTTGGATTGTTCTGATAATCCAATATATACTCTTCTCTATTCCCTCGAACCAAATAGCAAGGATAACGAAGCTTTAATTCATAAAGTAACTCCACTGTCCTTTGCGGATAAGGACAATCACTAATATAATCCCCCAAAAGAATAATTGCTTCCACTGATTGTTTTTTCTTTAAATAATCCATACAAGCCAAAAATGCTACTTGATTTGCATGAATATCACTTAAAACTGCTACTTTCATAGTATTCCTTTCTGCTTTTTAAAATGTTCTATTTTAAAAGCTACTTTCTGTTACCTCTTCATTTTATATAAGATATTGATTTCCTACTCTATATTCTATATTTAGAAGTGCTTTGAACATAATATCTATATAGAAAGGAAAAATCAAATGATTACTTATGAAAATTTCTGGCGTACATTAAAAGAAAAGGACGAAACTTGGTACAGTTTAACCAAACATTATCACTTATCTGATAATCTACTACATCGATTAAAACATAATCTTCCTATTAACACTGTTACAATTGATCGCCTCTGTTATATTTTAGATTGTGAACCAAGTGATATTATCTCTTATCATAAAAATATTGAAGTAGAAGTAAATACAAAAATCAATCTTAATAAATAAGGAAAATAGGACTGTTGTACTAAGAAACTATAACACAAACTACAGTTTGCATCCGTTCTATTTAGCACAACAGCCCTGTCTTTTACCACTTTATGTTGAGTAAATATTTTTTAATTTGTCATATTCCCGATTAATATTTTGAAGAGAAACGGTATCTCCATTCATATTATCTGGATGAAAGATCTTAATTAAATCCCGATAACGTTTTTTTAATGCTGTTTCACTATTTACTCCACGAAAGAAAAACCGTGCTGATGTAATTGTCGATTCTGACTGTCTTTGTTGTCTTGCTTTTCTTTCTTTTAATAGTGCTTTCTCCCTTTCTAACTGCTGTTTATCTTCTGCTAATCTACGTAATTCATTTTGAAGAATTGCCAACTTCTTTTCAAAAAGTTCTTGTTCCCTTTCTAACTGTTTTTTTGATAACTCATCTATCATTCTCTGGTGTTCCATATCAGACAAGGTTTCCCTTTTCTCTTGCTCAAACTGCCGCCGTTCTTCTTCTAGCTCCTGCCTTGCCTCTAGTATTCTTACATTCTCTTTAAAGAACCATGCTTTCATCTCAGCTAACTGCTGTTCATCAGCATCTTTGATATTCACCATAAGTATCCTCCTGTTTCATACCCTAATGAATCAACTATCAGTAACCTTTGACATTAGTGTTTATAATTATAGTAACTTGTTTGATAGGAAGCAATCATACTTATGTCCTTGTTGTATATATCTATTTTGTAATATTTTCAATCTATTTTAATTATTCTCTTTTTTTACATAATAATTAAGACATTTCTGCAAATTCTACTGTTACATAATATCCTCTTGGATTTTCTTCAATCTGTGTTACAATTCCTTCTCTTGCTAATAACCGATCCTGAAATTCAATATTTCCAGACATTGCAACTGCAGGTTCTAATGTATAGTAATATGCATAAGGTAATGATTTTTCTGTAATTTTTACCAAATCACCAATATTTACCTGATTGGGACGCTCCATTTTAAATAACATCTTTCTCATTTTATCTCCCTTTTATCGTTTTTTTATTTCTGTTTTGTCTGGTATTATTTTTTGAAACATATTCCTTAAAACTAGTATTGCTGTAATTGCCAAAATAATTTCTGTTACCATCTGTGCATAAGCCAAACCATAAAGAGGAAAGAAAAAATTCAATAAATAAATAGCAGGTATTTCCATTACAATTTTTCTAAGAATTGCAAAGAAAAATGCTTTCTTTCCCATTCCAACTGCCTGAAAAACTCCTACTGCTAAAAAATCTATAAATAAAAATGGAAGAGCCAAACAAAGTCCACGTAAAAAACTACTGCCATATGCTACAATATCTTCATTTTTCATAAATAAACGCATTAAAAAACCTGAACCAGAATAGTAAAAAATAGCTACAACAACCAAAAAAATAAGCATATTTTTCGCAGAATAAAGTATAGTTTGTTTCATTCGTTTTCCATTACCTGCTGCATAGTTATAACTAATTAAAGGCATCACTCCTTGTGAGAAACCAAATGCAATATTCATTGGCACCATATTAATCTTTTGTGCAATTCCCATTGCTGCCACTGCATCAGAACCAAAAGAAGAGGTAAAATTATTTAATACTGTCATCCCTGTTACATTTAAAAGATTCTGAATTGCAGCTGGTATTCCTACTCCACATACCCCCAGTACAATTTCTTTTTTTAATCGAATCTTTACAGGATTTACACATACATATGTATGATTTCGTTTTAAAAATAACAGTATAAAAAAATACAGACATGCTGCACAATTAGAAAGAAAAGTAGCAAGTCCTGCTCCAGAAGCTCCCATATTCAATCCCCATGGTAAAATAAAAATTGGATCTAATATCATATTTAAAATACAGCCACTCATTGTTCCAATACTTGCATGCAAAGTACTTCCCTCTGAACGGACCATATAAGCTAGTACTACATTTAAAATTGCAGGCATTGCTCCAAATGCAACAGTCCACTTTAAATATTCACTGGTAGCAACTACTGTTTCTGCATCTGTTCCAAGTAACAACAGCAAAGGATTTTTTGCTAAAAGATAAATCATAGAAAATAAAAAACTACAAAAAACCGTACAATAAAAGCCAAATGCAGAAACTTGACGTGCGAAATGATATTCTTTTCGTCCAAGTGCACGACTCATTAAACTAGAACTCCCTACTCCAAATAAATTGTTAATTGCATTAAATGCTAATAGTACAGGTGCTGCTAAAGTAACAGCCGCATTTTGTATAGAATTATTTAACATTCCCACAAAATAGGTATCTGCTAAATTATAAATAACCATTACCAAAGAACTAATTACCGTTGGAACAGCCATAGATATTACCGCTTTTGGTATGGTAGATTGTTCAAATAGATATAATTTCTTTTCGTCTTCCATTTTATTTATCCTTTCTTTTGCATAAAATTATCACACATTTGTAACCTATTATATCCAATTCTCAATTATATCGCAATAATAAATATTAAAATCTGGTTTTTCTTTCCTATAAAATAATGCCCCAAGTAGGAAAAACACTACTTAGGACACCATTTTTAAAATTTTTGGTCTCATTTTTTCTTATTCTAAATAGTCTAGTGGATCTAATGCTTCTTGTCCCTCTACCATTTTTAGATAAAGATGATTTCCTTCAACAGTATAATACTTTGTTGGCTCGCTGACATATCCAAGTACTTGTCCCTTTGTCACCATTTCTCCTTCTGCTATCTCAATTGCCTTAAGTTGGCCATAGACCAATTCATAATCATTTCCTAAAGCAATACGCATATATTCCCCAATCTCTTCATTTGAAGAAACTTCTAATACCACACCATCTGCTGCTGCTAAAACGGGTGTATTGACATCGCTTCGAATGAGCATAGCTGGATTATATTTATATTGATCCAAAGTAGGAAAATATACCGTTGCATCCATACTAAAAGAAGAAATTACTTCTCCTTCTACTGGCCAGCTCATTCGAGATTCCTTTGTAAAAGAAAGAGCTAATGCAGAAACATCTACTTGTACCGATCCTTCATCTGTAACGGATTCCGTTTCCTGTGCCAAATTAGTCTGTTCCTCTCTTTGTATTCTATCGCTTTCTATCTCAGTTTCTCTTTCTACTAACTCCGCTAGTGTTTCATCTGTAGCATCCATAATATTACTCATATCTACTGTTGTTTCTGCATCTACTAGTGCAGCATCTCCGATGCTGTCTATTGACGTTTCTGCTTGTATAAAAGCATTTCCTGTTGTCGTTTCTTTTGGAAGTCCTTGTGCTAAATCCAGACTTTCTTCCTGACGATTTTCATAAAGATTCTCTGTTCCATTTTCTTTTTCCTTTGTTACCTGAACTGCTACAATTGCAGTTACCGCTATCACGGCACCTAACGCCAGTGCAAGGACGGTTTTTCCCTTATAAAGTTTTGTCTCCTGACTTTTACTCACGTTTATCACCTCAGTCCTTATTTTAACCAAAGTGACTTTAATTATTCAGAGATTTAAAAATTTCCCAACTCCGCATGAAAAAAAAACGTAAGTATTTCCTGATAACTTTTTCCCTGTAGAGCAAGTGCCTGTATCATATTTAAACTGGCACCATATCCCAAGCCACACCCCCTTGTTAAAATTCGAATTCCATCTTGGTAAGCCTCAATTTCAAACGCTGTAGAACGCAGGCCAAATGTCTTTTGCACATCTTCCGCCAAAGCTGACCAATCTCCTAAAAAAACTCTTTTTACATATGGTTCTTTCTCATATTCACATCGAATTGCAGAAAAATCTGCCTCTTCTAGTGTATAACCTAAAACAGCAAGTTTATCTAATGTTTCCTCTTTCTGAAATACCAAAAGCGCTAAAAATCCATCTGCTGTTTTATCCTCTTCACAAACTGCCTCTTTTAAATAGGAAGCATCTGCTTTCTTTCTTGTTATCCCTGCACTTAAAGTATGAAAATAAGGATAAATTACTTCTTTTTCTCCTTCTACAAAAAGGACTTCTTTTGCTGTATCAGAAACAGCTTTTTGTATTCTTTGATATTCTTCTGTAAAAGAATCTCCCCATAAAACTTTACGTTCTTCTATAGAAAGATAAGTAAGGAACAACTCTTCTTCCAAAAGTGTTGTTACTCCTTTTTCTTGCATCTGATAATATAGATAGGTTCGAATCAATACTGCCATCGCTTTATCTGCCTCTGCTTCCTCCTTTGACAGATAAGCTGGTATCACACCTGTAATATACTCTTCTAAAGGAAGGGCTTTTTGTTCTCCTCCTTCAAAAATAATCACTTTATAATCCGATTGTGTCTCCTTTTCTAAACGTTGAATTGCTTTTGGATCTGCCCTACCACTTATCTTCATCGTAAGAAAATAAGGACAACCAAATACCAGCAAGAAAAACAAAACTATCCGAATCTGACTGCTGTTTTGCAGTCCCCACCATTTTCTCATCCTACGTTCCCCTCTCTACCCTAATACCTCATTTAACAACTTTGCCAATGGCTCCATTGCATTCATCGCTTCCTCTGTTGTATTATTTTGTGCTCCCACTTCAACTAACAATGATTTCTCCCGATAATGCAAGTTATATCGATAGGCACTAATCATTGTTCGCCGAATAAAATCCGCATATTGTTGACTAGCTGCAAGCTGTAAGTGAAAACTAAATGCTATATTTTGTTGGATATAAGGATTATATAGATAGGAAATATCCCCCTGTAACGTAGTACGACTAATCCCATTTACAAACATCAATTTTGCTGTGGGTTTCCCATCCACCTCTGTTACCAAATGTACACTCTCATCTACTCCATCCCGATGCAAATCAATAATAACTTCAATCGAAGGATATGCTTCTAAAATCTTTTCAATCCCCTCTCCTGCATAAGTATAAGCCGCATTTTTATCCATTACCCCATCTTTTACATCATATGTTGTTACATCATGTATTACATAATATCCATACTTCTCACTTAATAATTCAGAAAGATAAGTTCCTACATCCAAAATCTGCCTTCCACTTTCTCCAACAATATAATCACAAAATTCTTCTTGTGAATGAGAATGATAAATTAAAATCTGAGGATTTTCATTTCCTCCCTTCATTCTGACATCATGTGACAGTAAACCTTCTACACTAAGTTCTCCACTTCGTATTGAAGTTGTCTCTCGTACTGCAAAAAACTTTTGCATAAAAAAGTCAAAATCTTTTAATTTTTCTAAAGAATAAGCCGAAGATTGAATCAGCCGACTTAAAAAGACTTCTTGTGTTTCCTCTTTGTCCATTGAATCCAAAGTCAAAGGCTGATAATAAAAAATTGTCCCATCCTGCCAAACACTTATCTCCCTATCCTCTATCCTATTTTCTGTTTCTTTTGCTTCTAAAGATTCTAAAACCTCTATTCCAAGTTCTATTGTTGTTTCTAATTCCGACTCAGATTCTAACTCAGATTCTAATTCAGATTCTAACTCTTCTATATTTGTCTCTTCTTCCAATTCCATTTGTTCAATTTCCAGATAAAAACTGCTTTCTTCCTCAAAAGGATTTTTTCCTTCTGTATGTTTGACTGTTTCTTCATTCAAATATCCCTGTACTGGAATTGTCTGACCAATATATGTAAGCATCCACTCCAACACTGTATTCGCATGATCTTCTGACAGATAGGTACTGGCAGGTGTAAGCATACCAGTCATCTTTTCTGCCAGCATACATACCACCTTTTCCTGCCAATCCTTAAAATCTGCTTTCCAATTTAAAAATAAGCTGGTTTCCTTTACTGTCAAACATAAATTCCCCAACATCAGCAAAGCCAGTAATGTAAGCCCCGCTGGAAATAGCTTTTTTGTAAAATTCTTTCTCTTCATCGCAAGTCCCTCTTCATTTCACTATATGCGTTCCTCCCTCCTCTCATGCGTGCATTTTCTTTTCTCTAATTTTCTTTATACAGCAAAAGCTTGATTAATCGCTTCCGATATAGTAAAACTAATTTGTTCTACAGAAGCATCTATGTCTTTTGGTGTCACATACATCTTTCGAAGCCGTTCATCCATTAATTCTAAAATTAACTGCCGTTTATCTTCTTCTTCAAATTCTTCCATTGTCTGATTTAATCCTTGTACCATATGTGCTTCCTCTAATGCTGTAATCAAATGCTCCATTGTATCTCCTACAATAGTCGCTGCATCAATTACCATAGGCACTCCTATTGAAATAGTAGGTACTCCTAATGTCTCTTGTGTCAATGCTTTTCGATGATTGCCAACCCCAGAGCCTGGATGAATTCCTGTATCAGAAAGCTGGATTGTTGTATTAAGCCTTTTTGTACTTCGGGCTGCTAATGCATCAATTACTAAAACAGCAGTTGGATGTGTCTTATCTACAATCCCCTTTACAATTTCATAGGTCTCCATTCCAGTCTGCGCCATAACCCCTGGTACAATCCCACTAATATCATACTCTTTCTTTAAAAAAGTTGGTAAATTTGCTAACCGAATATGTCTGGTAATGCAAAGATGTTCCACCACTTTAGGGCCAAGTGCATCTGGTGTCACCTCTCGATTTCCAAGTCCAACTACTAAAATTGACTTTCGTGTTTGTTCTGGCAGCAGAGTAAGAAGTTGTCTGGAAAGTTCCTTTGAAATCTGACTATGATAATCTTCATCTGGTCTTGGCAAGTCCTCTGCTTCTATCGTCAAATAAGTTCCTATTGGTTTTTGCAAAGCCTGTTCCCCTTCCTTATTTAAAATAGTGACTTTTGTAAGATTCCCATTTGTCCCTTCTAAAAAAGAAGTTTCTACCAAAACTCCTTGCAATTCTTTTATTTGACCAGATTCTCCTTCATATTGTTCCTTTGCTTCTAAAGCTAAATCGGTACGTATCATAAATTCTCTCATAAAATCCCTCATTTCTATAAAAACTTATTCAAATCTGCTTTTATATTTTACATAGTAAAGATATTTTATTCTATCAATTCCTTATTCCATAATAGATGAATCTGCTTCCTATTCTTTTCCGTTTTAATTATTCCAATTATAATTTTCCAAAAACTTTCATTTATCTATTGACAAATCTCTAATTTTTATCTAGAATACAATAGTATGTTTCCATTAAGATCGTCCGTGTCCGTATTTAATGGAACAGAAAATCACAATAAAATATCATGATAAATTATTGGAGGTGTACAGATTGGCAAATATTAAATCTGCGAAAAAGAGAATTTTAGTAACTAGAACAAGAACCGCAAGAAATAAATCGATTAAATCAAAAGTGAAGACTTATATAAAGAAAGTAGATGCTGCTATTGCTGCAAATGATAAAGCTGCTGCAAATGAAGCCTTAAAAGCAGCTGTTTCTGAAATCAATAAAGCGGCATCGAAAGGTATCTTCCATAAAAATACCGCATCTAGAAAAATTTCTCGTTTAGCACTTGCTGTAAACAAGATTGCGTAATTGTTTTACCATAAAAATTCATGCATGAATAAGACTTTGAAGAATAACCCACTTCAAAGTCTTTTTAATTTTCTGCTTTTTTCTTAGAATTTTTCAAAGAAATGTCTAGACAAGTTCAAAAAAAAAAGTTACAATATACCTGTTACCAGTTTCATGCAAGATTCATGGACAATCGACTCACTTACAATTATGCTGATACGATGGAGGCGTACCAAAATGATTGAATTACCTATGATACATGTACACATGCTTGGCGAATTCCGTATTTCTTCAGAAGAAAAAACCATCTGTGACCAGAACAATCACTCCAAGAAGCTTTGGAACCTATTAGAATATCTAATTACCTACCGCAACAAAGAAATTGCACAAAGTGACTTAATTGACTTACTTTGGGGAGAGGATGAAAGCTCAAACCCTACTGGTGCATTAAAAACCTTAATGCATCGTGTTCGCAATATGCTAAAAGAATTGGACTATCCTAGTGAGCTGATCATCCAGCGTCGAGGCACCTATTCCTGGAATACGAATGTTCCCTGTACCGTAGATATTGACACATTTGAAAAACTCTGTTTGGATGGCTCTTATATCGCCGATCCTCAACTCCGTCTCGAAAAATACCGCAAGGCGATAGCCATATATAAAGGTGACTTTCTCCCAAAAACCAACTACGAACCCTGGGTTGTTCCGGTTTCTGCTTATTATCATACAATGTATTTAAAAATTGTTAGTGAAAGTATTACTATCTTAATGAATAAACAAAGTTATGCCGACGTTGCTAATGTATGTTGGCAAGCACTTACGATTGATCAGTATACGGAATTTTTGCATTATAATCTGATTCGCTCTTTGTATCTTAGTGGAAATCAAAGAGCTGCTTTAAAACAATATTCCACTACAACAGATTTATTTTTTTCCAAATTTGGTGTTACTCCTTCTATTGAATTTCGAGAACTCTATAAAGAAATTATTAAAATCAATAAAGATGAAGAAACCGATTTGGATACTATTAAAGCAAATTTAAAAGAATCACAGAAAAAAAGAGGTGCTTTTTTCTGTGAATATGAATTTTTTAAAGATATCTATCGCCTGGAGGCACGAGTCGCAGAGCATACAGGCAGTTCCATCTTTCTTTGTCTCACAACAGTAACTTCAACTAATGGAAATGCTCCAGAGTTGGAACTGCTCAATAAATCCATGTATAAATTAAAAGAAGCATTTTTCGAATCTCTTCGCTCTAGTGATGTCTTTGCTCGATATAGTATCTCTCAGTACATTCTTATGTTGCCAATTGCGTCCTACGAACTTGCTGAAATTGTTCTAAAAAAAGTGGTAACACAATTTCACAGAAAAATAACAAAAGGATTGGTAAAAATTGACTATAACTTAACCTTAGTCGAATCGGAAGAGTAACAAAAAGAAGAAGAAAAATAAGCTGTTTTATAAAAACAAGGGACTATTGCAAAATATAACTATTATAAAAACTTTTGCAACAGTCCCTTCTATTTTTATTCTATTTTGTTTATTTTTATTATTAATTTTTTGGTGTAATCTCTCCTTCTGGAAGTCTCTCTTCTTCCTTTTCCTTCTCTGTTTCTCGTTCTTCTCTTTCCATCAATTTTCTACTCCAAACCCGAAATGCCTGATATGCATTAATAAAATGTTTTGACAATACATTGGGGTGAAATCGTAATTTCTGATATCGTTCCGATAAATCCACAATTTGATGATCGTCCACAGTAGAAAAAGAACGATTGTCTAGATGATCTTTAATCCATTTCTTTGTTCGATGTACATTAACCTTTTTTAATCTTTCCTGAATCTCTTCTACAATACGATTTAGTTTCATCAATTTTTCATTTAAATCAATTGCCCCTATCATACTCACTGTAAAATCAACTGCATAATACAACAGTAAAAATCCCGCTATTATTTTTCCTACTTTTCTCGGATAAAGATTGACAATCCCTTCTACTCCTCTTTGCAAAAACCAAAATAAAAAAACTGTGTAAAACCCCCACGCTATCGAGCTTTCCAAACAAAGAATCCCTTTATAATTAAAAGGTTTATCATTATAATCCCACCAAATACAGCCAAACACTCTTTGCATCACCACTCCAGTAATATACTCTAATGTTGTTGCTAATATCATTCCACAAAAATAAAGTACAAAATAATTTTCCGAAAATGGCCGCAAAATAAAAAATACCGTTAATGCTCCTACTCCATAAATTGGACAAATTGGCCCATGAATAAAGCCCCGATTCGTCCACTTCTTATTACAAAAAGACATATAGAGCGATTCCACGCCCCATCCTAATATACTGTATACCAAAAACCAACTAATAATATGATACACATCTGTTTCCAATAGCATTTTTTCCCACATTGCTTTTTCTCCTCGTATCTTTTTTCAGATTCTACCACGTTTCATACAGTTTCCCCAAAATAATATAGCAAAGCCTGTTCTCACCTCCCTTTTAAAAGTAAATCCCCCCACTTACTTTTTTATTTATGTAAAATTATAGCAAAAGTAAAATAAAATTTCAATCTTTATTCTATCGTTTCTTTTTCCGACTTATCAAAAGCTATGACCGCCTCCACCACCGGAACTATGACCGCCGCCTCCACCAGAACTACGACCACCACCAGATCCTCCAGAACTAGTTCGAATTGGACTATAACGTTTCGTTTCTCTTACAAGCTGTGCTCTTGGATGATTCATCTTATACTGCATTGGAATTCCAGTTAATCCCTCCGCCCTTGAAGGCTTCTTGCTTTTTGAATACAACATTACAATAAAATAATTGATTAAAAATGCCAATACTAATGCCAAGAAAATATTGCAAATATATTTCATTGGTTGTGCAATCTTTTCTCCACGGAGTAATGTAACAACCTGAGAAAACGCTTTACTAGCACACTGATAATACTGTCGTTTTGAAGCATAAGAATATACATTATCTGTAATCACATTTGCATAATTTTTTGTAACCGTTTGATAAATTCTTCCATTACTATAAATCCAAATTTTTCGATAATCCATATCAATTAAAAATACAATTCCACTCTCCCATTGAAACTGTTCCTGATAATAATTTTGTATAAATTGTTCTGTAGAGGAATAAGGATTTTGTGTAATCGTTACAAATGCAGCATTTCCATAAATTGTAATTTCTTGCAGTTCTTCTGTAAGCTGCATTTTTTCTTTTTCTGAAAGTAAATCCGCTTGATCTTCTAAAATTATCCGATATGCTGTATCTGGATTTTCATAAACTTCAGTTGCATATACTATAACAGTATTTTTACAAAATAAGAAAGGAAAAATAATTCCAGCAAGAACAAATAGAAATTTTATTTTCTTTTTTATATTAAGCACGATCATCACCTCCCTGTTTCTCAAACTGTGGTAATTTATGTGTAGATAATAGATTATAGGATTGAATAATTGACACAATTGTAAAACAAATCGCAAACAAAGATAAAATTGCACCCCCATAATAATATAAATCTGATACAGGATGAAATACTAACAATAAGACACTAATTATAATTGCTATCACTGCACCAAAATATCCTATTACTTTTGGTTTTTCAAAACTAGTATGTAAAATCGGCTTCTTTTCTTGTATGTTATTTTTTCTTTCATTTGTTTTATTTCTGCTCTGTTCTATCCTTTTTCTCGCTTTCTGATTATTCACCCAATTTAATCCCCTATCTTCTTCCAAAGAATTTCTTTTTGCAATTTGATTTGCTTCCATACCATAGATTAATAAAGTAAGCAGTCCAAGTACAGCAATACCAACTGTTAATACAGATGGAGTTAGTACAAAAATCCAATTTAAAATGAAAAAAATGGGAACCGCTAAAAATAATGAGCCTATTATATATTTCATAGGATCAATTGGTAAATCTGCTACAATTTTTCCTGTCTGTCCGTTAATCGTAGTATAAATCACTCTATCCTTCTTTCGGTAAGACATAAACCAAACTGGAAACATCGTTTCCTCTACCATATGTACTTTTACTTCTGGTATTACAGCTCCTGCTCCTGAAGTTTTCATAGAACAAGCTGCAAATTGTGGTGTCTGTCGAATCCTTTGTAAATTCTCTTCCCATACCTTTGCCTTTGCATCGTTTTCATAGACTTTTTCACTAACATCTGGAATATCTGCATAAAATCCACTTAAAAATGCCGGACAAAAATCTTTTCTTTCTCCAATATTAAATGGTGCTAAATGTTCACTAATCCGATCTTCAAATGTAGAAGAAGCATCATAATAAATCCCATCATACCAGCTATCTACCTCTCCCGTCAAGCTAAAATGCTTGGTAATAATGTAATCTCCTCTTCGACTTTCCGTTTCTCCTAAAAGATGCAGTGAGCCTTCTTGTACGACTTCATAACTCCAATATGGCATATAAATTCCTCGAAAACTATCAATACAACTTTCATCCTTTAATTCTTTTGGTGCAAAAATTGCTTGACGCATTAGATTTTTATAAGCTTTTTTACAATCCTCTTTTGTTCTTCGAAATGGAACAACATATCGTGGCCGTTTTTCTTTACTGATTCGGCTATAAAGAATCGTGGAAGCACCACAATAACTGCAAAAGCCTGCAGCAGCATGATCGGTGCTTAAAATTTCTCCTCCGCACTGTGGACAAGTAAATACTGTTACGTCATAAAGTTCCCTTTCCTCTGCATCCTTTGTTTTCGAATCAAACTGATAAGGATCAAACTGTGAATTGCAATGTTCACAACTCATGCATTGTGCAGAAGGACTAAACTTTAAATTTCCTCCGCAATTAGGGCATTGTATCATAACTTTCCTCCTTAAAACCTTCAAAATCCTTTTTCTATTTTGTAAACAAAACTGAAATTGTCATTCCTCGTGATACCCAATCATCATTTCCAAACCCTCCTGCATTATAATAAACATATAGCTCATTACTTTCTAATTTTTCAATTGGTATTGTAGCTTTCATTGTATAGAGTTTTTCTTCCTCTTGTTCCATATCTGTAATCTTTCCACTTTCCATAATAAACACATCATTCCGATTTGATGCTTTTTTTGTATAAACCCGAATATATTGATCCCCAGTATCCACTTCTTGAATTAAACAAGACAACTCTATCTCTACATTTTGATACCCAAGATTTTTCAATGCCTGTATATCTACTTCTTCCATTATAAACCGATCATATGCATTTCCCTTAATATGCAGTTTTTGACGAAAGAATCCACTGTCACTAACCTCATACGTATCCATTCGGTTATCCTGAAAAGAAGTAAAGGTCTTTACAATCTCTAGTGTTACTTCTCTCTGTTCCATATCCAATCGATGTTTTATATCTTTTAAATAAAACTCCTTCTGTCCACTGTCAATCTCAACTGTTTTAGACTCATCCTGAAAACCTACAATACATTCTGCTCCCAAAAGTTCTCCAAATGGCAACACTTCCATTAAATTTTTGTCGTACTTACAAGTCAGTTTTGGAATTCCAATTTCTCGTCCATTTTGAAAAAATGTAATCGTAAAATCCAGTGGTAAAAACTTTGGATACAATCGCAGTAAATCCACTCCATAATATTCTCTTACTACCTTTCCATCTGCTCCTACATAGCAAACATCTGTATCTGTATAATACCCTTGAAATTGATACCCCTCCCGATTTAAAGTCTGAACTGTTGCTCCCTTTTTAAGTGTAATCTCATAGTAAGTTTCTTCATCCATATAAAGAGTTGCGATATATTCCTTTCCCTCTTGCCCACTATCCTCCAAAGTTCCTATCACTCCACCATCTTTTATTCCACTTTCCTCTTCTGTAATTGATGTTGTAGTAACAACAGGCGTTTCCTTCTGAGAAGAACAGGAAACGAAACACAACAAACATATTGATATTATCATTCGCATTTTTACCTTCATTTTATCTTCCTCCTCAAAAGTAACCTATCACTTCTCTTTTCTGAAATAAAAATTTCAATCTTTCTTTTCTCCTTTTTCTTTCTCTTTAAAATTCAAATCCCCCTCTTTCCTTTAAAATCCAGTCTTTCTGCCTTTCTCTTTTTTCCTCCAAAATTCAAATTTTTACTCTTTTTCTTCTTCCCCCCTAAAATCTTCGTTTTCTTTTTCTTTCTCTCTAAAATCCAAACTTTCGTTTTTCTCTTCTTCTTTTCTAAAGTCTAAACTTTTATTCCTCTCTTCTTTTTCTCCAAAGTCCAAACTTTTATTCTTCTTTTCTTTCTTTTTAAAAATTTGTTCCGTTTTTCTTTTTAAAAGCAAAATTTTCCCACTTATTTTTAATATTACTATCAACACAAACCCTATTGCAATTCCTATCAACCATTTTTTTAATGTATTTTTCCATGTATTTTGATTTTCAGGAACAATTTCTGGTAATGTTACAATCTTTTCTCCAATCAAACTATCTGTATTTATGGTATAAGTATGCCCTTCTAATGTATAAGTAACTCGAATTGTTCGAAAATCTTCAATTCCAGTATACTCATAATCATGACTAAACCAAGTATCATTCATAGCATAACGATATCCATCTTTTCTACCAAATGAAATTGCCCAGTCATAACTACTTGCTACTAATTGAAGAACTGGATTTTTCTCTTCTGAAACATTCTGTTCTAAATCTGCATCTACCAAGCGATTAATTGTTTGATACTGATAAAAAAATCCATTACTTCTTTTACTTTCTTTTGCTGTTACAGTAACTTCATCTGGTGTAATTGCCTCTTCTTTATAAGAAACCTCTGGATCAATTTCACTAATTTTATCTTTCTCTTTTCCCTGATAAGCATAATGAAGTTCATTATATTCTACATCTACTTGCAAAATATCTTCTGGTGTAAAAGAAACTCCACGTTCTTTGTCAAAACAATTAAAAGCAAAATAGAAAAAAGAGCGTTTATCTTCATCTAACTTTTTATAATTATCTGTTATTTTATACCAAAGATCTTTAAATGTACCATTTTCCTTATTAAATTGATAAATACATTCAAATAGCTTTCCCTGAAGAATTACTTTATTTTGATATTCTAACCGAAATCGGAAAACATCATCTTCTATTCCCATATAGCAGATTTGATTCTGATAATGTATATAACTATCTGTTAAATCCTGCATATTACGGTAGGAAATTTCTGTAATCTCATATTTCTGCTCAGAAGAAATATCACAATGATACAGCACATACTTCTGATAATATCCATCTACTTCTACCAATTCTGGTCTATAAGTAATCTCATTCATCACCATACTTTCCACTCGATATGCTGTCTCTTCTGTATCCTTTGGCATATTAAAATAAAGATAAAAAATATCCTGATCTGAAATCATAGAACAGATTTTAGTCAAAGCTAATGTATCATATCCTGATTTTAACTCCAATCCAAAATATTCAAAATCTTCTCTTATACTAGTTTCCTCTGTAATAGCAAACGTTCTTTCTACTCTTGTATTGTTTTCTATTTGCTCCTTCTTCTCTATCTGATTTGCACATCCTATACAAAACAGCAGACAAAAGAGAAGTACTCCCCACCTTTTTAAAATTCGTATCATTGCTCTCTCCTGTATTAAGACAATCCATCCCTTAGTAAAAAATACGGAAACAATGCTGGCATCGTTTCCGTGGAAAAACCTACATCTTTATTTACTTTTATTATATACGGTGGAAATAAAAAATCAAGAACTATTTCATCTCTACTTATCAACATTTTGATAAGCATCACATACTTCCTTCACTTTACCAACCATCCTGCACTCTCCCTTCTCCAGCCAAACCACATATTGGCATAACCGAAGAATATCATTTCTACATTATTTTAAAATATATTAAAATTTATTACACTAACCTACTTGTATCTACAGCAGAACGGAAGGGAAGGGTCTATGAAAGGTCATATTTCCCGTCGGCACTTAGGCACTGTATTTTAGTGCCTTAGTGTCCGCTACGAGGAAATCCTAAGCGCAAGCGGGCCTGGAATAGACCCTTCCCTTCCGTTTTGCGTCCGCATAAGAAACCCCTAAATTCAACAATTTATTTTTTACATATTCTAACACAAAAAGGTACTGTATCTTTCTATACAATACCTTTTTCTTATCCCTATTTTCTCAACTTCCCATAAAAAACAATTTATAACTTTTCAAAAAAGAAATAATCTACCCGCAGCACTCCCTGTGTTCTTCCCATTGTATTTATCGCAAACAATCCAGCCTTTACTCCAACCCAACGTCCAGGTGTTGCTTCCACTACTTCTCCAATATCCTGATAATTCTCTCCATCTATACTATAAGCAAAAGAAACCTCTTTTTCTCTTTTTACTGTCATCTGCATATAAAGAATCTCTTCTGAAATCTGCCCAAAAACAGTCTCCACTTCATTTGCTTCCAACCATTCCCCTGTTCTTTGTACCAAATTCCGGCGTCCATCCTTTACCCTCAAAGCCAATCCAGTATAAACACCTCCCAAAGAGATCATTCCCGCATAATCCCCATCTACCAATCCACTAACATCTAACTTTGTTGTAATTCGAAACTCTGGTGCGGGCCACTTTTGCAATAATAAATTGCTAACATCACAAAGTTGTGTATCTGCTTCTACCATCTGCGCATATAACAAAAGACAACTTTCCTTTGGATTTGTCTGATACCAAAAATCCTGATAATTTGAATTCCACTGCCATTGAAGACCAAGTGTTTCTCCATCAAAATCATCGGAATCTTCTGGTGCATCAATTGCACAATCTGCCCCTGTATTTGGCTTTTGATAAACCATTACTGGTTCTCCACAACCATTTTCATCTTCATGAACCCCTATCACTGGCCAATCATTTACCCACTTCATTGGCTGAAGATGAATAATACGACCTGCATTTCCTACATCCTGAAAGTGAATAAACCAATCTTCTCCTGATGGTGTATCAACCCATGCTCCCTGATGAGGTCCATTAACTGGAGAATTTCCCTGATGCATCACAATTTTTTCCTCATAAGGACCATAAATATTCTTCGATCGCAATACAGTTTGCCACCCAGTCTTCACTCCGCCTGCAGGAGCAAATATATAATAATACCCATTTCTTTTATATAACTTTGGACCTTCAATTGTAGGCTGTGTTTCATGCCCATCAAAAATATGCTTCCCATCATCTAATGTTTCGGTACAATCCGGCCGAATTGGACTCATATGAAGAATACTTTTAAACCCAATCCGACTTCTAGCAAATGCGGACACCATATAAGCTTTCCCATCTTCATCCCAGAATGGACAAGGATCAATCCAACCAGTTACCTTCCGAACACAAACAGGTTCCTCCCATCCCTTAAATGGATCATCTGTTTTACACATAAAAATTCCTTCATCTGGCATAGGAATAAATATATAAAAATACCCCATATGAAACCGAATAGAAGGAGCCCATGCCCCACAGCCATGCATTGGCTTTTGATAATTGTCAAATGGTAATTTTTCCATTGCATAACTAATCACTTTCCAATTCACTAAATCTTTTGAATAAAGAACTGGTACAGATGGGGAATTACAAAAACTAGACGCTACCATATAATAATCTGTATTTACACGAATTACATCTGGATCAGAATAATCCGTATATAAAATTGGATTCCGATAAGTCCCATCTCCATTGTCTGCTATCCACATTTTCTTTCTATCGCTCATTTTTTTCTCCTTTTTTATCTTTAATTTTATTCTTCAACTGTTATTTCTGTATATGCCATATTTCGATACTCTCCAACTAATCGAGATACTTCTCTTCCAGAATAGACATAAATACCAACCATAGCACCAGTAAATCGTTTCCCTCTGCGAATACCTTCATCACAAAGATAGTACACATTTTCCAAACTTCCAGTTTTTGTATAAGTGGAACTATTTTGTGTTATATTCCGAAAAGAAAAACTTCGTTTTAAATAATCAGTATCTACACAAAGCTCTAAAATATCTCCCGCTAAAATATCTACTTTCTGCTCCCATGCACAAGTAGTCTCATCTCCAATATGTTCTACTACTCGAATCCAGTATTCCTCTTTTCTTTTTGAGATTCCATAAGTCAGATACGTATTCTCATCATAATAGCAAGTCACCCCCAAATCCTGTTCCCCATATAAAACAGGTACTTTAACCTCTGCCTGAAATCGAAACCGGAAATGGCACTGTCTTCGAACTAAAATATTTCTAGCATACATTGTGGAAAGTGGTTCTATACTTCCTAATACCTGTAAAAATCCATTTTGAAATGTAAACGCTCCTTCTTCTGGTGCTCTAGGTGATACCCATTGTGTACTAAGAATTCCTCTTAAAAAATCATCCTGTTCTTCTTTTACCAATTCTTCTTTTAAATTTGGTTTCTTTTGTAAGACACTTGGTCCCTGTAATCCATTTACCATAGGCCAGCCATCTAAGTTCCAGGTAATTGGATCAAGTGCTGTTTCCCTCCCAAGCACACTATACTTTCCATTAATTTGACGCCCACAAAGATACACCATATACCAATCTCCATTTGGTGTCTGTACTGGTTTCCCATGTCCGCAGCGCTGAATCCCTGCCTTTTCATCTGTCTGACGCATAATTGGATTATAAGGGCAAGGTTCATAATTTCCAAATAGTGTCTTTGAGCGAGATACTGAAATCCGATGGCCTGGTCCAGTTCCGCCTTCTGCTTGAAACAGATAATAATATCCATCCTTCTTTAAAAGATGGGAGCCCTCTGGTGCCCTCTTTTGATGTCCATAATAAAGCAATCTTGCTTTTGAAAGCTGTTTCTTTCCATCTGCACTAATTTCAAAAATTCTGGCTCCACGATTTAAAATCATATATCGTTTTCCATCTTCATCTGTAAAAATAGAAGGATCAATCCCATCTTCCTCTAAAAAAACTGGCTCACAATAAGGTCCTTCTGGTCTATCAGAAGAAGTTACCATCTGTTTTCGATAAACAGTTCCTGTATCATTCAATCGATAAGTTGCTGTAATATAAAACTTTCCTCTATCATAAGAAATATCTGGTGCCCAATACCCTCTTCCACCTTCGAGTTCTTGTAATCTTGCCCACTCTGGATTTGTAATAGCATGTCCAATTACTTCCCAATGAATCAAATCTCGTGAATGAGAAATCGGAATACAAGGAAAATAGATAAAAGAAGAGTTTACCATATAATAATCTTCCCCTACTCGAACAATAGATGGATCTGGATGCATTCCCGTTAGAATTGGATTTCGGTACATCTCAGAAAGCTTTGCCTGACAAATTTCTTCAAAATAAGTTTCTATCTCTTGATATCCCATCTGATGTGCCAAGTCAAATGGCGTAATCAAATCTACATCTCCTCGTACTGGAGACATGCCTACCTTTTCCACTATATATCGAACTAAGGAAAGATTTCCTGATTCTGTTCCATAATGAAGAATATCCCTATTTCTCTCATCTGTTACATTAAAACTTGCTCTAGAATATTCCACAATATAGCGAAACATTTCTTCATTGCCAAGTCTTGCAACATAAAATGGAATCCAAAGCCCATCTGCCATCCCATCTATACTTGGTGGGTCCTCTGTTAAAATTCGAATCATTTCTTGTAAATTCTGTTCTTTTACTGCTATTTCCAAATTCATCCCATCCACATCCTTTCTTTATCTTATAGTTTTATCATACTACATCTCCCGATTCTTGTCATGCCAAATCTCTTACACTTTACGCCAAAAATTGTACTTATTTCTATTCTTTTAAAATAATTCTATTAAAAAAAAAGAATTTCAACCGATAAAATAAATAAACCACAAGGAGCTTACTATGAGTATTTTTTACCAAAACCGTCTAGAAAACCTTCGTTTTTATCTTTCTTATAACAATTCCTATCCGGCTCATTTGCATAAAGAAGTCGAATTTGTCTATGTCCTTTCTGGTCAAATTTTTATTACGATTGATGAGCAAACCTACTTATTAAATCCAGGAGACTGCTCTCTTTCCTTTCCAAATTGTATTCATCGTTCTCAAACTGTAACACAAAGCGAAATCCTTTTGTGTATTTTCTCTCTTGATTTTATGAACGACTTTATAAAAGAATTTTCTGACTTTCGTCCAGAAATACCGATTCTTTCTGCAAATGAAATTTCTGCTGACGCACAAAATGCTTTATTACGCCTAAAAACTCTTTCTCCATCTCAGCACGATCCGCGTTTATTTAAAGGTTATCTTACAATTGCAATGACAGAAATTTTAGAAAAAATGAATTTAAAACCCTTTGTTTCTAACACAGAAATGAATCTAAGCCAACAACTTTTAACCTATATTGATACTCATTATACAGAAACGCTTTCGCTAGAATCAATAGCGAAAGCGCTTGGTGTTAGTAAATTTTATTTATCACGTATTTTTTCAGATAAACTGCATACTTCTTATACCACTTATCTATCTGGCAAGCGAGTGGAACTAGCAAAAATTTTGCTGACTTCTACTCCACTTTCCATTACCGAAGTAGCCTATGAAGCAGGTTTTTCCAGTACACGTACCTTTTTCCGTACCTTTGAAGAAACTTGCCATCTTACGCCAAAGGCATATCGCTCCAAACACGCCTTACCATCTTTGAAACTGTCTGAAGAAGCACAAAAAGTATCGCAGAATCAACTGGCCACTGAATCAAATTCTTTATCAGACGCACTGGAAGAATTGCCATAAATCCATATCCATAAAGCATACTAGACCACAGTGTTCCAAGACATACATTAATAAACATTTTCAAAAGAAATTCTGCCAGAACAACCCGCCAAAGCTTTAATGGTTTTCGGTATAATAAAGTCCCAACAATGAGTCCTGCCAGCATGGCATTTAGAGTATATCCAAAGAAAAACATCCCATCTCCATCCGAAAGAAAATATTTTAGTATATCCAAAACTCCACCAAATAGCATCCCCACTACAGGCCCTAACAGATATTCTACAATTCGATTGGGATAACCAGAAAATCCAATTCGCAAATAAGGGCCTAATTTAATTGTGGTTGTTGCACTTAAGATAATAGCAAGTGCTGCCATTAAACCACAAAATACTAATTTACGCAAATCTTGAAGCTCTTTTGCTGAACTCTTAAAAATCATATAACCTCCTTTGCAGTCGTTTCCTTTTACTACATAAAGAGGTCTTGTTTCCCTAAGTATGTAGCAGCGGGATGCGAATTTAGCACCGCAAGATTTCTCTTTTCGTCCAAATGGCAACTCCCCGTCCACTTAGCTCTTAACGCACCAAATTCTACTCTGCTCTTTCTTATTTTTTATTCTTGTTCTTCTAGTTCTTCATTTCCACTAAATATTTTTACTTTTTCTTTATAGATTTCTTCTACTGCAATCGAAAGTGGTTTTTTTCCACGAGAAGGAACCATTGCTTCTTCACCGCCGATAATCTGTCTTGCACGTTTAGCCGCTGCCAGTACAATAGAATAACGGCTATTTACCACAGGAGCCTCTCCCTCTTCCACTCCACTGTTTACCACTTCAATTAAATCTGCATAAGATGGATGTAACATACTACTCTCCTTCCGAGAAGCATACAAAACCTTCTCTAATCGTATTAATCAATTCTTTTTTTCGAAATGCTCTGGCATGCTCTCCTTGTATAATTGCATGCATCGTTATTACACATTCTTCTAATTTATCATTAACAATTAAATAATCATATTGTTCCATTATTTTGGCTTCTTCTTTTGCTCTTGCCATACGAAGAGCAATGGTCTCTTTATCTTCGGTTCCTCTTCCTGTCAATCTTTTATATAAAATCTCTACACTAGGCGGCGTAACAAAAAGTAAAAGCGTCTCTGGAAACTTTTCTTTTACTTGCAGTGCCCCTTGCATCTCTATTTCTAAAATTACATCTTTTCCAGCACTTAACTGTGACTCTACATACTCTCTTGGGGTACCATAATAATGATTGACATATTGCGCATATTCAATAAATTCTTCCTGTGCTATCATTGCTTCAAATTCTTCTGTCGTTTTAAAAAAATACTCTCTTCCATCTACTTCACCTGGCCTCGGATTGCGGGTAGTTGCCGATATTGATAATGCATAATTTTTATACTGATTAACTAATGTCTTCATCAATGTTCCTTTTCCAGAACCTGCAAAACCAGATACAACAACCAAAATCCCTTTTTCACTCATGTTTTTCTCCTCTTTCTGTCGTATTTTTCGTAAGATCGCTTTTTTCAATTTTATCTGGATAAAACCTACCTGCTATGGTATCAGGCAAAAGAGCCGATAAAATAACATGATTATCCGTAATAATAACTGCTTTTGTTTTTCTTCCCTGTGTTGCATCCACTGCTGTTTTATTTTCTTTAGCAGCCTGTACAAGACGTTTAATTGGAGCAGCATCTGGACTTACTATCGCAACAATCTTATTTGAATTTACAACATTTCCATAGCCAATATTAATTAACATCCCTCTCTTCCCTGCCTACTCTATATTTTGTATCTGTTCCCGAATCTTTTCAATTTCTGTCTTTAACTCAATTGCCCGATTCGTAATTTCCATATCATTTGACTTAGATAAAATTGTATTGGCTTCTCGGTTCATCTCCTGTGCCATAAAATCTAATTTTCTTCCTACTCCCTCTTGCTCGCTTAAAATTGCTTTTACATTTTGGATATGGCTTTTTAATCGTACTACCTCTTCATCTACACATATCTTATCTGCATAAATTGTTACCTCTGTTACAATCCTAGCGTCATCTAACTGTGCTCCATCTAATAACTCTTTTACTTTATTTTTTAAATTAATCCGATATTCTGCTATTAATTCAGGGAAACGTCTTTCTATGTAATCCACATGAGCCAACATTCCATCTAGCTTTGCAAGCATATCCTGCCTTAAATTTTCGCCTTCTGCTTTTCTAGTTTCTATCAATTTTTGTACTGCTTCTGTTACTGCTCTCTCTAATAGATTCCAAAGACTTTCTTCATCAATTCCCTGTTCTTCCATAGTAAATATTTCTGGAAATTTTGCTAAATCTGCAATAGTTATATTATTTACAATACGAAATTGATTTGCCATCTTTTCAAAGTATAACCAATATTCTTTCGCTAATTCCTGATTATATTTTAATACATTTGTATTTTCTGTCAAATCTTCATATAAAATAAATACATCCACTTTTCCACGCTGGATATACTTTTTTAATAGTGTCCGAATATTCGCCTCAAAAAAATTCAGCTTCTTTGGTACTTTAATCATCATATCCAAAAAACGATGATTTACCGATTTTATCTCTACTGTTATCTTTCGTTGTCCATCATTCCATTCACAGCGTCCAAACCCTGTCATACTTTTTACCATAAGCAGCTCCTATCCATCTAATTTTCCCCTACTAATATCTTTACCAATACCATATTATAAAGCACACAAATAAACAAGTCAACCAGCAATTTGATATTTCCCAAACAGGCAATCATGCGAAAAAGCGTCCGACATTTTGCCAGACGCTTTTCTCGCATTGTTGATAAAATATAAGCTCTACTGTTTTGCGACAGATTCCATAACTCTTCCCAAGTTATCTATGAAAATTAAGCTAATTTCACAACGTTTGCTGCTTGAGGTCCTTTTTCGCCTTCTACTACGTCGAATTCTACAGCTTCGCCTTCTTTAGCTTCCTTGTACCCATCCATATTCAGTGCAGAAAAATGCAAAAATACATCCTTCCCATTTTCATCTGAAATAAATCCGTAGCCTTTCTTTGCGTTAAACCACTTTACTGTGCCTTTCATGTTTAAATCCTCCTAAAACTAATCATACATATAGGAATCCTATTCCTACCATGTATTACACTACCATAGAATGGGAATCTTGTCAATCCATTCATTTTTCTAAAGTAAAAATTTTTTAAAGTTTTTGAATAAATCGAAGAAATGCTTCACGTCCTTCTTTTGTGCACTTATAAACTCCAGCATCCTCAAGTACACGACAGAATACCTGCCCAATCTCTTCTTTTATCATTTCCTCTATATTTTCTTTTGTAATTTCTGGATATTTTGGTAAAAACTCTTCTACCCAATCTGCATGTTTTTCTAAAACTTCATTCTCTTTTATCTCTTTTCCTTCTAAAATATATTCTTCTAAAAGCTCCATTTCTTCTTTTAACCTTGCTGGCAATACAGCAAGTCCCATTACTTCAATTAGCCCAATATTTTCTTTCTTAATATGATGCAATTCATTATGAGGATGATAAAGACCAAGTGGGCACTCTTTTGTTGTAATGTTATTTCGAAGTGTCAAATCTAGTTCAAATATACCTTCTTTCATACGTGCGATTGGTGTAATCGTATTATGCGGTTCATTCTCTGTCTCTGCAAAAATATAAGCCTCTTTATCAGTATACCCTCGCCATACTTTTAAAATATAATCTGCCAAATCAATCAGTCTTTGTTCTTCTTTATGCCGAATCCGAATGACTGATAATGGCCATTTTACAATCCCAGCTTCTACATCTTCATAGCCTGGTATTGTAATTGGAATCTCAATTGGTGCTTTCGCCATTGCAAATTCATAATTTCCTCCCTGAAAATGATCATGACTTAAAATTGAACCTCCTACAATTGGCAAATCTGCATTGGAACCAATAAAATAGTGCGGAAACAAACGAATAAAATCAAACAGCTTTCGAAATGCATCCCGATCCACTTTCATTGGAATATGTTCTCCATTAAATACAATACAATGCTCGTTATAATAAACATAAGGAGAATATTGGAATCCCCACTGTGTCTGATTAATGGTAATTGGTATAATACGATGGTTATCTCTAGCTGGATGATTCACTCTTCCTGCATAACCTTCATTTTCTTTGCAAAGTAAACATTTTGGATACCCACTTTGTTTTGCCAGTTTTGCAGCAGCAATCGCTTTTGGGTCTTTCTCTGGTTTTGACAAATTTATTGTAATATCCAGTGTTCCATACTCTGTATCCACTGTCCATTTTTTATCTTTTTGAATTCGATACCTGCGAATATAATCACTATCTTGACTTAATTTATAAAAATAATTCGTTGCTTTCTTTGGATCTTCCTGATAAAGCTCCCAAAATTTTTTCTGTATTTCACTTGGACGCATCATTAAACAATTCATAAGCTTTGCATCAAACAAATCTCGATACACTACACTATTTTCAACTAATCCTTTTTCACAAGCAAAATCTAGTAATACTTTTAAAATTTCTTCTAAATTTAGATTTTGTACATGGCTTGGCTCTTCATACTCTTCTATTTCTAATTTTGCAAGTATCTGATTTGTCACATAAATTCGATCCGTTTCTTCTAACAAGCCTGCCCTTACTCCATATTCCACCAGATCTTTTATTGCTTGATTTATAGTTTTTTCCATCCTATTTTACCCTCCAATCCTTTTTCTTTTTATAATACCCCTGCGCCATCTCCAATATCTACCACATAAAAGTCTGCTGCATATCCAACTACGCTTTTATAATTTTCTCCCACATTTTTAATAAATTCCTCTACATTTTCATTCTTTACAATACTTACGGTGCACCCTCCAAATCCAGCTCCAGTCATACGAGAACCAATCACACCCTTTTGTTTCCATGCAGTTTCTACTAAAGTATCTAATTCTTTTCCTGTTACCTCATAATCATCCCGTAAAGAAATATGGGACTCATTCATCAGCTTTCCAAATTCTTTAATATCCCCTTTTCTTAATGCCTCAACTGCATGAATCGTTCGTTGATTTTCATATACAGCATGTTTTGCGCGACGTATCCGCACTGCATCCTGAATTAAATTTTTATTTGCTTCAAATTCTTCCTCTGTTAATTCTCCAAGGCTTTGAATCGAAAGCTCTTTTTGAAGTTCCAAAAGTGCTGTCTCACACTCAGCTCGTCTCTCATTATACTTTGAATCTCCAAGTCCTCTTTTTTTATTGCTACATGCAATTACAATCTTTGCATCTTTTAATACAATTGGTGCATATTCATAAGATAAATCTGCCGTATCCAAGAAAATCGCATGATCTTTTTTTCCCATAGCAATTGCAAACTGATCCATAATTCCACAATTTACTCCATTAAAATGATTTTCTGAATACTGTCCTAATAAAGCAATTTCTTGCATGGTCACTGATTCTAACTCAAATAAATCCTTTACAATCACTCCTGTTACTACTTCAACAGAAGCAGAAGAAGACAAGCCTGAACTATTTGGAATATTTCCAAATAACAATACGTCCATTCCACTTGTTATGGAATATCCTTTTTCTTTAAATGCCCAAACAACTCCCTTTGGATAATTTGTCCATCCATCCTCTTTTCGATTTTTCAAGGAATCAAGGTCAGCTTCTATTACACCTATATGCTCAAAATTCATCGAATAAAAACGCAGCTTATTATCTTTTCTTTTTCTTGCCACTGCATAAGTACCAATTGTTAATGCACAAGGGAATACATGACCCCCATTATAATCGGTATGTTCGCCAATCAAATTGACACGCCCTGGTGCAAAATATGTACGAACATCTCCTTCTCCTCCAAAAACCTTCTGAAACTTTTCTAATACTTTTTCTTTCATCATCTTATTTTACCTCCTATCAATTTTTCTATCTATTCCTATCCGTTTCTCTCTTATTTATTTTATAGAATACTGTGTTTTTTTCCATTCGTAAATGGATTTTTTTTCGATTTCCTATATAATTATGTTGTATTTCTATATAAATATGTTGCATAACACCAATTCCACTTTCTTTTCTAACAAGTACAAAAAATCAGCGTACTCCCTTATGGAACACGCTGAAACATTCTCCATTATTTTACAATTAAGGATTTCCCTGTCATCTCAACTGGCTGTTCCATCCCCATTAATTCAATTAAAGTTGGTGCAATATCTGCTAAACATCCACCCTCTCGAAGCTGATATCCTTCTTTTGCATTTACTAAAATAAATGGTACTGGATTGGTTGTATGAGCTGTAAAGCTTTCTTTTGTTGTATAATCAACTAATTGTTCTGCATTTCCATGATCCGCACAAATAAACATCTGTCCGTCTACTTCCAAAATTGCTTCTACTGCTCGTCCAACACACTGATCCACTGCTTCCACTGCTTTTATCGCTGCCTCTTGAACTCCAGTATGTCCAACCATATCTGGATTTGCAAAATTAATTACAATTACATCATACTTTTTAGATTTTATTGCTTCCACTAATCGATCACAAACTTCAAAAGCACTCATCTCTGGCTGCAAATCATAAGTAGGTACTTTAGGAGAATTTACCAAAATTCGTTCCTCTCCCACATTTGGCTCTTCCACTCCGCCATTAAAGAAAAACGTAACATGTGCATACTTCTCTGTTTCTGCAATTCGTGCCTGTGTTTTTCCATTCTGTGCTAAAAATTCTCCAAATGTATTGGTTAATGTCACTTTATGGAAAGCAACTAATTTATTTGGAATTGTAATATCATACTCTGTAAAGCAAACATAGGTCAAATTCAATCTTTTCTCTCTTGCAAATCCACTAAACTCATCTGAACAAAATGCTCTGGAAATTTCTCTTGCACGATCTGGACGGAAATTAAAGAAAATAACAGAATCGTTCTCTTGTACTTTTCCCACTGGCTGTCCATCCTTTACAATTACAGTAGGGACTACAAACTCATCATTTATATTTTCTGCATAGGAATCTGCGATTGCCTGAACCCCACATTCTGCTGTTTTTCCTTCTCCATTTACCATTGCCCGATAAGCTGTTTCTACACGTTCCCAGCGATTATCCCGATCCATTACATAATACCGCCCCATCACAGTTGCAATCTGTCCAATCCCGATTTCTTTCATCTTCTCTACTAACTCTTCTGCAAACCCCTTTCCAGAAGTTGGTGCTGTATCACGTCCATCTAAAAAGCAATGTACAAATACCTGATCTAATCCACTTCTTTTTGCTAACTCTAAGAGAGCATATAAATGTGTATTATGGCTGTGTACACCACCATCTGATAATAAGCCAAATAAATGCAATGCACTTTTATTTTTCTTACAATTTTCTACTGCTGCTAAAAGAGCTTTATTTTCAAAAAAGACTCCATCTTGGATTTCTTTTGTAATACGAGTTAATTCCTGATAGACAATTCTTCCAGCTCCCATATTAAGATGTCCTACCTCTGAATTTCCCATCTGTCCATCTGGAAGCCCTACTGCTAATCCACTTGCATATCCCTTTACATAAGGATACTCTGCCATCAGCTTATCCATCACTGGAGTTTTTGCATTTGCTACACAATTTCCTTCTGTTTTCTCATTTAATCCATACCCATCTAAAATCATTAATACTGTTGGTTTTTTTGCCATTTTTTCCTCCTTCTGCTGCTTTTTGCAGCCCTTTCCTTAAAAATATCTCTTATCTTTATCGACTTTCCTCTAAAAATTGCAAAATACCATCTATCCTAATTAATTTCTATCGTTGTTATTATACTTTAACTGCATCATATTTTCAAGTCTTTTCCATCCATTCTCATTTTTTCTTTCTCTGCTTCTGTTGTGATAAATTTCATTGTAAAGCTAAAATCTTCATATTGACTTTCACTTGGCTTTAATTCAATTTGATACACTACATCTAATGTATTTCTCTCAGGAAAAGAATCCAAACCATATAACCATTTCCACCATTCTTCCATTTCTTTATTCTCTTCATCAAAAATACCAAAATAAAAAGACTCTACATATACTTGTTTCTCACTTGTCAGATTGGGTGGGATATGATATAGTACCTCGGAACCTATTATCTCTCCTTCTATTGTAACTTGTTCTGTACTTTTACAAATCACAATATTTGTACTTTTTAAAGTTAATTTCTTCTTCCTTTCTTTCATTATGTATTCCCCTCTCTTGTATCTTTAAACTTTTACTCTTTCTGTTTCTCTTTTTGCTTTTATTTAAAAATTAAAAAAGAAAGGAAAACTTTTTTTACATAGCTCCCCTTTCTTTTATAAATTACAAAATTTTTTATTTTATATCTATGTCTATATCTACATCTATGTCTACATCAATATCTATATCATAATCTGGTGGAAATTCCACATCAATACTTACATCAATCACTATTTTTTTCTCTTCTTCTCCTTCTGAAACTTCAGGAATAAAATACAATTGATAGGTTCCCCTCTCTTTTACTTCACAAGAAGGAGTCTCCCATACATAAGTTCCATTTACTCCCTTGTTTGTTGTACCAGTGACTTCAATATCCTCTAAACAAACGACAGACTCTGGTCCTACAAGCTGTCCTGTCTCTTGATCTACTGTAATAGCAGAAGGGCTTGCTACTACTGTAAACGTTACACGTCCTCTTTCGTTCGCTGTAAAAACAGGGTGGGATTTTAATTCCACTGCTGCTCCTGTTACCACAATTTGAGCCTGGACTTCTTTTACTATCAGTGGAACTTCCTCACTAATTAAAATTGGCTCAGATTCCCACGTATTTAAACTTTCTAACCGAACTTTAATATATTTTCCAGCATCCTCTTCTCTAATCTTATAAGAAGGCTGTGAATTATTGAATCTATCTGTTGTGATTATTTGGTAATCACCATCTATTTGATCACTACTATACCATTCACAGTTTCCACTATTTCCCTCTTCTCCTTCCCATTCAATTGTTGCATGCAGTGTATAGGTCGCCTTATTTGTGCCTGAAATTTTTGCTGTCTTGATTATTCCTTTTATCTCTGGCATTCCTACACCTGAATCAATAATCTCAATCGCTTCACTAAATACTCCTTTTTCTGTATGGTTGGAAGAAATCTCAACCTTTATATAACGCCCTTTCATGCTGGAATCTGGTCTATATTCTTCTATGGTTTCCCCTTCAATTGGTTGATACTCTCCATCCTTTGTATCACACCAATACCATTGATAAGTTAAAACACCAGTCGCATCACTGTTTGCCTCCGCTGTCAATCTTTCCTCTATATAACCCATTCCTATAATATTAGCCGTTTTTACAGCAACAATATCTTCTGCATTGATCCAGCCTGCATATAAATTCATTGGTCTGTCACAAAATGTAATATCCACTTTTACTCGTTTGCTTGGATCTGTATTTTTGCTACTATACCAACCATTAAATTCCATTCCTTCTCGTTTTGGAAGAGGAATTTCTCCATTTTTAAGAGTTGCTCCAATTGTTTGATCTAATTTTACCTTGACTGGAAGTTGTGATTCTTCTCTTTCACTTTCATCAAAGTCTTTTACAATCCAATATCCTCCATTCGCATCTAATGTCACTGGATAATATCCTGTCACAGTTCCTTTTCCTGTAAGTTTAATATAAATTGCACCAACCCCTGCTACTTCAGAAACTTTAATATCAGATTTCATATTCACTTCTGGACGAATATCGGTTGAATCTACCCGTAACTGTCTTACTTGAACAGAAAGAGCAACTTGAATCGACGCTGTAATTTTTAATGTATCAACACTTCCTGCACCTTTGATTTCTGTCGGTACATCTGTTGTAACTTTTGGAATTACAATGTTCGCTTGTATCGTAATCTTTACTTTTCCAGTTGTTGCACGCACCTCTTCTGAAATTTTTGTATTTCCCTCAAAAGAAATATGTAATGGTTTTTTCCCTTCGGTCAAACGTTTTGCTGCAACCACAATACGTAAATTACAATTTACAAAGTGTACAGTATTTTCTCCTCCACCTTTTATCGTTGTTGTTCCATTTACAGTCAAACCATCTAAAATTAAATTGCCATCGCCAACTTGTTCTGCAATTGTAAGATTTTGTATCTGATCAATCCCAAATGTACTTGCAGAATAGCTGCCACTCTTATAAATCGTAACATTTCCTGTCTTTTTATCTACAGAAAAAGCAGGCAATGGTTTTTTTGAGTCCGAATTACTTGAACTTGAACCGCTAGAAACCCACGATATATTATCTGTTACCATAACACCATCTGCTCCGTCCCACGCACCATCTGCCTGTAAAGTCCAAGCTATTCCCTGTATGGTTACTCTACCTGTTTGCATTGCTCCAGATGAAGAATCTAGATAATACCATTTTTGATTCTCCTGTACCCATCCAGTCTGCATTGCCCCAGAATTCTTATCCAAATAATACCATTTTCCATCTGCTGGCTTAATCCATCCAGTCTTCATTGCCCCAGTATGATAATCCAAAAAATACCACTTTCCATCTGCTGGTTTAATCCATCCTGTTTTCATTGCTCCAGTATGATAATCTAAAAAATACCACTTTCCATCCGTATCTTGAAACCATCCTGTTTGCATATAACCCTTCGAATCAAAATGATACCAATTCTCTTTTACTTTTTTCCAACTATCTGATTGATAATTCTTTCCTTCTTCTAAGTATTGCCAACCAGAATCCTCCTTCTTCCAGCCAGAATTTGTTGCATTAGAAGGCAGTACATTTCCTGTTATAAAAACAACGGAAAGAGCCCCTGCTAAAACTTTTTTCCACTTTATCTTCATAAATTCTCCTTTCTTCTATACTATAGCTCTATTCTTGACAAGAAAACCACATACCTCCCACTTGTTTCCAAGCCTTCGTCTTTGGAAGCCATCCCTCTGAAGTAAAATAATACATATCATCTGGTGTTTTATTTTCCTCTAAAGCCGTCTGAATTGCTTCTAATACACTTCCTGACGGTTCATACCAATTCGGGTCCCATGCTCCCTGAAATTGTACAGGATCTGTTTGATAAATTACACCTTCTATTGTATCTGGAAAGTATTCACTATCTACCCGATTTAATACAACACAAGCAATATAATATTGTACTTCAAATGACTCTCCTCTTGCTTCTGACAGAATCATTTGTGTCATAGCTTCCCATTCCGAATCAGTTAATTTTCTATCTGTATTATACCATTCTTCTTGTTCTACTACTTCTAATGGATCTATTGTACTTTCTTGTACTTTCCATTTTAATTTGTAACAACTTGTTTCACTTTCCTCTTGTATCTCTTGCATCTTTTGTTGTATAAAAGAAACCTGCTTCCATTGGGTTGACTTTATGTTGCAAGTTTTTATATATAAAATAAAAACTACTCCTGCTATACCTACTACAAATATGCTTCCTTTATATTTCTGCCTCCTCCCTATTTCTTTTCTCTTAGAGTACGTAGCAGATATCCTCTTAAACATAACAATCCCTCTTCTTTCGTTCTTTACCCCATTTAAATACTTCTTAGAAATATTCAAACATAATTTAGCATATCACAAAGAATTTTTCAAAAAAAGTATTCTGACATACATTGCACTTTTTTGGGAATATTTTGTTACTTCTTTCCTATCCATCATTTTAGAATTTCTATTCTTTCTGCACAAATTCCCAAAGTAGAACAAGTGTCAATACAATATAAAAGCACTGCCACTTACTTTATTTCAAGATTGGCAGTAAAATCTGTACAATAAACAGTCCCTGATTAATTTGAAAATCTACATCTCCTTTATACTTTTCTACGCTATGTACAATACTGATTACCCCAATTCCACGTCCATTTTTTCGAACAGGAAGCCCATTTTCAAATAACACTTGACTTAAACAAGTATTTTCTATTCGAATTGCCAGTTTCCCACTTTTTTGTTGAATCCAAATTGTAATTTTCGCTTGACTGCTGCCAGATTCTTCACATCCATAAATCGCATTTTCCATTACATTTCCCAAAATAACAATAAAATCTGTTTCTCGAATTTTTATCTCTTTTTTTACATTTACTTCAAAAATAACTTGTATCCCCTTTTGCTTTGCTTTTTCAATATAAATTCCTAAAATATGATCAATCACAACATTTTCACAAATTTTTATAGAATGATATTTCATGCACTCCTGTTCATACTCTTCTAAATAATCTAACAGTGCAGTTCTCTCTCCTCTTTTCACATATTCTATAATCATTAAATTATGATGTCGTATATCATGCTGAGTGCGGTTTGCTTCCTTTACATGTTCCTGCATCCATTCTAATTCTCTCTTTAGCATCTCATTACTCATTGCTGTTAGTTCCATCTCTTGCCGATCTGCCATCTCTTTTTGCATTTGATATAATGTTCCAAGCATTACAACATGAGTAACAAGCAGCAAAATACAAGTACCAAGAAACATTCTCTGTTCGGTACTTGTTCGAATAATAATATGTGTTGGCCGTGTTGCATAAAATAAAATTAAAAAATCTCCTGCAACAGCAATCATACAAATCCCTTTCCACTGAAATTTTAAACCATCTACAATTTTTCGAAAAGGTTTTCGTATCCATCGACAACTTAAAATAGTCCCTATTGTGATATAACCGATTCGTATTCCAATATCCACCCACGGATTCCCATTAAAAAAATAAATGGCAATCCAGATTCCCATATAAAGTAAAAAAAGTAGAATAAACATTTGTAATGCTATCTTATATAAAGATTGAAGAAATGTATCTTGACTCATTAGAGAAAAAAATACTGCCGACTGAAAAAACAATACCATTGTACAATATTTCAAATAGCTAACAGGTTCTAAAATTACCCATACTGTTCCAATTATTGTTACAATAAAAATAAAGCCAATATAATACCATATTGTTTTTTTCCATGAAAACTTTGGCTTATCCAAACTTAAAAATAGTACACTATAAGCAACCACTTCTATCAAATTACGAAGTATGGATAAAAGCGGTGTGATCCCCAGAATCATCTTGAATACCCCCCCGACAGTAGTATTGAAAGTATTGTTCTTTTAATGGTTGATAGGCACCTCTTGGTAAATGAAGTTTTTCTCCATTATCCAACTGCAATTCCTGTGAGTTTAGATTTCCAATATGTTCTAAATTTACAATATAAGAAACACCTACTTTAACAAACTCTACATAGTCGGAAAGCATTTTATAAATTTCTGTCATAGTTAATCGAAGCAATGCACATGTTCCATCAGTCAGATATAAATGCTGATATTTTCTCTGAGCTTCACAATATACAATATCCTGTAATGCTACCCGACAAATTTTTCCATCAATGCGCAATAGCAAATACTTTTTTCGTTCTCTTTCAATTTCTTTTAAGAGTCTGTTTAGTACGAAAAATAAGTCCTTCTCTAAAACAGGTTTTACCAAATATTGAGCCGCATCTACACGAAATGCTTCTAATGCATGATTAACAGAAGTAGTAAGAAAAATAATTTTACTGTTATTTCCCATATCCCGAAGCTCTTTTGCTACTTCTGTTCCTAATTTTCCAGGCATATAAATATCTAAAAATAATAAATCTGGCATATAGTTTTGATTTTTAATTACCTCAAGTAATTGTTCTGCATTTTTAAAACGACAAATTTCAAACTCATACTCTGTATCATCTTTTTGATAACTCTGTAACATTTTCTCTGTTTTATCTAGTTCTGTTATTTCATCATCACAAAGTGCTATCTGATACATGCTTTTTCTCCTTTTTCTTTTGAATACATAGTACATATTTTTTATATTTAGGTATATTAAATTTTCTCACTATGAATAAAGATTATACACATTTTTTCATCTAAAATCAACCAAAAATTTATATATCAAATCATTCCTTCTATTATGATAACCAACAAAAAAGACTCTTTCAATAAATTTTATTCTATTGAAAGAATCTTTTTCTTTTATACTATTTTCAATATTCTTATTTATAATTTACGATCTTTCCAAAATCTGGTTTTAATGAAGCACCGCCAACTAATCCGCCGTCAATATCTTCTTGTGCAAATAATTCTGGTGCACTAGCTGCTGAAACACTTCCGCCATACTGAATTCGAATTGCTGCTGCTGTCTGTGCATCATAAATTTCACCAATACACTCTCGGATTGCTTTACAAACCTCCTGTGCCTGCTCTGTTGTAGCTACTTTTCCTGTTCCAATTGCCCAAATTGGCTCATAAGCAATTACAGTAGTAGCTGCCTGCTCTGCAGTTACCTGCAAGAAGGCAATTTTAATCTGCTGACGAATCCAGTCAATCGTAATTCCCTGTTCTCTCTGTGTTAGTGATTCTCCACAGCAGATAATTGGTGTAATTTTATGTTTTAATGCCTGCAATACTTTTTTATTTACTGTTTCATCTGTTTCTGCAAAATATTCCCGTCTTTCAGAATGTCCAATAATAACATATTTTACTCCTGCATCAACTAACATTTCTGCGGAAATCTCTCCAGTATAAGCACCCTTTTCCTCAAAATACATATTTTCTGCACCAATTTGAATATTGCTTCCTTTTGCTGCCTCTATTACTGGAATTAAATCAATTGCAGGTACACAAAATACGACATCCACTTCTTTATTTTCTACAAGTGGCTTTAATTCATTTACTAAAGCAACTGCCTGACTTGGTGTCATATTCATTTTCCAGTTTCCGGCAATAATCTTTTTTCTTGCCATTTTTTTATCTCGCTACTAGAATCTAGCTTTTCCTTTCCTAAATTTTTTATTTTCCTTGTGCTGCTGCTACACCTGGTAATTCTTTTCCTTCTAAGAATTCAAGAGAAGCTCCACCACCTGTTGAAATATGTGTCATCTTATCTGCAAATCCTAATCTCTTTACTGCATTTACAGAATCACCACCGCCTACTACTGTAGTTGCATCTTTTAATTCAGCTACTGCACGGCAAACTTCCAAGGTTCCCTGTGCAAAATTTTCAAATTCAAATACACCCATTGGTCCATTCCATACAACTGTCTTTGCATCAGCAAGTGCATTTTTATAAAGCTCAATTGTTTTTGGTCCAATATCATATCCTGACCAGCCAGCTTCCATTGTTTCTACTGTCTTTTTCTCTGTATCATTTGAGAATTCTTTTCCAACTACATGATCAATTGGAAGCAATAATTTTACGCCCTTTTCCTCTGCCTTTTTTACCATCTCTAATGCATAGTCCATTTTGTCCGCTTCTAATAAAGAATTTCCAACCTCTTGTCCCTGTGCCTTTAAAAATGTATAAGCCATACCACCGCCAATAATCAAAGTATCTACTTTCTCTAATAAGTTATTAATTACATTTATCTTATCTGAAACTTTTGCACCACCTAAAATAGCAACAAATGGACGAACTGGATTTTCTACTGCCTCACCTAAAAACTTAATTTCTTTTTCCATTAAGTATCCTACTACGCTTTCCTTTGTCAGTTTTGCAACACCAACATTGGAACAGTGTGCCCGATGCGCTGTACCAAATGCATCATTTACAAAAATTTCATTATCACAAAGTGCTGCTAATTCCTTTGCATAAGCTTCCGCTTTTTCGTCTTTTCCATATTTCGTCTCTTCTACACGATAACGGGTATTCTGAAGCAGTAAAACTTCTCCTTCTTTTAATTCAGAAGCAGCTTTCTGTGTTTCTGGTCCTGTTACTTGTGGATCATCAATAAATTTTACAGTAACGCCTAATCTCTCTGTTAAAGCTTCAGCTACTGGTGCCAAAGACATCTCAGGAAGTGGTTCTCCCTTTGGCTTTCCTAAATGAGAACATAAAATTACTTTTGCATTCATGGACAGTAATTTCTTAATGGTAGGAAGTGCACCATCAATACGATTATAATTTTGAATTACTCCTGCTTTTAGTGGTACATTAAAATCACAACGTACCAACACCTTTTTTCCTGCAACATTGGTTAAATCATCCACTGTTTTCTTACTTAACATAAGTATTCTCCTTTTTCCAATTTTATTTTTAAAAAAAAAGGGTCCGGTCCTATGACCGGACCCCTATAATAAGGTCTTTTGCCAAAATTAAGCCAATTCTGCGAAATACTTAATGGTACGAACCATCTGGCTTGTATAGCTGTTCTCATTGTCATACCAAGATACTACCTGAACCTGTGTATTTCCATCTTCCATTGGAGCTACCATAGTTTGTGTAGCATCAAATAAAGAACCATATGTCATACCAATTACATCACTTGATACGATTTCATCTGTATTATAACCATAAGATTCGGATGCAGCAGCCTTCATTGCTTCATTAATCTGATCCTTTGTTACAGTTCCTTTTACTACTGCAACTAAAATTGTTGTAGATCCAGTAGGAGTAGGAACACGTTGTGCAGAACCAATTAATTTTCCATTTAATTCTGGAATAACAAGACCAATTGCCTTAGCAGCACCAGTAGAGTTTGGAACGATATTGCAAGCACCTGCACGGCTTCTTCTCTTATCGCCTTTTCTCTGTGGTCCATCTAAAATCATCTGATCACCAGTATAAGCATGAACCGTTGTCATAATACCTGATTGAATTGGAGCTAAATCATTCAATGCCTTAGCCATAGGAGCCAAGCAGTTTGTTGTACAAGATGCAGCAGAAATTACTGTATCTGTAGCTTTTAATGTAGAATGGTTTACATTGTAAACAATAGTAGGAAGGTCATTTCCTGCTGGTGCAGAAATAACAACCTTACGAGCACCTGCTTTAATATGAGCAGAAGCCTTGTCCTTAGAAGTATAGAAGCCTGTACACTCTAATACAACATCTACTTTCAATTCTCCCCATGGAAGCTTGGAAGCATCTGCCTCTTTATAAATTGTAATCTTCTTTCCATTTACACTAATGGAATCTTCTCCTGCCTCTACGCTCTTTACATACTTGTAAGGACCTTGTGCGGTATCATACTTTAATAAGTGTGCTAACATTTCTGGACTTGTTAAATCGTTGATTGCTACTACTTCATACCCTTCTGCATCAAACATTTGTCTGAATGCAAGACGGCCAATACGACCAAAACCATTGATTGCTACTCTTACTGCCATTTCTAAATCCTCCTAATGTGAATTTTAATTTATAAACAACCACATAAGTGGCTTTTTATTGGGATCGTTAAACAAAAATCAATCTATTTGTATTCTACCTAATCTATCCAAAAATTTCAAGTTAAATTTTCATTAAAATCATAAAATATTTCCAAGATATTTGCACATGTTGCATAATTATTACGATTTCTTTGCATACTTATTATGAAAATTAGTACTTTTATCCTATTCTCTAGATTGTCTTTTTTTTATATATTTAAAACATTCATTCTAAAATATAGAAATTTTCTAAAGTCTCTCTATTCTTACTTAAATTTTATTACCAAAAAGGAGATTTATTATGTTTTATGATTATCATATACACACACAATTTTCTGGAGATTCCGATACTCCCGTTCGTGCTATGCTAGACCATGCCATACTTTTAGGACGAAAAGAAATCTGTATTACCGATCATATGGACTATGATTACCCAGATCACCCAAACCTATTCACTTTTGATATAGAGGAATATTTTTCTACTCTTTCTGCTTTACAAAAAGAATATTCTTCTACTCTTACCATAAAAATCGGAATCGAATATGGACTTATGCCGCATCTAGGTGAACGCCTAAAGCTCTTAGCATCTTCCTATCCTTTTGATTTTATTATTGGATCTTCTCACGTTGTCGATCATATGGACCCTTACTATCTAGCGTATTGGGAAGGAAAAACAGAAGAGGATGGAATTCTGCGTTATTTTCAATCTATTTTGGAAAATCTTGATTCCTGTTTTGACTTTGACGTATATGGGCATATTGACTATATTATCCGTTATCTTCCATCTAAGAAAAAAAGTTATTCCTACGAACTTTACCAAACTATTATAGAACAATGCCTAAAAAAATTAATTTCTATGGGAAAAGGAATTGAATTAAATACATCGGGATTTCGATATGGACTAAATGCACCAAATCCAAGAGTTGAGATTCTAAAACGTTATCACGAACTTGGAGGAGAAATTATTACAGTGGGATCGGATGGACATAAAATAGAACATCTAGCTTACGATTTTAAACGGGTAAAGGAAATTTTAACCACATGCGGATTTCGGTATTTTACAAGGTTTTCTCAAAGAAAAGCCGAATTTATTCCATTATAAAAAAAGAGACTATCAAATGTGATAGTCTTTTTCTTAAACCATTACAACTTTTGTATCACTACTGGAATTGGTGGACAATTCGGCCGATTATAATAACAGCTTAAAATCACAAGATACTTCTTTGCATCTATTGTTTTTAAATAAGCAAGCAATGCATCTCTCTCCTGAAATCCACTGTCCTGTCCACTATAAATACACAGTGTCATCATACCACCTTGTTTTAAAAGAGATAATCCTGTTTCTATTGCTGCAATACTACTCTCTGCCTTTGTACAAATCGTATGATCTCCTTTTGGCAAATATCCAAAATTAAATACAATACAATCCACCGACTCTGCTCTTGCATACTCCCCCATTTGTACATGCGATTTTAAAATAAGTTCTGCCTTATACTGATACCGATCCAATCGTTCTTTTGTACGCTCTAATGCCAACTTTTGAATATCAAAAGCCAATACCTTTCCTCTCTCTCCAACAAGTTGACAAAGCAGCAAGGTATCGTTTCCATTTCCCGCTGTGGCATCTATACAAAAATCGCCTTCTTTTACATGTTCTCGAATAAAATGTTGTATATAAGAAGTTATCTGATAATCCATAGTATCACTTTTCTCCAACTAGCTTCGATAATCCCCATTAATTTTTACATAATCATAAGTCAAGTCACATCCCCAAGCAGTAGCAGATGCACTTCCCTGTTTTAAATCAATCAAAATTTGTATTTCATCTTCTTTCAATATTTGTTTTGCAAGTTCTTCTGAAAAAGCAACACCGCTTCCATTTTGACAAACCAGCAGCTCTCCTGCTAAAGAGACCAATTTTACATCGACTTGATCAATTGCAAATTCCGCCTTTGCATTTCCTACTGCACAAAGAATCCGCCCCCAATTGGCATCCTCTCCAAACATAGCACATTTTAATAAAGGTGAAACAATTACACTTTTTGCAACCGCAATCGCTGTTTCTCTCTCTGGTGCTCCACTACAGACACATTCCAGCAACTTTGAAGCTCCTTCTCCATCCTTTGCAAGCATCCGAGTTAAATTCATCATTACAATATAAAGTCCCTGTTTAAACATTTTGTAATCTTCATTTTCTTCTACAATCTTTTTATTTCCAGCCATTCCATTTGCCATTACACAAACCATATCATTTGTAGAAGTATCCCCATCTATACTTAAACAATTATATGTAATCTGTACCACCTCCTGTAAAGCTTTTTGCATAATTTCTGTTGTAATTGCTAAATCAGTTGTAATAAAATTTAAAGTGGTCGCCATATTTGGGTGAATCATCCCACTTCCCTTTGCCATTCCCCCAACTCGAACTGTTTTTCCATCTACTACAAACTCCACCGCTACTTGTTTTTCTATTGTATCTGTTGTCATAATCGCCTGCATTGCTTTTTCATTTCCCTGATAGGAAAGTCCCTTTACAAGTTCTGGTATTGCTGCCTCAATGGGTTCTATTGGAAGCACCTGTCCAATTACTCCTGTTGAAGCTACAATCACTTCTTCTGTCTGAAGTCCAAGTGCTTTTGCAGCAAGTTCACACATTCTTTTCGCCTTTTCTTCTCCATCTTGATTACAAGTATTGGCATTTTTCGAATTTGCAATTACTGCTTGGCCCTTCCCTTTTGTTGCACAAAGGTGTTGTTTCGTTACAAGGATTGGCGCACCTTTTACTTTATTTTGTGTATAAACAGCAGCTACATCACAAATAGTATCACTTACTAATAAACATAAATCATTCTTTTCTTTTTTTTGATTTAAACCACAGTTTAAACCATTTGCCCGAAATCCTTGTGCCGCACAGACGCCCCCGTCTATATAGAGATAACCATTAAATTTTTCCATTTTTTATCCTCCCTTTTTTATATTAGATAATTATTTTTTCAGATTAGCCTTGCTTTTTATTTTTCTTTTATACTACAAACAAAATGTTTTGTAAATAGTAAAATAAAAATTACGAGTAGGAGAAATTTTTCCCCTACTCGTGTGCTGGACTTTTGTCAGCTTGCTGACATATTTCATTTTAATCTTATCTCTTTACAAACATGGTCAGATGTCTTGGAAGTCCATCTGTCATAATAGGGGTTAATTCTGCCTGAATCAAAGGTCTGATATAGTTGAGAAACTCTGGTGTTACATAATTTCCTTCCTCATTAATCCACTCTCTTGGAACCTTCTTTTCTACATTTGCAATTTCATGGATATCATAAATATCTGTTGTACAAATATATGGATCACTTGATTCTCTCTTCAATGTAATCATCTTTCCAGTTTCCCCTTCAAATGCTGCCTTAACTGCTGCACCTGCAACCTGGAACGCTTCTGTGATATCCACACGAGATACAATATGGGAACCGCATCTTTGCAATGTCGCAAATTCAATTGCTCTTGTTTTACATCCGCACTCTTTTGCAATTGTATTTGCAAGAAATCTCGCTGCACCTGCCAACGTTCTATGACCAAATGAGTCAACCTGACTCGCAGCATCGGTCAATTCGCAGACATAACGACCATCTCCTAAACGGATTCCCTCCGATACGGCTACAATAATGGAACGCTTTTTCTTCATAATCTCTTTTACACTATCTACAAATTTCTGTACATCAAATTCTACTTCTGGAAGATAAAGTAAATCTGGACCTTCACAGTCTTCACACTTTGCAAGTGCTGCTGCTCCAGTCAGCCATCCCGCATTACGTCCCATAATCTCCATAACGGTAACTACATTCGCATCATAAACCAATCCATCACGAATGACTTCTTTTGTAACTGTACCGATAAACTTTGCTGCACTGCCAAAGCCCGGTGTATGGTCTGTTACAGCAAGATCATTATCAATTGTCTTCGGAACACCGATAAAATGAATCTTACTTCCCTTTTCCAGTGCGTAATCTGACAGCTTATTGATGGTATCCATTGAATCATTTCCACCAATATAAAAGAAAGAATCAATTTCCAGTCTATTTAATGTGTCAAATATCTTTTCATAGATTTCTGGCTTATCTTTGCTGTCTGGTAATTTATAGCGGCAAGAACCTAAAAAGGATGATGGAGTACGTTTCAATAATTCAATATCCAAATCCGTATGAATATGCTCTGATAAATCCACATACTTATCTTCCAATAAGCCTTGTATTCCATGAAGCATACCATATACGGTATCGGCTCCTCTGTCCTTTGCTACCTTATAAACACCTGCAAGACTGGAATTGATTACTGCTGTTGGTCCACCGGATTGTCCGACCATAACATTTTTCTTTGACATATGTACCTCCTAAATACATTAATATAATATCATGCAGTATTTTTTATAAAAATTGCTGCATTACTTGGTGTAACTAGCTTTTATTATAGCACATCTTTTCTGATTTGTAACTAAAAAAATACCATTTTTTTGTATATTTTTAATGAAAAGGCAAAATACGTTCAAATCCAATCCGTTCCTCTCCATTTTCTAAATAAATAATTCCACAACGTTTAAACCCATTTTTTTCTAACATTTTCTGCATAGATTGATTCAAACGATGCGTATCATTTTTAATACTAAAAATTCTCTTTTCCAAACATAATTTTACAACCTCTTCTATCATTTTTCCAGCAATTCCATTTCCCTTTCGGCTCGCATCTACTGCCACTCGATGAATTGCCGCATAAGGCTGATCCGTTGAAAGCCAATTTCCTTTATAAATCTTACAATAATTACGGTCTCCATTCAAATATACTGCAATCGTTCCAAGTACTTTCCCATTTTCTTCTAACACATAAGAACTTTCATTCTTTATATCAATCTGAAAACTTTCTCTATTTGGATATCCATCCTGCCACTGCGGAATTTCCTGTGCTTTTAGATATTCTTTTGCTGCATCTATTATCTGCATAACCGCATCCAAATCTTTTTCTTCTGTCTTACGAAATTGCATTTTCTCTTCCATTTCCTTTCTCTTAATTTAGGAATCCATCTTTGCTTCTGTGTTCTTTATTTTTACCTTATTTTTCTTCCATAATCCAGTTTGATAAAGCATCCACAATAAAAATGCGGAAGAAGCATTACTAATTACAACTGCATACCAAATACTTTGTACTCCCATCTGAAAAACTGTTTCACAGATAAAAAGAATCAAAAAACGAAATATCCATAATCGTGTTACATCAATCACCATTGTTACTATAGTATGTCCTGTTCCCTGAAAAAGTCCATTTAAAATATTATAAAATCCATTTGTCCAACAACAGATTGCCAAAATACTTAAATACTCTACTGCCAGCAAAATAACATCTTCATCTTTTGAAAAAATCTGCACAATCTTTGTTGCTACTATATTTCTAGATAAAATCAAACCTCCTATAAAAAGAAAAGTTACAGTCATTCGCCTAGCTAAAATATAAGTATGTTGCACTCGTTCAAGCTGTTTTGCCCCCATATTTTGTCCTACAATTGTTCCTGTCGCTGAACCCATTGCATTAGAAGGCATTGTAATTAAACTATTAATCCGATTTCCAATTCCATAAGCAGCTACCGCTAATGTTCCATATTGATATACATTTCTTGTCATCAATAAAAATCCAAACTGCATTGTACTTCCTCCTAGTGCAGTTGGAAGTCCAATCTGTATAATACTAAGCAATTTTTCTTTTTCAAAATGCAATTCTTTTAAATCAATAAAAATTTCTTTCTTTTTATTACAAAGTGCAAAAAAAGCAATGATTGCACATGGAACTTTTGCAAGCAATGTAGCCCAAGCAGCTCCTGCTATTCCTAGATTCAGTCCTATCATAAACAATGGATCAAAAATCATATTAAGAAGAATCCCAAATAAATTTAAAAGCATTGGACGCATGGTATCTCCCTGTGACTGATTTACCGCAGTAAAAATATTAATTAAATACAAAAATGGCATATCCATAATCACAATTCGAAGATAAGTTTCACTTAACTTCTGTACTGCTCCTTCTGCTCCAAGCCAGCTTACAATATTAGGAGTAACTAAATAGCAAACACTTGCACAGATGGTAGAAAATAACATTGCACAAATAAAAATCTGTCCTGCCATCTTTTTTGCATCACTCTTACTTCCAGCACCAATATATTGTGAAATTAAAATTGCTCCTGCGGTGGTAATTCCACCTCCAAAATTTACTACAATATTCTGTACTGGAGTTACTAAAGTAATCGCTGCCATAGGATCTGTTCCAATCTTACCAAGCCAGTAGGTATCAGTCAAATTATACATGGTTTGAATAAAACTATTAATTACAATTGGAATACATAACGTTAAAATTGCTGTTACCAGATTTCCTGACAAAATTAGTTCACGATTTTCTTTCCTTTGTCCTTTTTTCATTTTTCTTCCTCTTTTCTTTAAAGTAGATCCTATAAAAGCTACTAAACCTACCAAATACAAAAAGTATGAACTATTTCAGTTCATACTTTTTACTATACTACAAAAAAGATGTATCTTCTATAATTTTTATAATAAATTTTTATAAAAATACATGTTTTTTGTTATAATAAATAAATTGGCAATTCTTCTCTCTTTCTCTGCTGTACATTCTCTTTCGATTGTATCGTTGAACTTTGTTGTTCCTTCTCCTCTTTTTGTATACTCTCTTGCTCTGCAACTACTGCTTTTTTTCTTTTTTCTCTTTTTATATTTTCATCTACAGACTTTTTCGTATCTTCTTGTTTCTCAACTTTTTTTTGGCTTTCTTGTTTTATCTGTATTTTTTCTTCCACTGCCTTTTTTGTTTTTCCTTTTTCTATCGGCATAGAAAAACCTCCTTTGTTTTATGATTCCCACAAATATAAAATTTACTGTTTATTGTAACATATCTAAAAAATATTCTGCTGCCTGAGACAAAGGCAATTTTTCATTATAAACTGCTACTAATTTCCGATATGGCAATTCCTCCTTTAAACGAATCGCAAAAACTTCCTCTGTTTGAGGTACACAATAATCAGGAATAAAAGTAACTCCCAATCCAATTCGTGCTAAGTCAATCAATAGCGCATTACTACTAATCTCAATTTCTGGTACTAAATCCAACTGATATTTCTGAAAAATTATATGTAAAAATTCACTTGTTGTACTCTGCCGATCCAACATCAAAATAGGATATTTTGCTATTTCAGCCAAAGCTACTTCTCTTCCTCTTAACTTTTGATACTTTTCTCCAGCTAAAAAGACATCTTGAAATTCTTTCACTATTTTTATAGTATTCCTATTATGTAAAACCGGATTTGGATAATTTACAATAATTAAATCTGCTTGTCCATCTTCTAACATCTTTCCACAACGAATTGAAGTTTGATTTGATACACGAATATGTACATTTGGATATTCCTGATGAAATCTCTTTAAAAATGGCAGCAGGTAATAATGACAAATTGTATCACTTGCCCCAATTCGCAACTGTCCTCCATTTAAAGAATCTGCTTCCATCAGCTGCATCTCTCCACGTTGCAGCAAATTCATTGCTGGTTCTACATGTTTTAATAGGATCTCTCCCTCTGGTGTAAGCTGTACTTTTTTTGTACTACGGGTAAACAGCCTTCGATCTAGTTTCTTTTCTAATACCTTAATGGATTGACTTACTGCTGACTGAGAAATAAACAATTTTTTTGATGCCTCCGAAAAACTCAGTGATATAGCTACATAATAGAATACTCGATACAATTCATAATTAATGTCCATTTCCTTATCCTTCTTTTTCCTTTCCTTTTGTCTGCTTCTCCCAAAAAATACGAATTTGTTCCTCTATCAGCTCTAATCTCGTTTGTTTTAGGTCACTCCATTCTCTAGGAAACATCATACGATTGGCATGTTCAAAAAAACGCTGATCCAATAAAAGAATGATTCCACTATCTTCCTCTGTTCGTATTACCCTTCCTGCTGCTTGTAAAACCTTATTGATCCCTGGAAATCGATAGGCAAAGTCAAATCCATTTTCTTCTCTAGCATAATAATATTCTTTTAATATCTCACGCTCATTACAAATCTGCGGCAACCCAGTTCCTACTATAATTGTCCCAATTAATTGCTCTGCCTTTAAATCAATTCCTTCTGAGAAAATCCCTCCCAATACACAAAATCCTACTAATGACTGTTTTTTCCTATTTCTTTCTTTAAAAAATTCTAAAAATTCTTCTTTTTCTTCTTCACGCATATTGGATTTTTGTAATAAAAGTTGTATTGATTTCGTTTCTTTAAAAAATTCTGCAATCTGTTCTAAAAATGAATAAGATGGAAAAAATACCATATAATTTCCTTTTTTACTCTCTGTTACAATCTGAATATACTTTGCAATTCGTTCAAATTCAGAAGTGGTTCTTCTTGTATATTTGCTGCTTACATCTAAAGCTGCCAGCAAAAGCCTTTTTTCTTTTGAAAATGAAGAAACTGCATAAATTGCATAATCGTCTGGATTTCCACTTAGTAATTCCCGATAATATAAAATTGGAAGCAATGTAGCTGAAAAAAATATGGTACTTCTTCCCTTTTTTAGGCACTCCTGCAAATTATGGGCTGTATGAATACAATAAAGTTTTATTTGAAATGTTCCATTTTCCATATGCTCTGTAAAAATTTGATAACTTTCATCTACTAATTCATGAATCGAAAGAAATTTTTTTACCTGAAAATAAAATGTAATTAATGTCTCTCTTTCTGTAAATGTCTTTTGCTCTTCCAAAAAATTTTCAATATTTCCAGTCAGTCGCATCAAATGTCCAATTAGCAATCCAGCATTTGATAATATCTCATAGTTTTCACAGTTTCTTTTTAATTCCAAAAGTACTTGATTACAACTTTCTAAATCCTTTCTAATTGGATCACTATACTTTTGTATCATTCGTTTCATTGTAAGAAAATCTTCCTTAACTAAGGAAGCACTAAACATCTCTCGTGCTCGATCTACTAAATTATGTGCTTCATCCACTAGAAAAATATAATCTCCTTTGCTTCCCTCTGAAAAATAGCGCTTTAAAGATACACTTGGATCAAAAACATAATTATAATCACAGATAATCCCATCTACCCAATTTGTTACATCTAAACACATTTCAAATGGGCAGACCCGATGTTTTCCTGCATAAGCTTCTATCCTTTCCCGATCGATATTTTTTTCATGACATAATAAATCATAAATAGCATCATTTATTCGATCGTAATGCCCTTTTGCATAAAGGCAAGAGATTGGATTACAAATCTTCTCTTTTGTAAAACAAATCTTTTCTTTTGCGGTAATTGTAACTGTCTTAAAAGAAAGCCCTTGTTCCCTTAAACAAGAAAAAGTTTCTTCTGCTACTGTTTTTGTGATCGTCTTTGCTGTTAAATAAAAAAGCTTCTCTCCTAGTCCCTCCCCAATTGCTTTTACAGCTGGAAATATAGTAGAAATTGTTTTTCCTACTCCAGTAGGTGCCTGAATAAACAACGTTTTTTCTCGTGCAATTGTTCGATATACACTTACTGCCAAATCTCTCTGTCCAAAGCGATATGCAAATGGAAACTCTATTTTTTTTATACTTTTATTTCGTTCTTCTCTTGCTATTACTTGATATTCTGCCCATTTTATATATTCTGTTAAAAGTTGAGCAAACCACTTTTCCAATTCCTTAAATGTATATTCCTTTTGAAATTTTCGAATCTCTTCTGTAGGAATATGCACATAGGTAAGCTGTACTCGTATCAGATCATTGTGATTTTGTATTGCATAAAAATAGGCATAGCACATAGCCTGAGCTTGGTGTACTGCAATTGGTTCTGTTAGAAATTTTAAATCCATATACATCCCTTTTATCTCATCAATTACAGTAACATTTGCATCTTCAAAAATTCCATCTGCTCTTCCTTCCACTAGAATATGATAAGAATCAAAAGAAAACTTTTGAGAGAGTTTTACTTCTGCATGATAACCTGCTCCCATCTGTCTTTGCAATTTGCGATGCAACCGACTTCCCGCCTGCATCGCATCTTTATCCGATAGTGTTCCTCTCCGATTATCAATATCTCCGCTTTTCATAATAAATTCAACTAAATTTCTTACTGAAATTTTAATATCCATTCCCTTGTTCTCCTAATTTTTTCATATTCTAAATGGAAAATGGAATCCCTTTTTTAGGCAAAACACATGCTATTGTCGTTTTCGCCAATACATTCTAGCCTCATAAGGCCGTAAAGTAAAAGGCTGTTGTATTTCTTTATAATTACAAATCAATAATTTTAAAGAATCTCCCACTTCTTCTATCTTACATGAAATCGTCTGATCAAAAAAATTACAAATCACTACTATCTCTGTTTCCTTATTTCTTCTAAGATAAGCAAAAATATGCTCATCCTTTTTCCACAACATCTCAAACTCTCCATCTACCAATACAGGATATTCCTTCCGTAACTGAATCAATTTTTTATAACATCCAAAAATAGACTCTGGATCTTTTACTTGGTTTTCTGCATAAATCTCTTGATAGTTTGGATTTATTTTTATCCATGGTGTACCATCTGTAAAACCAGCATTTTTCTGATTTGTCCACTGCATAGGGGTTCTTGCATTATCACGGCTTTTTGCATAAATTGACTGCATAATCTCCTCTTTTTTATATCCCTTTTCCAATCGTTCCTGATAGAGATTTTGTGTTTCAATATCACGATATTCTTCTATAGAATATCGTATATTTGTCATTCCAAGTTCTTCTCCCTGATAGATATAAGGGGTTCCCTGCATCCCATGTAAAAGAATTGCTAACATCTTTGCTGACTCGATTCGATAGGTTGTATCATTTCCCCAACGTGATACAATACGAGGTAAATCATGATTATTCCAAAATAAACTATTCCATCCTTTTTTATATAACTCTCTTTGCCAACGAGAAAATACTTCTTTTAACTTTAAAAAAGGTAATGGTGCCAAATCCCATTTCTCTTTTCCTTCTTCTTGGTCCAAACAGATATGTTCAAATTGAAATACCATAGATAATTCACTATTATCTGGATTACTATATAATTTTGCAAGTTCTGTTGTTGCACTCCAAGCTTCTCCTACTGTAACCAAATCGGCCTTTTGAAAGGTTTCTTTACTCAATTCTTTTAAAAATTCATGAAGTCGTGGGCCATTGCTTGTAATAAAACGATCTGGCTCTTTTGCAATTTGATCGATTACATCTAAACGAAATCCTCCCACTCCTTTTTCTATCCACCAATTAATCATGGTATAAATCTCTTTTCGAAGCTTTGGATTTTCCCAATTTAAATCTGGCTGTTTTACAGAAAATTGATGAAAATAATATTGTTCTAATTCTGGAACCCATTCCCATGCAGAACCGCCAAAAGCTGCCCGCATTTCATTTGGAAGCACATCTTTTGTTCCATCTCTCCAAATATAATAATCATGATAAGGATTCTCTTTACTTTTCTTTGCCTCCTTGAACCAGTTATGTTCATCTGATGAATGATTTAACACCAAATCCATAATGATACGAATTTGTCTCTTTTTTGCTTCTGCAATTAGTTCCTCCATATCTGTTAAGTTTCCAAAAATTGGATCTATATCCTGATAATCCGAAATATCATATCCATTGTCATCCTGTGGTGATCGACAGACAGGAGAAAGCCAAATCGCATTTATTCCTAAATACTTTAAATAATCTAATTTTTCAATAATTCCCTTTAAATCTCCTATTCCATCTCCATTGCTATCCGAAAAACTACGAGGATAAATCTGATAAATTACTGCACTTTTCCACCACTTTTTTTCTTGTTTTGTTTCTTTTTCTGGCATAACACTTCCTCCTTTATCCACCACAATGTATTAATTTCTATTATAGTACATTCCCCTATTAGATTCAACATCTCCTAATTAAATCAATCACTTTTTACAAATATTAAGAAAAACGCAGAATAAAGGGACTCCTCTATTCTGCGCCTTGTAGTAAAGTTATCTACTTTCCTAATACAATTTTACACTTTTAGGCAGTGGCATATACACTCAGAAAATTCTCAAATCGTATATCCTCTCCACCATACTTTACTGTCAATTCTCTTGTTAAGTCCAAACTTAACACTCCTAGCAATGACTTTGCATCTATTGTAACTCTATTATAAGATACATCAATGTCAAAGTCACACTTTGTTGCTTCTGTTACAAAACGCTTTGCATCTGCTACCTCTGGCAATTTGATTTTTCTTTCTTTCATTTTAATTCACCCTTTCATAAAATCCAAAAACACTTATTTTGTTTCCTTGCAGTATCACTATGCTTCCTTTTTTTGGTAGCTTTACTACAAAATCAGTTATAGCACAACATCCTTCATCCGTCAATTGTCTCTGTCTTTTCCTTTTTCTTTTTCTATCTTAAATCCTTTCCAAACTATCTGTAATTTATACAACAATTCCCATATATTCTCTTCTAAAATCTTCTATTTATTCCATTTATTCTATCTGTTTACAGTTATAATATCTAGATTTTTTAATAAAACTTCTAAATTTATTATGAAATTTCACGATATTTCATAGTTTTTATAAATATTTTTAAAAAATTCTCTCTTATTCCTTAAACGTCACCTAAGCAATAAAATATTATTTTTAAAGTAAAAAAGTGTATCTTCAAGGGAACATCCTTTTTGATACACTTCGATTATATAAACCTATAAAATTCTATCTGCAACTAGCCATTTTAAATATCAAGAAATTAAATCGATATATTTCATATCCATTACTAATAAAAGTGTAATTCCACCAGGTAACGCCATATCCGGATCTAAATCCGTAATCAGCCATCCTTCCTTTCGAATTGCCACTACATTTGCTTTATAGTTCTTTCTTAAATTTAATTCCTTTAACGATTTTCCAATCCACTCCTGTTTTACTGGTGTTTCTAACAGTCGAATCCGATCGGAAAGTTCAATAAAATCTACAAAATTTCCAGAAGAAACATTTCTAGCAATTCTTACTCCTGCTTCCTCCTCTGGCACAATCACTCGATCTGCTCCAACTTTCATAAAAATTTTTGACTGCACTTCTCCTTGTGATTTCGCAATTACATAAGAAGCCTGTTCCTCTTTTGCCATTAAAATTGCCATAACACTTGCATCCAAATTTCCTGTCATAGATACAATTACCACGTCCATATTTCCAAGTCCAAGCGATTTAATTGCCATCTCTTCACAAATATCTGCTTGTACGGCATGTGTTACATAACCTGCTACTTCTCGCACACGATCTTCATCCATATCTACTGCTACTACTTCTACCCCAGCTTTCGAAAGCTCTTCTGCTACACTTCGTCCAAATTTTCCAAGCCCAAGTACAGCCACTGTCTTTGTATTCTTATCACCTCTGCTACCTATAAGTTTCAACAAAATCCCTCCTTTATTCTTTCTGCTTATACAACTTGCTTTTTCTAACTTCTATCCAACTGTCACCCGTTCTTCTGGCAATACCCCAACCACTTTATTCCCACGAAAACTAAATGCGATTGCCATAGAAATTGGTCCTACTCGCCCTAAATACATATAACAGCAAATAATCACTTTTCCTGCTAAGTTTAACGAAGAAGTAAATCCTCTTGACAATCCTGCTGTCCCAATCGCACTGGTAATCTCAAAAGCCAAATCAGAAAAATTTCCAGGCTGTACAATAGAAAAAAGAATTGTTCCTGCTCCAAGCATCATAAAACTAATCATTGTAACCGCTAATGCTTTTCGAATTGTAATCAAAGGAATGGTTCTGCGAAAAGCAGTTACATAGCGATTTCCTTTTGCTGTTGAAATCGCTGTTAAAATTAAAACTGCTACTGTAACGGTTTTAATTCCTCCTGCTGTTCCAACTGGAGAACCGCCAATAAACATTAATACCATACTAACTAATATACTTGAATTGCGAAGTTCCTGCTGAGGAATACTGGCAAAACCAGCCGTTCTTGTTGTAACTGACTGAAAAAAGGATGCCAATACTTTTCCTTTTAAACTTAAATTTCCAATTGTCTCTGGATTGGTATACTCTAGTACAAAAAATAATACTGCTCCTCCCAAAACAAACACGGCTGTACTTACTAATGCCAATTTAGAATGAAGGGATAATTTTTGAAACATCCATTTCAGCGGAATTTCTTGGTTTCGAACCCGACAGAGCACCTGCCTTACATCTCGCCAAACAATAAATCCAATTCCGCCAGATATAATTAAAAACATAGTGACCAGATTAATCCAAACATGATCGACATAAGGCATTAAACTATTTGGTCCAATAATATCAATTCCTGCATTACAAAAAGCTGAAATAGAAGTAAACACAGCATACCAAATTCCCTTAAGCCCAAATTCTGATACAAAATAAACCATATACAAAATTGCTCCAATTCCTTCTACTAAAACAGTATATTTTAAAACTGTTCGTAAAAATCGGATAATCCCCTGCATGGTATCCATATTAAATGCATCTTCCAAAAGCAATCGATCTTTTAATGTAATTCGTCTTCCTGTAATCATCAAGATTGTCATTGTAAATGTTACTACACCCAATCCACCAAGCTGAATCAAAATCAAAATTACAACTTGTCCAAACGTACTCCAATATGCATATGTATCTACCACTACCAATCCTGTTACACAAACAGAAGTGGTAGCAGTAAATATAGCATCTATAAACGAAGTAAATTTCCCCTCCGCAGAAGAAATAGGCAGCATCAGAATAAATGCACCTATTAAAATTGCTAATAGAAAACTTAAAACAATTGTCTGTGTTGTCGAAAGTACTCGTTTCTTTCTTGTTTCTTCCATACCATAAATTCCTCCACCCACAAGATCTCAATAGATTCCACCAACTCCAAGATCGGTATCAATTGTATTCATATTATATAAAATTAATACATTCTTTATTGCTGGATTTTCATTGATAAAAGTACTGATTGGAAGTCGATAGTACCTAGTATCCACTACATAAATTTTTCGATAATATTCTGTTAAAAATGGCACAAAACAATTTGCATAACTATCCTTTACAATCACTAGTTCCTCCTGTGATTGTATTTCCAAATTTTCAATCTCTACAAGTGGATGAATGTTATTTAAAAACAAACTATATTTATCCTTCTTATCTAAATATTCCAATTCATATAAGGAGTCTGTTACCTCCTCAGTATCAACATAAGTTACTTTTAATTTTTGTTCTGGAAGTTGAAATAAAGTAATGCTATCTCCTTTTGCAGAGAAATCACAGACCTTTGAATAAATGGTTCCTTTAAACTCCTTTGTTATTTCAGAAATCTGATATTCTTCTAACTCTCTAGCAGGAAGTCCAAGCTCTTCACAAAAAACTCGATAGGCAAAATAAGCCCCATACCCTGTCCAATGGTGATCCAGCCGATAATAAAGAGGGTATTCTGAAGCATGTTCCTTTAAAATTCCGCCTATGTCGATTACTTTTGTATTCATCTGTTCCATTAAATACTGTCGATTTTCTTCTTGGCGACTTCCATCTACAAAAACAGGTAATTTATCCTGATAAATTGTAATTGCTGTTGGAGCCAGCATCACATAACATTCTGCTGTTTGCAGAGAATTAGCAAAAGAATTAAATACTCGAATCACTTTTTCATTATTTACAGGTTCTTTATATTTCTCAATTAAGTATCCATCCTTTGCCAAATAAACTTCATTGATTTCTTTTTTTCCAAGCAATTTTTCAAATTGCGTCTTGATATTTAAAAAAGAATTACGAAGTGGAAAATGATCACAAAGATAAGCTTCCAATCCTTCTATAAAAGAACCGTCTAATACCGCCTCTTTTGAAAATTTTGGAAATCGTTCCAACTCCTGATTCTCCTGCTCTGAAAAAGTTTTCTTCGGAAGCAGTAAAAAGACAACCATTCCAATTAATATTATTCCAGTTACAAAACAACTGACTAACTTTTGATAAATCATTCGTTTCATCATATAGATTTCTCCCTAAAATCGAAAATACAAAAAAGGATTATACGTATCACTTACCAAAAATGCTACTACTAAAATAAAAAGTGCTATATAGCCAAAAGCAAAACATCCCTTCAGTAATCGTTCTATCCTACTTCGTTTCATTCGTTGTATTTGTTTGATAAGCCAAGGATAAAAAGGCATCGCCAGTACAATACAACACAAAAACAAAACACCATAATTTCGAAAATGATAGAGAAATTCTGTACTAACAAATCGATTTCCAGCAAGTCCAATCATCTGCTGCATATACTGCCCTAACTTCTTCCAATCCTCAAATACAAATACTGTAAATCCAACTACTACAATTAAAAAAGTATAACCATGCTGCAAAATCTTAGGCCATCTTTTCAAAGCCTTTCCCCATATAAATTTTTCTAAAATCAATAAAATTCCATAGTACACTCCCCATAGAATATAATTCCATGAAGCTCCATGCCACATTCCAGTTAAAAACCATACAATTGCAATATTTCGAATCTGTTTTATGATTCCTTTTCGATTTCCTCCAAGTGAAATATAGACATAATCCCGAAACCAAGTAGAAAGCGAAATATGCCATCGTCTCCAAAACTCTGTTACTGACTTTGCGCAAAGTGGATAATTAAAATTTTCTAAATAATGAAATCCCATCATCTGTCCCATTCCAATTGCCATATCACTATAAGCACTAAAGTCAAAATAAAGTTGTAAAGTAAACGCAACTGCACCCAACCATGCAGTCAATACAGATATTGTTCCATAAGGCTGTCCCTGTATCATATTCCATAAAGCTCCCATTTGATTTGCAAGTAATACCTTTTTTATCAATCCTTGTAAAAAACGAAAACTTCCTTGATAAAATCCTCTAAAGTCAATTACCCGATTATGCAATTCTTCATTTACTGTACTAAATCGTACAATTGGTCCTGCAATTAACTGTGGAAACATTGATACATATGTCATAAAGGAAAAGAAATTCTTTTCTACCTTTACTTCTCTTCGATACAGATCAATGCTATAGCTCATCGTCTGAAATGTAAAGAAACTAATTCCAATTGGAAGCGGCAAATCTAATGTAGGAATTGATGTATGTGCTATTAAATTTATCGTTTCAATAAAAAAATCTGCATATTTAAAAAAACCAAGAATCGATAAATTTGCAAAAATAGAAGCACATAATAAACAAGTTCGTATCCAAAAAACTTTGTCATAACGATCCATCAATCGTCCAATGCTATAGTCAATTACAGAAGATAATACCATTAATAAAATATAAATTGGTTCTCCCCATGCATAAAATAACAAACTAAATACCAACAATACATAATTTTTTGCTCGAAATGGTACTAAATAATAAAGAAGAAAAAACAATGGGAGAAAAAAGAAGAGAAACGGAATACTTGAAAATACCATAGCTCCTCCTAATTTAGATATTGTGTAATTACACTTTGAATTTCTTCTGCTTTCTCAGAGATAATTAAATACACATAAGAACCAGACACAACTACTTCACTTTTTTCTACAATTTGAAATTGTTCTGGAAGATAATTTTCCAATTCCAATTTCTTTTGCGCAATCATATTGTCTAATACATCCTTCATCGCCTGCGCAGAAGCCTCCTCTTTTACTTTCATTAATACAATGGTGTCCGCATAAATTACATCCTCTGCATTAGCAAAAAGGTAATCTTCTAAAAGCGACAAATCTACTCCATAATAATTTGCAATATAATTATCATTTAATATTACCATTTCTGGCTGTTCTATTATTTCCATAATTTCTTGATAAATCTCCTGCATCGTTTTTTGTGTTTCCTCTTGTAAAGTTGATTCATTTTCTTGTATGGTATCACCTGTTACAGATTCTATCTCATTTTGCAGTGGTAGAGTAGTTCCCATAACAGGCTCTACCTGTTTTGTTCCAGCATTGCCACAAGCAGTACAAAAACTTGCACACAATAAAAACAATACTACATTTTTAATCATTCTTTTTTTATAGCTTCTTTTTGTTTCATTTCCTCTTTTTCTTTGTGTTCGTTTCATTCTTCCTTATTCCTCTCTGTTGCAGATGTTACTTCTGTTTCTATTTCAGTTTCTTCTTTTAATTCCTCATTCTGTTTATTAAAATCCTGGTGATCACTGGCAAATTTTCTTAATACCTGAACCCAAATATCATAAGCAGCAGGAGTTTGATGTACATAATTATCACTACAATATTCTTCTTTTAAATAACCATTTTCATCAATAAGATAATCTGCAATATCAATAAATTCCTCTTTGCTTCTTGCACAATAATTTTTCATTTTCTGATTTAAAAGACGAACATTTTCATTATTTAAATTTCCAACCTCGCTGCCATTATAAATGTTTGTTGTACTAATTACATAGATTGCGATATCTGGATTTGCTTCATAGATAGCAGAAATTACTTTTTGATAATTCTCATACGTATCCTCTACACTTAACATGCCAATATCGTTTAAACCCAATGCAATAAATGCTTTTTTTACGCCCAGCATTGACATAGAATCCCAAATCAAACGTTGTTCTCCCTGATAGATTGGATGAATTGTTTTATCACTTACTGGGTTTAATGCCATACGCAGGGAATAACTTCCAGATACTAAAAACTCTGGATTTCCCATAAACCCCTCTTCTTGCCTTAAAATATAATTTCGAAATCCCATCATAACGGAATCTCCTACAAAAACCGAATTTTCAAAAAAAGAATCCTCTTTTATTCCATCGTAAATTGCCTGTGTTTCTTTTGGTGTAATCTTTGGTGTACCTGTTTCCAATTCTTCTGTTGTTTCTTCTACTGTCGTTGTTTCAACAAACGTTTCTGTTTGTTCAACACTTGTTTCAGCTTCTGTTGATTCAATTGTATTATCTGTTACTTCCTTTGTACTTTCCTCTATATCCTCTGTCTGATCTTGCTGTATGATCAACATGTCAGGCTGTTCTGTATTCTCTGCTAAACTTACATGCTGCCCACATCCTGTATTTATTGTTGCTACAGACAGCATCCCAATCATCATAAGTATTCTTCTATTCTTCTTTAAACGTTTCATCATTCAGTTCCCCATTATATACTTCTTCTGCTGCTCCAGTCATATAGACACAATTATCTTTTAGACTCCACTCTATTGTAAGATGACCACCCTTTAATTCCATATCAACGACTCTATCTGCCTTTCCATTTAACATTGTTGCAACTGCACTTGCACAAGCTCCTGTTCCACATGCCAATGTTTCACCGCTGCCTCTTTCCCATACACGCATTTTTAAATGTTTTCGATCAATCACCTGAATAAATTCTGTATTAATCCGTTTTGGAAATTTTTCGTAATGTTCGAATATTGGTCCAATTTTTTCTAAATCTAAACAATCAATATCCTCCATATATAAAACTGCATGTGGATTTCCCATAGAAACACAAGTTATCTTATATTCTCTTCCATTCACTAAAATTGGCTCAGAAATAACTTGTTCTCCCATAAAACAAACTGGTATCTTTTCTGGTCTTAACTCTGGCTGCCCCATATTGACCGTTGCCGAAATAGCTTTACCATTCTCTACTGTTAAATGAATTTCCTTTATTCCATCAAGTGTTTCCACTTTTATTTGCTCTTTTTTTACAATTTTATGATCATACACATACTTTGCTACACAGCGAATCCCATTCCCACACATTTCTGCACGAGAACCATCCGCATTATACATATCCATACAGCAATCAGCCACTTGAGATGGCTGAATCAAAATAAGTCCATCACTTCCTACGCCAAAATGTCTGTCACTTATCTGAATCGAAAGCTTGGAAGGATTCTTTACAGTTTCCTCAAAACAATTGATATAAACATAATCGTTTCCAATTCCCTGCATCTTTGTAAACTTCATATCATTCCCTCCTTTATCAATCCCTTCCATAGTGTATTCCAACAATTCTGTTTTAACCATACCTGTTCTTTACACTTTTCTCATTATATAACCTGTATGAAAAAATCTCAACTAGATATTTTACTTTTTTTCAAAGGATTTTTGAGATAGCTTAAAAAAACACCTTTTCTAACAAAACTGCTGCTATGAATAGGAACTACTTCCAAGATCTAGGATATTATTCCTACATCTTACAAAAACGTCTTACTGAAACGTACTATCTTGTTATCTTTCTTCCATACCCTATAACATATTCAAAAATAAAAAAGAAAGCACAATTATTTTTATTCATAAAATAATCCAAAAACTGTCCTAAAAAATATTATTTGCAAAAAAATATAATTTTAGGAAACATGACAAGCTACACTACATATGTTATAACTGTAAACAATCTTCTTGGAGGATTTCAAAATGAGTGATTTAGCAGCAACAAATTGTGGTAGCACTAACTGTGGATGTGATTGTGTAACTGGTGGCGGCAGCAGCAATAATAATTGCCTCTTCTTAATTCTGATTCTTTTATTCTGCGGCGGCGGATGCAATATTAGCTGTGGCGGCGGATGCGGCGGTGGATGCGGCGGCGGATGCGGATTTGGCGACAATAGTTGCTTATTAATTATCTTGTTACTTTTCTGCTGTGGCGGTAGCGGAACTGGTATCTTCGGGTGCTGCTAGTTTTTTAATCTCCAGTAAAACTACTGGAAGTTTAAAAAGTCCTCTGTGTAATTTTGCAGAGGACTTTTTTCTTTTATTTCTATAAATCTGTTTCTTCTTCAATACTATCTTCTTTTATACTATCTTTTTCTTTCTCACTTCTGCTCTGTTCTAAATTCTCTTGTTCTTGATAACGTTCCCAAAGTGCATCTAAATCTTGTCGATTTGCATAATTTATACCCTGTCTTTTCGAAAGTAAACATTCTTCATCAATTCCATATACTGTATTTCCATCTACATATAATCTACGTCTCAATTTCTTACTCCTAATTAAAATTGTTTTTGATTTCTCTATTAGTATATGCATAAAAAATATCTATGTTTTCCTTTCCCGAAACCATTTTCTTTTCTTAAAAGCCGCATACTTTCTTTTTTTCTATCATATAGTTATGAAGAAAACAATTCCATCCATAAAGGAGTGATTTTATGGAAATTCCGGGACTCACGCCATTTGATCATATGGTTAGTGACAACCAGCTTCAGATTATAAAAGCTGCCATTCCTTATCTTTCCAGTCGAGAACAGCAATTTTTCTCTGTTTATGTAAAATACATAGAACTTGAGCATACCCTTAAGCTCGTAAGCGATTCAAATTCCAATGTATTAAGCAGTTGTTCGATTGGTGAAAACCCACATTCCACATCCGATATGCTGACAGCAATTAAACAATACTGTACGGAAAAAGAAAAGGAAATTATTGATTTAATCAGTAATTTCCTAAGTGCTTATCAAATGTATCATGCCTATCAAGAATTAATGCCACAAGAAGAAAAAAGCAATGAAAAAAAAGAATCCCTTTCTATGGCAGATACATTAAAAGGTATGCTCACTCCAGAACAGCAAAATATGCTTGGAACTTGTATGAAACTTTTTCCTTCCACCTCAAATTCTACCTAAATTTTAAATCAAACTAATAAAATACTTGTTATTCTATCAATTTATTTTTCAAAGGAGATGATAATATGAACATAATTGATTTAATCAGTGATCCTCGTATTCAACGTAACATTGCACCTCAAAAATTGCTTCTATTAACACAACTTTCTAGTCAGGCAAATATCAAATCCAAAGAAGATCTTATTCCTTTTTTCCTAAACGCTTCTTCTAAAGCAAAAGCAATGGGAATTTCTTTTAGTGATCAAGAAACTGAAATTATCTTAAGTGTCATTGCCTCTAACCTTACTGCTGGTGACCAAGCAAAATTTGAAACAATCAAGGTATTGGCTAAAATGCTTACTGAACGAAATCCAAATAATACAATGGGTCCTAATGAAAATAACGTCTAAGTTTCCATAAATCGCCCCATTTCTTGCTTCCCGCTGACACATAGATACATTCTTTTGTATCTTATGTGTCTACTGCGAGGAAGTTATTTATTTATAAATTATTTGTAAACTTATTTTTGTAACACTCGCTTTTGAACATAAAAATAACACCCTATATGAGCAACTGCTGTTACAATCCAAGATACGGGATAAGAAATATACAAACACTCTAATGTAGGAATACTTCGAAAAACAGTTATAATCCATATAATTCGCAGCCCACAAGCTCCTAATAAAGACACAACCATAGGCATAATCGAATATCCCATTCCTCGGAGGCATCCCACCATAACATCCATTATTCCACAGGCAAAATAGGTCAGCATAATGATCTTCATTCGCAAGATTCCATATTGAATTACTTCTGGATCAGAAGTATAAATTCCTAATAAAAACTCTTTTATCCCATAGGCACTAAATCCTAATACTCCACCAACCAAAACGACTAAAAATAGACAATATAGCATTGTCTTTTTTACTCTCTCATATTTTCCGCCTCCTATATTCTGGCTGGTAAAGCTAAGTGCGGTCTGATGAAATGCATTCATTGCAATATAGACAAAACCTTCTAGATTAGAAGCTGCTGTATTTCCTGCCATTGCAATATCACCAAATGAATTAATGGAAGACTGAATTAATACATTGGAAAGAGAAAATAAAGCTCCCTGAAACCCTGCTGGAAGACCAATTTTTGCTATTCTTACTAATTTATCCATAGAAATCCGTAACTTTGAGCGTCTTAGCTTACATCCTCCCTCTGTATTTTTTAATGCTCGAACAATTAATACAGCAGAAACTACCTGAGATAATACAGTTGCAATCGCTACCCCTGCCACATCCATATGAAATACCACTACAAAAACCAAATTTAATCCTGCATTCAGCACTCCTGCTAATGTCAAATAATAGAGTGGCCGTTTTGTATCTCCAATTGCCCTTAAAATTGCACTGCCAAAATTATAAAGTAATAACACTGGCATACCAACAAAATAAATCCGAATATAAAGAACAGATAATTCAATCACATTATCTGGTGTTCCCATTAGTTGAAGAAATGTCTTAGCAAATCCAATTCCAATAAAAGTAAGGACTACTCCGCTAATCAAACTAAGCAAAATAGCAGTATGTACGGTTTCACTTACTTCTTTTTCCTGCTGTGCCCCATAGTAGCGTGCAATTAATACATTTGCTCCAACAGAAAGTCCCATAAATACATTCGTTAATAAATTAATTAAAGACGAAGTAGAGCCAACTGCTGCTAATGACTGACTTCCAGCATATCTTCCTACTACTACCATATCCACTGCATTAAATAAAAGCTGCAAAATACTTGATAACATAAGTGGAACTGCAAAGCGAATTAATTTAGACAATAATGCTCCTTCGCACATATTCATCTGATAGCTTTTTGTTTTCCCATTCATTTTAATTTTCCTTTCCTTTCGCATTAGGAAAGAGTGCAAAGCTTTGCCTTACACTCTTTTTTAACGATTTCCTTCTATAATAATTGTACTCCATTTGCACTTGTTTCCTTTATTATATCCTCTGGCCAAATCGAACTTTGTACCTCTCCAATATGTGCTTTTCTTAAGAAAAACATACAAATTCTTGATTGTCCAATTCCTCCGCCAATTGTAAATGGAAGTTTATTTTCCAAAATAGCTTTCTGAAATGGCAATTCTGCTCGTTCTGTACATCCTGCTTTCTCTAATTGACTTTGCAGTGCATATTCATCTACACGAATCCCCATTGAGGACAGCTCCAATGCAATATCTAGTACTGGATAATAAACTACAATATCTGCATTTAACTCCCAATCATCATAATCTGGCGCCCGTCCGTCATGTCGTTCTCCATTTTCCAAAACATCTCCAATTTTCATAATACAGACAGCACCTTTTGCCTTTGATATATAAAATTCTCGTTCCTTTGGTGTATAATCTGGAAACATATCTGCCAATTCTTGTGTTGTAATAAAAAAGATATTAGCAGGCAAGATTTCCTCAATATAATCATATTGAATTGCCATAAATTTCTCTGTTTTACGAAGCACTTTATATACGGTTCGAACTGTATTTTTTAATGTTTCTATTGTTCGTTCTTCTCTAGAAATCACCTTTTCCCAATCCCACTGATCGACAAAAATAGAATGAATGTTGTCCATTTCTTCATCTCTACGGATTGCATTCATATCAGTATATAATCCCTCTCCCTTTGAAAATTCATATTTCTTTAACGCATAGCGTTTCCACTTTGCCAAAGAATGAACTACCTCTGCTTTCACACCATCAATTTCCTTAATCTCAAAATCAACTGGTCTTTCCACCCCATTTAGATTGTCATTCAAACCAGATGCTGGATCGACAAACAGCGGTGCCGATACTCGCAATAAATTTAACCTTTCTGCTAACAATGCTTCAAAAAAATCCTTTACTGTTTTAATTGCCACTTGCGTATCATGCAAGTTTAACGCAGAATGATACCCCTTTGGAATTTTTGTTTTCTTACTCATTTCTTTGCACCTTTCTTATCCTTTCAAATCCCTCTATCAATTTTTTACTTTACGAACTATTAAAACTCTTTTTTCTATAATTTGCAAGTATTATTTTATAGGATAAAAATATTTTTCTTCTACATACTAAATTGGCTTTGATATAGATTTGCATAAAATCCGCCTTGTGCCAATAATGTTTCATGATTTCCCTGCTCAATAATATTTCCATCTTTCATCACTAATATAATATCCGCTTCACGAATCGTAGACAAACGATGTGCCACAATAAAACTGGTTCTTCCCTCCATCATTCGGGCAAAAGCCTTCTGAATTCGAATCTCTGTTCGAGTATCAATCGAAGATGTTGCTTCATCTAGTATCAGCATTGGCGGCAGACAAAGCATTACTCTTGTAATACAAAGAAGCTGTTTCTGTCCTTGAGAAAGACTGCCTCCATCTTCTCCAATCCAAGTATCATACCCATTTGGCAAACGTTTAATAAAGCTATGTGCATGAGAAGCTTTTGCTGCTGTTAAGATATCATCTTCTGTCGCATCTGGCTTTCCCATAATTATATTTTCTCGAATCGTTCCTGCCTTTAACCAAGTTTCTTGCAGTACCATTCCATATCCAGCCCGAAGGCTTCTTCTTGTCATATGACGGATATCTGTTCCATCTACCTGAATACTGCCACTATTTACATCATAAAACCGCATTAAAAGGTTAATAATCGTTGTTTTTCCACATCCAGTCGGTCCTACAATTGCCACTCTTTGGCCTGGTTTTACCTTTAGGCTAAAATTCTGAATCAATTTCTGTTCTGGCACATAAGAAAAGTTTACATTTTGTAAGGAAACTCTTCCATCTACTTGTGTTTTTTCTACTGCATCCACTGCATCTGGAGTTTGTGCCTCTTCCTCTATCAGTTCAAATACCCGTGCTACACAGGCAAGTGCATTTTGTAATTCTGTCACCACACCAGAAATTTCATTAAATGGTTTTGTATATTGATTGGCATAACTGAGTAAACTGGTCAAATCTCCAACAGAAAGAGTTCCCTTTACTACAGCCATTGCACCAGTCAATGCTACTCCAGTATAGACCAAACTATTGACAAAACGAGTCGATGGATTTGTAATTGAAGAGAAAAAGATTGCATTTAGTGAACAACTGCTTAAGCGATTATTGATGGCATCAAACTGCTCCATTGCTTCTTTTTCATGTCCAAATGCCTGCACCACTTTCTGATTTCCAATCATCTCATCTATAAATGCGGTCTGCTCTCCTCTTGTTTCTGATTGCAGTTTAAACATCATATAAGTCTTTCTAGCAATAAAACTTGCTACAAATAGAGAAATTGGTGTTACCAAAATTACTACTACTGTAATTCCTACATTTTTCGTAAGCATAATCACAAGTGTCCCTAATATTGTAACTAAACCAGTAAAAAACTGAGTAAATCCCATTAATAAGCCATCCGCAAACTGATCCACATCTGCAATTACACGACTGACTATCTCCCCATAGGAATGAGAATCAATATATTTTAATGGAAGAATCTCTAATTTACGAAATGCTTTTTCACGGATATCTTGCACAACCTGATACGTAATCTTATTATTACAGATATTCATAAGCCATTGTGCACCTGCTGTCAGCAATATAATAATTGCCATTGTCTGCAATATGGCAAAAAGGCCATGAAAGTTTACATTTTCCTTTCCTACAATAAAATTAACAGCATCTCCAATTAAAATTGGAAGATATAGCCTTAATGCTACTGTTACTGCTCCCAATAAAATCGAAAGGAATAGAAATAACCAGTGTTTTCCTATAAATTGCATTACTTTTTTTAATGTTTGTATTTGCTTTTTTCTCTTGGTTTTTTCTTGTGCCATTACTGCTCCTCCTTTGGAAATTGAGAATAATAGATTTCCTGATATACAGGACAGGTTTGTAATAACTCTTGATGTGTTCCCACTCCGACTGCTATCCCATCATCTAATACAATAATCTGATCGGCATATTGAATGGAAGAAGTTCTCTGTGATACAATAAACACTGTCATCTGCTCTTTTCTTTCTCGAATTGCCTTCCGCAGCTTGGCATCTGTTGCATAGTCTAGTGCAGAAGCACTATCATCTAAAATTAAAATTTCTGGTTTTCTTACTAAGGCACGTGCAATGGTAAACCGCTGTCTTTGACCACCAGAAAGATTTTTTCCTCCCTGTGCTATATTGGAATCAAGTCCACCTTCTTTTCCCTCTACAATTTCCTTTGCCTGTGCTGTTTCTAGTGCTTCCCAAAGCTCCTCTTCGGTCGCCTCTTTATTTCCCCACAAAAGATTTTCACGAATGGTTCCTTTAAAAAGCACTGCTTTTTGCATAACAATTCCAATTTTCCTACGTAATTCTTCTATTGGATAATCTCGTACATCAATTCCATTTATTTTGATTGTCCCTTTTGTTACATCATAAAATCTTGGAATCAAATGGATCAGAGAAGTTTTTCCAGAACCAGTACCACCAATGACCCCTACTGTTTGCCCTTTTCTTACTTTTAAATTAATATCAGTAAGCGATTCTGCTCCAGCTCCTTGATAAGTTAAGCAGACATGATCCCATTCTACCGCATAAGAGTCGGTTTCCTTTTTATCCCACCCCTCCTTTTTTTCTGTTACAGAAATACTAGTTTCTGTTTCAAAGATACTTTGAATTCGATCTCCACAAGCTACAGATTTTGTAATATTTACTATTAAATCTGCCATTTTAATTAGCTCTACTAAAATCTGTGACATATAATTCACCAGTGCTACAACCTGACCCTGTAAAAGAATTCCACTCTCTACTCGAACTGCACCAATATAAATTAAAACTACAATTGCTCCATTAATAATAATATACGTAAATGGATTGGTTAATGCAGCAATTTTTCCTACATGAACCTGCATAGCAGTTAAAAGCTGATTATGATTTGTAAAATAGCGGATTTCACTTTCCTCTTTATTAAATGCTCGGATTACTCTTGCTCCAGTTAAGTTTTCTCTTGTAATTCCAAGCACTTTATCTAATCCTGCCTGTACTTTTTTATAAAGAGGCATGGTTACTAACATAACACCAAACACAACAATACAAAGTAGTGGAATCGTTACCACAAATACCAAAGCTGCTTCCCAGTCAATTGTAAAAGCCATTACCATTGCGCCTAATACAATAAATGGCGAACGTAAAAATAGACGTAATACCATATTGACACAGCTTTGTACTTGATTGACATCGCTTGTCATACGGGTAATTAAAGTTGAGGTGCCAATTGTATCCATTTCTGTAAAAGAAAGACTTTGAATATGAGAAAATAGTGCATGACGCAGTTTGGTTGCAAATCCAACAGCTGCTCTGGCAGAAAAATACTGCGCTGTCAAAGAACAGGTTAATCCAATTATGCCTAGTGCAATCATAATGGCACACATTCGTATAATATAACTGTTATCCCTATTTGGGATACCTGTATCGATAATTGCTGCTACTACAAGAGGAATAAGCAGCTCGAAGGAAGCTTCTAGCATTTTAAATAGTGGTGCTAAAATACTTTCCTTTCGGTAATCTTTTAGATATTTAAGTATTTTTTTCACAACAACCTCCCGATTTCTTTCGTTTATTTGCCAGTTTGACATAGAATTTACTATATCATATTTTTTCCATATATGGAAGTAAGTATGCAAAACTTCAGCCAAAAATAGCTACACAATCTATGGAGATTTTCAAACTTGCAGTTCTATTACAAAAGGAAATTGGCAAATAACTTTTCCACTTGAAATAGCAGAAATTATAAAGTAAAAAACAACTCAATTGACCTTTCAGACCATAGACAAAATGACTAACAAGTTCATAACTTTCTAGCCATTTTGTCTTTTTTATATTTAATAAATTAAAAAATCGATTCATATTATCTTTCTACCAATTATTTTCATATAAAAACAAAAGTTCCACCATAAATAAAAACTAAAATATACAAAATTTCACAAATAGGATAAAAAAATTGTTGTATTCTAATTTATTACAAGTCTTTAATAATTCTCAGTATTCAAAAAAATAGAATTTTCTGGCTGCTCCATATACCTTAACCATTGCTGCGGAAGCTCATCTGCAAAAAGAGAAACCATTCCTCCCACGATAGCACATATGGTATCCCGATCCCCCAAAGCAGAAACTGCCATCCACAATGCTTCTTCTACTGAGATATAAAAATATGCCACACACCAAAGACAAAATGGAACTGTATCTTGTGCAGTCAGCTTGATGCCATTTCCAAGTATAGAAACTACAAAATCTATATTGCTCTCTTTTTTAATAGAAACTGCAGATAATATTTTATATTTCGTATCACTTTCTGGTAATTGATCTGCAACATCACGCAAAAAAGTTTCTCCCTCTCCAAAATATCGCCCTAGCTTTTTATTCAGAATCAAAGCTGATGCTATGGCAACAGCCATCGCACCCACGATTCCTTCCATATGAGCATGGGTAACTTCAGCAGATGCCCTAGCATAGTATAAAACTTTGTCCAAATCATCTGCAAAATAGGCACCTATAGGTGCAACACGCATTGCACCGCCATTCCCCATAGAACCCATTCCATCAAATGCTTCTGATGCAGCATCCCGCCAATTTTGCCCTTCTCCTATACTTCGTAAAATAGAATGTGCTGTTCCTCCATACCCCCGATGCCAGTCCAGTGCATAATTCTTTGCAAAAATACTAGCCAATGCATCCTGGTCTATTTTCCCATACTTTTTCAGGATATGATATATTCCGATTGCCATCACAGTATCATCAGTAAAATGCCAGGACTTATTCAAAATCTCTCTTTTTTTTATTCTTTCACTGGCTATTTCATCAGGCACAAAAAAACTTTGTCCAAAACAATCTCCTAATGCAATGCCATCTAATGCACGTTTTGCGTATTTTATTCTATCCTTCAATTCCAATTACAACTCCCTCCAATCCTATCCCTTTCATTGAACCATATAATTATGGTGTAAACCTTATTTTTCTGGATATGAAAAATACCTCCAAAGTAACAGATTTTTATATTTTATCTGTCTACTTTAGAGGTATTATATCAAAATCTTTTCTTTAATTATACCTCAAATAAATTTCGCTTTTCTGAAAGGATACTCGAACGTACAATTGCTTCCTCACTTCCAATTACACAAACTGCTTCTTCTTCCAAAATAGCTCGAATTGCAGGAGCTAATCCTCGAATCGTATCTTGAGTAGCAAAAAGAATCTCTTCCCTTTCTTTTTGTACCATTTCATAAGTAACTCCCATCATATAACTTCCCAAAGCTCGTATTCCTTTACTATAAGGTGTTAAAGGGATATCTAAATCACTGATTGTTCCAATAATATACTTTGTCATATCACGTTCATCAACTGTAAAATGTTCCACATAATCGGCAATTCCTTCATAAATCTGATTTGTTTCATCCATATGTGGATCTCGATAAGAAACAAAATAGGAATCCCCGTTTCGTAAAAATCCACTCATACAACCATATGCTCCGCCCTTAACTCGGATATTTAACCACATATATTCATAATTCATAATTACTGTTAAAATTCGCATTGCGCCACTAAATTTATATCCAGCATTTCGAAAATTTCCAGTTCTTGCTACATACTGCACCTGAGAGGAAGTCTTAAATCCTTCATTTTTTTTCTGCACAGCAAATGTTTTCTTTTCCTTAACAGAAGCAGTATCTTCTTTATAAAATTGCTCTACAAGCGAAGAAATTTTTGTTTTCATCTGTTTATATCCTTCTTCATCTGCTGTATAATTGATAAAGAAATTTTCCTTTCGAAACAGCTTTTTTGCAACCAAAGCTAATTTCTCTTGAATCTCTGTCTTTTTCTCTTCAAAGTTCTTTTCTAATCCTTCAATAAATTGGAAAAATTCTAACCCCACTGTCTGATCCATTTCTCGATATCCAGGAGAAAGATAAGATAACGCTCGCATAACTGCCAAAGTATGACCGCTAGATAATGCCTGTGTCTGTGCTCTTGATTTAATCTCTGCAAGAATCTCATACAGTCGTTTTGTATCAGAAAACTTCGTTTGAAATAGCATTTCTTCTGTTAGCGAAAATAAATAATCTTGTTTTGCATACAAGGCTTTTCCAGATACCTCAAATACAGTATGGCTTACCTTAGAATCCTGACTATTGAGATAAGTGGAAATACTTGCAGAAAGTCCTCCTGTATAAAAATCCACTTCATTTGCAAATGCTCCATAAGAATGTTTCTGAGTATCCATAAAACCAAGTACATTCTTTAATAAAGAAGCATATTGTAATTCCTCTTTTGTTAAATTTTCTGCTAAAAACAAAAAGCCAATATACCCAATCCCATTGGTATATAAATTGTGGAATAATACCTTTGTCCCCTCTTCTTCTCTTACCTCATTTGGGTAACGCATAGCTTCCTTTCCAATGTCTTCTCTAGAAAGCATAGGAATTTTTTCTAAATCCTCTTTTGCACTTGGTGTATCTTGATATTGTTTTAAATCTTTTGTACGTACTACAATTTCCTCAATCTCTGCTTCTGAAAGAGATGCTTTCTTCTTTCTTAACGCAGTTGCTAATTCTTCCTCTTTTTTCGTTGTAAGTCCAATCTGTGGTACTAAAACTACTATAGAAGCATGTGTATTATGAAGAATTCTCTCTCGAATCAAATTTTCAAAATATCCTGTTGTAAGCTGGGTTCGAAGCCAAGCAAATATCTTATTACATGCCAGATAATCAAATGGGTTTTCCTCCTCATAAATCCAATTTCCAAATATCTGTAAACTATACATTAAGCCCTTTGGAAATCTGCCAAAATCTGCTTCCCGATACTGAAATTCTAATGTATTCATTGCTGCTTCTAATGCCTTTTGATCCAGCCCCTCTTCACAAAGTTTTGTCAATGTATCAGTAATCACTGATAAGAACTGATGTTCTTTTTCTAACTGTGTATTCTTTGCTACAATCGAAAGAGAAATATCCCTCAGCTCTGTATCTAAATTTCCAACAACCTCCATACCAATCTTTGCTTCCAAAAGCGCTTTCTTTAGTGGCGCTCCTGGTGAGGATAACAAAGCATATTTTAAAATTTCAAAAGCAATGCATAATGTTACATCTTGTCCATCTCCAATTGATACATTATAGGAAAGATAAGCTGCATTTTCTGGATTTTCTCCTTCTGCAAGCGAATAATTTTTCTGGATTCTTCTTGCCTGTGTAAATGGCACTTGTTTCTTAATTACAGAATCTATTTGAATTGGTTCAAACTTTCCAAGATATTCCCTATCAAGCCAGTCCAACTTTTCTTCTAGATCCATCTTTCCATAGAGATAGATAAAACTATTCGAAGGATGATAGAAAGTTCGATGAAACTCCAAAAACTGTGAATAAGTCAAAGTAGGAATTACTTCTGGATCACCGCCTGACTCATTTCCATAAGAAGTATCTGGATAAAGAGAAGATAAAATTACTCTTTCTAATACACCATCTGGCGAAGAGAAAACCCCTTTCATTTCATTATAAACTACACCATTAATTTTCAATTCATCCTCTTTATTTTTCATCTCATAGCTCCAGCCCTCCTGTCGGAAGATCTCTTCTCTTTGATAAATATTTGGATAAAACACAGCGTCTAAATAGACATGCATCAAATTTTGAAAATCCTTATCATTACAACTGGCAACTGGATATAAGGTTCGATCTGGATAAGTCATTGCATTTAAAAAAGTATTCAACGAACCTTTTACCAACTCTACAAAAGGATCTTTTACTGGAAAATGCTTTGAACCACATAAAACGGAATGTTCCATAATATGCGGAACACCAGTACTATTTGAAACAGGTGTGCGAAATCCAATATTGAATACTTTATTTTCATCCTCATTTTCAATTAATATCAAACGTGCTCCAGTCTTCTTATGTTTTAAAAGATATCCTATTGACTTAATATCTTGTAATTCTTCTTTTTTTATAAACTCATATGCTTGATTCTCTTTCATGCTTTTTGCTCCTTTTCCTAATTCATTTTTTACTTTACTTCTCTTTTTTAATCCTTTCCTTTTTCCTCTTTTGCTTCTATAAATCCAATTTCATTTGTACCTCCTCTTCTGCCTCTATCTTAAACTCTTCCATCTGCTCCTCTTCTACAATAGGAAGTTCTTCTAAAGAGCTTACCCCAAAACACCGTAAAAATTCTTCGGTTGTAGCAAAAAGAATCGGTCGTCCAGGTGCATCTAATCGCCCTGCCTCACAGATTAAATGATATTCCACTAATTTATTTACGGCATGATCACTCTTTACTCCACGAATCTTTTCAATCTCCATCTTTGTTACAGGCTGCTTATAAGCTACAATCGACAACGTTTCCAAAAGTGTATCAGTCAATACCTGCTTTTTAGGAACAGAAGCCACTCGTACCAGATATTCATACATCTCCTTTCTTGTACACATTTGATAGGCATCTTCTAACTCCAAAATCTGAATTCCCCTTTTCTTTGTTTGATACTGTTCCATCATCCGATGTAATAATGCTCTTGTTTCCTGTAAATCACATGAAATTGCCATTGCAATCTGTTGCAGTTTTACTGCTCTTCCCATAGTAAACAAAATCGCTTCAACTGCTGCTTCCTGCTCCCAACTTTCCATCTTATCTCCATTTCTTTTCTCTGTTCTAATTCAATTATAATATCATTTTATCTGTAAAACCTAAAAAGCAGACTTAAAATCCTTATCTACAATGCATAAATAAAAATCTCCTCCCCAAATCCCTCCTGTTCTACTCGAATCACACTCCCCTTTACCAACTCTAGTACTGCCAAAAATGTAACAATCACATCCATCTTTCCTACTTGCTCTTCCAAAAGTGTCTGAAAAGCAAACTGCTTACGCTTTCTAATAAGCCTTCTAATATCTTCTATCTTATCCTGCAACCGAACCGTTTCCTTTTCAATTCGTCCAAATCTGCTTCGAACAGGATCGATCTTCTCTTCTTGTCTTTGCAGCACCTCCTGAAAAATCGTATGAAGTCGTACAAGTGTTATATCAGAAAGTAACTTTTCTATCTCTACAGGCTCTTGATATGCTAAAACCTCTTCTGGAATGGTTGCTTCTCTAAATAGGTGCTTTTCTGCTTCCTTTTGGCGTCCCTTTAATTCTTCCGAAATATACTTAAATTTTTTATACTCCAAAAGCTGTTCTACTAATTCCTGTCTAGGATCGACTATTTCTCCCTCCTCATTTACCACATGAGGCAGCAGCATCTTTGACTTTATATCAAGTAAAGTAGCCGCCATCACTAAAAATTCACTTACTATATCTAAATCCTGTTTTTCCATCTCTTTTACATATGCTAAATATTGTTCTGTAATTATAACAATCGGAATATCATAAATATTGACTTTATTTTTATCAATCAAATGAAGTAATAAATCCAACGGGCCCTCAAAAACTTCCAATTTTACTACTATACTCATTTATAGCCTCTCCACTCTATTAGATCTTATTTTTCTCCCTGTAATTGTATCATTAAAAGTTCAGGAGGATTAAAAAACCGAAATGGTAACGTATGACTTCCCAGTCCAGCACTTAACAGCATCGTTGAATTTCCTTTATAAAACGCTCCAACATCATACTTTGGAAATAAACGATAATTTGGAGAAATTACTCCTCCTAAAAGGGGAAGCCGCATCACTCCTCCATGGTTATGTCCAGACAATACCAAACTTGCTCCCCACTGTGCATAGGCAGAAAAATGTACTGGATTATGTGCCAAAAGAATAGAAAACCCTTTCTCTCTTTTTCCAAGACAATCTGTTATATATTCCCTGCTCATTTGTTCTATCTTTAATCGTTTATAATAATATTGTCCAATTGTAAGACCATAAATAACAATATGTTCTCCATCCTTTTCCCAATACCGTCTCTGATTATCTAATAATTCAATCTCCTTTTTCTTTAGTTCCTCTGCATACTCCTGATAAAGCGTTTGATAAAAAACGGTATTTTGCCGCACACGATATTCATGATTCCCCATTCCATAGATCATAGGAAAGTGCTCTTTTATCCATAAAACTAACTCTAATGCCACAGCATAAGAAGCACCAGGTTTTCCAACCAGCATATCGCCTCCTATTAAAACCAGATCGGGCTTTTCTGCCAAAAGAGTCTCTTTTAGCTTCTGATTATTTTCTCCAAATGAATTATTATGGAGATCTGATAAAAAAGCAATTTTACTTCCATAAAAAGCAAGGGGAAGTTCTTTTGCATGAATCTGATATCGAGTTACAACCAAATGTTGATTCTCTCGATAACCCCACCAAAAAAATAAAATTCCTGCTAAAAACACAAGGAATACAAAAAAAATTCCAATTATCATTTTAATCCCTCACAAAGAAATACGCCACTCTCCGCAAAAAGGAGCCAATGAAATCTTCCCCTTTTTTCTTACTTCAAACTGGCTCCTATCTTCACTGAAAATTACATACAATAAATTATAACCTAAAATCTACCATACAGCAACTACTAATTTTATAGCCTTTCTTTTCCGACTAACATAATTTTCTTAAATAAAATAAATTTCTAACATCTTTCGAAAATAATCCCAATAACCAGCACGCTCTATATTTTCATTATATAAAATATCAACACTTCCAATCTCTACCTCATTTAGGTAATAGACGGCTCTTCCTGCAACCTCCCCTTCTATTGCAGGTGCTTTACAACTATTTGGTAATTCCAATCGTTTCTCTATTTGTGTTACATCGGTTCCGTCTGTACTAAGATAGGAAAATTCCCCTTGGTAACGAAGCGATACGATTTCTTGCACTCCATTTTCTACAAGCATCAAAGGCAATTTTTCCTGATTTTCATCCGTAAATAGCCGGCATACCCCATACCCATATGTAAGCATCGCTTTTGCCTCTGAAAAACGTACCTTATAATCTGGCGCTGCCATTACTACTGCAATCAAGGAAATCCCATCCTTCGTTGCAGTAGCAGAGAGACAATATTTCGCAAGACTGGTACTACCAGTTTTTAGTCCATTACAATATTCATACTGTTTTAATAGTTTATTTGTATTTGCTAAGCCAAATTCACTGCTTCCTTTCTCTGTTACATGAACAATATTTTCCATCCAAATGCTGGAATATTGATGAATCTGTGGATAGCGTGTAATCAACTCTCTTGACATTAGTGCAACATCCTTTGCAGAAGTCAAATGTGTAGCTGATTCTGTGAGTCCACAGCAATCCTCAAAATGTGTCTCTGTCATTCCAAGACTTGCCGCCCGTTCATTCATCTGATGTACAAATTCTGTTTCACTGCCACAGATATATTCTGCCATTGCTACACTGGCATCATTTCCACTTGCTACGACAATACACTTAATCAATGTTTCAACAGTCTGTTTCTCACCTTCTTCTAAAAATACCTGTGACCCTCCCATTGATTTTGCATAGGCACTTGTTGTTACTTCATCCTGAAGCGTAATCTGCCCCGAATCAATCGCATCAAAAATTAAAATTAATGTCATAATCTTTGTAATACTAGCTGGACTTAACTGTTCTGTTGCATTTTTTTCATAAATAATGGTTCCTGTATCCGCTTCCATTAAAACTGCTGCCTTTGCTGTAACTCCTAGATCCGGCGAGGTATCCGCTGCAATCATTGCTGCTGTTTCTCTTAGCTCTTCACTACTAAGTGAAGATGCTACCCCTTCTGCTTGCACAACAAATACTTTCCCGGAATACAACAAAAGCTCTACTACTAGTAAAAATACCATACATACAGATAACAAACGTTTATTTCTCATCTTATCCATCCAATACTTGCATCTTTATAACCATTGTAGTAGTCGAATGTAAATTTTATGCTATTGGAATAAAGCAAAATTAAAATCTCTGCTAAATTTTAAAAATCCAATCAAATCTAACTCAAAAAGATCCACAATCTCTCCTTCTGGTTCTTTTATAACCTGTTCTAAAGTCTGAATGGTATGCTCTCCATCTGAAACGATCAAAGGTAGATTTAACTTATATTCAATATGACTTTCTCCTGTATGCAGATCCATAGTAAAATTTGTCCGAATAAATTCTATTTTCTTTGGATTTATCTGACTTACAGAAATAAAAATCTTCTGCTTCTCTTCTTCTAACTGTCGTTCAAAATCAATCCAAAACTCCATTCGCTCTGTCTCTTTTCTTATATTTAATTCTATTTGTATTTTATTTAATAACCGTTCCTCTCCTCTTAAATAACACAAAATCTGGGTCGGATATACAGTTCCTTTTCTTTCTGGCTCTAAAACCATTTCGATACAGTGAATATGATTGTCGTCATCCATATAAAGCCAAAGATCCACCCATTCTGCTTTTACTTCTATTTCAACATCAGATAAAATATAGCCCAAATACCATTCCACTAATTCTGTCGGCAATAAAAGATGAAATACACTACAATCTTCATACACTCCATTAATTCCTATTTGTTTTGTTTCACTTTCTTTTTTTACCTGAATTTTCTTCCAAAGTTCTATTTCTTTTCCTTTATATTCTTCTAAAAATGTTGCAATCATATTCACTTTTTTTAGTTCCTTTTCGGTTGGAAAAATTGGCGTTTTTTCAACCGAAAAATCAGATTCTGGTACTACTAATTTTTCTCCTAATACCTCATAAAGAAAAGAATCCATATATTGGCTTTTTATATTATGAGTATCCATTCTCAAATAACTATTATGAATCTGTGGTATTCGTACAATCAGCTTTTCTTTTGTTTGATAACTTTCTATATCCAACGCCCCAATTTCTGCAATCTGATAGTTTATTTTACTAGAACAAATTCCTTCCTTTTGTTGAACAGCCAGTTGATACTGCATACTAGAAGCCGTCCTATCCACAAGCCAGGCAAACTTTTCTTCCAATACTTTTGTATCCAGCCGTTCAAAATTTACATATCCCTCTTGTTTTATATTTCCCCCCTGTATTACCTGAAACAGTGGTACAAAAGAATACGTCTGATCAGCAGCTTCTTCTGCCAACTGTTTCAATGCCATCCATACTCTTGGCTTTTGTCTGCTTTGATCCCAAAAACGAAGTCCTACTGTTATACTAAGAATTAGTACTGTCCCAGCCAAAAGTAACCCAAAAATCCTTTTTGTTGCAGATAATCGGTTCCATTTTTTACTTATCCATTTCATCCTTCTTCCCATGCCTTTCACATTTTAAGCATCTGTTACGATTTTCTTCTCACTAGATTATTCTTTTTTTATATTCTTTTTCACACTACTAAGAATCTGTTTGTCTTTTCCAATCTGATGTATCTCCACTAAATCACCATCCTTTATGATTACATCATATACTTTAATTTGAAATGAATTTGTAAATTCCTGTTTCACTTCTTTTCCATTTATCGTAACAAAACTATATTCTGTAAAATTTCTTCCTCGTACTAAGACAGCATCTTCCTCTTTTGCATCATAAACTGAAAATATCTGGACTGGTTCTGTTCCCATCTGAAGTTTTGTTGGCTGATATGGATTCTCTCCGTCAAAAACTTCCTGATCTCCATACAGCATATCATACTCCAATAAATTTAATCCTTCCAAATAATCTTCTCTGCCTTCAAATAACTGATGATATTTTGTCAATGTACCATTTTGATATCCCAAAAGTTTCATTACATAAGCAGAAAGCTGATATGCTTCCAAATCCCGATCCTGTTTTTCCAATAAATAATTTGTCCAAATCACATATTCTGTTTGATAAATAGAGCCATTCTCTAAATCAGAATCCTCGAATCCAAACCCTGGCAAATGATCTCCATATAAAATCAACATCACCTTTTCTGGATAACTTTGTAACATCATTGTCAAATCATGTAAAAAAAGATCCATCTCATAAATTTCATTTACATAATATTCAAACGCATGGTTTTGTGTTTGATCCAAAAACCCAGATACTTGAATTTCTGGATTCTCCAATTTTTCTGTTGGATAACTTCCATGCCCTTGTACTGATATCGTATAAATTACATCTTTTCCTTCTGTACTTTTTAATGCCTTTCTAATTTCTCCAATGAGTACTTCATCCTTTGCCCATCCAATTGGCGTTACTTCTCGTATACGCATATACTCCATTGAAGTGAATGTGTCAAATCCTAACTGAGAAAATACTTTATTTCTTTCATAGAAAGTTCCTTCATTGTTATGTATCGCATGTGCGAAATAACCAAGTTCTTTCATATTATAAGCAAGACTTTCACAAGTAGTTTCCTGCAAAATTGTTTTATAGGGATACTCGCCTGGACCAAAAAAATCTAAATTCATCCCTGTGATAATTTCAAACTCTGTATTTGCAGTCCCTGCACCAACAGAAGGAACTTGTAAAAATCCAGAAGTATATTGTTCTTTTAACATAGTAAAAGTAGGAAGCGGCTGCTTTGAACAAGTTACCCCTTTTACATAAACAGGATCAAAAAAAGACTCTAATTGTAAATAAATTACATTTGGCGGTTCTGACTCTTCAACTGGCTTTTCATAAATATTTGAATTGTGTACAATTGGTCTTTTTGTAACTCCTTCTAATAATTCCTCCATACTATCTTCTGAATAATCCTTTGGTTTATCAATTCCAGTATTTATCAAACTGCTGCTAAAACCATATGGAAACCCATAATCTCGAAATGCCTGATTGATATTTCCAAAATTCTTTGCCAATACATTGGTCTGTATTCCTACCCAAGTCAGCCATCTTATCAGGAAAAACAATCCCACAATATAAATAAGACTTTTTTTCCATATAATTCGTTCCTGTTTTGGCATTTTAAAAAACAAAACCAGCAATCCTGCCAAAACAAGCAAAAGCAATCCTCCAATAAAAAAAAGCTGTGTAACGGAAAAATATCGATCTAACAATGCAACTGCATATTCAATCAGGCGCAAATCCACTGCTGTAAAAGGAGTGGTACGAAAAACCAACAAAATACTATTGGTTAAGCCCATTCCAATCCATATAAAAGAAAGTAAAGTAAAGACAAAAATTCTCCGTCTTACCAGCAGCGCTGCTGATAAGGTAAATGCAATTAGTAAACTATTATACAAAAATACAAATGGTCTTTGAAATAAATATTGCCCCATTTCAATTACTGACTTTCGACTTAGTGTCTCTACTGCCAAATTACAAAGTAATCCCAATATTAGACAGCAACTATAAGGATTTTGAAATATCCTTTCAAATCGAATATTTCCTTTCGAAAATAAATGTTTCATCTTTTTTCTCCATCCATAGAAAACGATAACGTATGAGTCTTACTTTCCTCACACGTTATAAAAACCTATACCATATCTGACATACTACTTTTCTATTTAATATTTCGTTGTACCATTTTTTGTAATAATCCATTTTATAAAAGCTCCCTTCGCTGCTGGTGTTTTAGAAAATGTATAAGCTGCAAGAAAACGTGTTTTTGCCTCCTCCATCTTTTTTAGATCATTTCCATACATTGTTGCAATCGACTCTCCCTTCTTTACTGCATCTCCAATCTTTCTATGAAGCACTACTCCTACTGACAAATCAATTACACTTTCCTTTGTCTCTCTTCCACCGCCTAAAATAAGAGAAACCATCCCAATCTCATCTGTTTCAATTTTCTCTACAAATCCACTTTCTTCTGCCAAAATTTCCATCACAATCGAAGCCTTTGGAAATAAAGAAGGATCTTCTATTGCTTTTGCATCTCCCTTTTGCGCTATTACAAATTCTTCTAATTTCTTTAATGCCTGCCCATCTATAATTGTCTGATGTAATCGTTGTCTCGCCTCTTCTATACTTTGTGCACATTTCGTTCCTACTATCATATAAGAACCTAAAATCAAACAAAGCTCTAATAAATCCGCTGGCCCATTCCCTCTTAATGTATCAACTGCTTCTTTTACTTCTAATACATTACCAACTGCATACCCAAGTGGCTGATTCATATCAGAAATAATTGCTACGGTTTCTCGTCCCGCATTTGTGCCTATCTGTACCATTTCTCTTGCTAATGCAACAGCATCTGCCTCCTTTTTCATAAATGCACCGCTTCCAGTTTTTACATCTAACACAATTACATCCGATCCCGCTGCTAATTTTTTGCTCATAATACTAGAAGCGATTAAAGAAATCTGATCCACAGTCGCTGTTACATCACGTAATGCATACAACTTTTTATCAGCTGGAGCCAAATTCGCTGTCTGTCCAATAATTGCCATTTTAACAGTATTTACATTTTCAATAAACTCTTCTACTGTTAAATCCGTAGAAAACCCAGGAAAGCTTTCCAATTTATCAATTGTTCCTCCTGTATGTCCTAATCCTCTTCCAGACATTTTTGCCACTGGTACACCAAGAGCCGCTACCATTGGTCCAAGTACTAAAGAAGTCTTATCTCCTACACCTCCTGTACTATGCTTATCTGCTTTCTTTCCTTCAATTTTAGAAAGATCTAATATTTCTCCACTCTCTGCCATCGCTTTTGTTAAATACAATGTTTCTTCCTCATTCATCCCCTTAAAATAAACTGACATTAAAAAAGCTGACATTTGATAATCTGGAATTTCCCCTTTTGTATATTGCAAAATCATACTGTCAATTTCTTCTTTTGTTAAAGCTCCTCCATTTCTTTTCTTTATAATAATATCATACATTCTCATATCCATTTCCCTCTCAATCTATTCTCTATCTAAAGCTCTATTTAGCCTAAATATTCAAACTTAATAGCTTAATATACTACTGTCCATCTTGAATTCTCATTATAGCATGTCCGATTTATAAATGAAAGGGTTTGCTTTTGAAAAAATTCTTTTCAAACTTTTCACTTGCAGTTTTTTTCTCCCTATATTATAATCTAACCATTGTCAAATAAAATTCAACAAAAAGAAGGGAAATGTCTTTTATCTGCCACTAAGCAATAAAAAACAATGGTGAAAATTATGAGTTTTATATTTCAAGAAAAACTTCCAGTTCCAGAAGAAATTCGTAAACAATATCCGCTTTCTTCGGAAATGATACAAGTAAAAAAAGAACGAGATAAAGAAATTCAAGCTGTTCTAACTGGCGCTTCCAATAAAGTTTTAGTTATTATCGGTCCATGTTCTGCAGATCATGAAGATTCTGTATGTGACTATATCTCTAGATTAGTTAAAGTTCAAGAAAAAATCAAAGATAAAGTCATTATTATCCCTCGTATCTATACGAACAAACCTCGTACCACAGGTGAAGGCTACAAAGGGATGCTTCATCAACCCGATCCTGAAAAGAAACCAGATTTACTAGCTGGACTAATTGCTATTCGAAAAATGCATCTTAGAGCAATTCAAGAAACAGGCCTTACTGCTGCTGATGAAATGCTCTATCCAGAAAACTACCACTATGTTATGGATACGCTTTCTTATATTGCAATTGGTGCTCGTTCTGTAGAAAATCAACAACATCGTCTTACTGTCAGTGGCGTAGACATTCCTGTTGGTATGAAAAATCCTACTAGTGGAGACTTCTCTGTTATGATGAATTCTGTTATCGCTGCACAAAGCGGTCATTCTTTTATCTATCGTGGCTGGACTGTTCATACAGACGGAAATCCTCTTACACATACTATTCTTCGAGGTTCTGTCAATAAGCATGGGCAATGTCAGCCAAATTATCACTATGAAGATTTAATGCGTTTAAATGAAATGTATCATCAAAAAGAGTATGAAAATCCAGCTGTTATTATTGACGCCAATCATTCTAACTCTGCAAAACAATATAAAGAACAAATTCGCATTGTAAAAGAAGTGCTTCACAGCCGCCGTCATAGCCTCGATCTAGCAAAATTAGTAAAAGGGTTTATGATTGAAAGCTATATTGAAGAAGGATCGCAAAAAGTTTCTGAACATATCTATGGGAAATCCATTACTGATCCATGTTTGGGTTGGGAAGATTCTGAAAAATTATTATATTATATTGCAGATTCTATTCTATAATTTTTTATGATAAAATAAACCTAAACAAAAAAGCAGATATAAGATATCTCTTAAAAACGTGCTATCTTATATCTGTTTTCTTTTATTTGTTATCCTTGCCTCTATTCTTTTATTTATCCCCAAAAATTATATCGACTAGTAAAATCAGTAGCAATATCTCCACTCGCATTATATTGACTAGAAGTTGCTTTTACATTTGCCTGTGCATGATCGGATATCTTTTCTACTAAAAATCCCACTTTTGTTGAAAAACTTCCTGATGCTCCAAATATTTTTTCTAAACTATCAATATCTGCTTTTTTTATCTTTTCCTGATCAATTTTTAATGTACCATCTGTTCCTACTGTAATTCCAATCTGGCTTAATGCATCCTTCTGTTCTGAAGTAGTCTGCTTTAGCATCTTTCCATAATACTGACTTAAAAAATCTGGTGCTTTCTGTAAAGCTTGTATCGTTTCATTATACTTCCCTACGATCTCTTCTATATTTTTATTAATCTCTTTTTTCTCTCCACTCTCTTTTGCTTTTTCAAAGATGGAGTCCTTTCCTTTCGCCAAAAACAATTCTATCTTTTGAAGCAGCTGAGTTGATGTAGTATCTAATTTTTCATAGCTACCTTTCTTTTCTGAATCTACTTTTTGATTGAACCCATAATTCTTTTTACTATTTAACGCACTTAGCAGAGTATTTTCCATACTGCTATTATTGACATAATTCAAAAGTGAATTATGATTCAGTGGCATCCCTGCCCGTATTGATGCCTCATCTAACATTTTTGTTGTTATTCTCATATAACTACCTCCCTGCTCTTTCTTTTTCTATAGCCTCTTATCATTTTTATTCTGTTACAGCATAATCGGATTTTTCCTCACCTTTCTGTGGACAAGTACAGATTCCTTTATAACTCTTTTGCCATATAATCCAAATATGCTTTTACAAATTCCTGATATTTGTACTTGGAAATCAACAGGCTTTCTCCATTTTTCATCCTAAGCTCTGTCCGATCATATTGTTCCACATACTTCATATTTACTAAATACCCCTTATGGATTCTGAAAAATCTGGGATAGAGTTCCCTCTCCAATACACCGATTTTATCATAATATTCTATCTTTTCTTCGGAAAGGTATAAGATTACCTTTCGATTGCTGCTTTCCACATAATAAATATCATCTGTTGGAACCTTTCTTAATACTGTCTTGTTCCTTACCAGAAGCTCTTTTGGCTCCGCCTGCTTCATTGGCTTAAGATAGTGATATTCTTGTACAGCTTGTGCTAATACACTTTCAAATAAACTTTCTCTGACTGGATATAACAGATATTGAAACGCATGAACAGAAAACGCTTCTAACATATATTCTTGATAGGCTGTTACAAAGATTAGAAGCGGTAGGCTTCCCCATACTGCTTTCTGCCTTTTTTCCATCCAATATCGTAATTTTTTTGCAATATGAATTCCATTGACTCCCTCTTTTGAAATGCCTAAAAAAAGAATATCAGGAAGTACTCCTATATTATGTTCCCAAATCTGTATCAGCTCTTTATCAGATGAAAATTCAATAATCTGACAGTCTATTTTTTGCTTTTCAATCAATCTTCGTATTGTCAAGCGTATGATTTCTTCCCTATCACAGATTGCTATATTCAACTACCTCACCTCGTACTTTAGTTTTACTTGTCCTGTGAGGAATATACTTGTAAAGACTTTGTTTCTACTAAGATCCATTGATCCTTGCATGGTTATTATCGGCAAAAATTGAAAAATTAATATAGGAATGTCATAACTGGTCGTCTCAATGTTGCAAATAGTATTCTTAATATTCCTTCTTTTTTATAATATTTTTACTAATCGCAATGGATAAAAACAGACAACCTCCCCAAAGAACTAGAGCTATAAGACAAAGTACCCATTGATCACAAGAAAGTATCCACTGAAAAAGTTGATTTCCTTTTTCTTTTAGCTGTCCAAAGAAATTTTCTTCACCCACTTTAGCAATAAGATTCGCCAATAAAACAAAGAAAATTACTATTCCAAATAAAACAATCCTTCCTATATCACTTCCAAATTTTAACTGAACTGGCAAAATTATCAATAAAAAGAATGATAATACCAAAAAAATCATAGATGCTTGCTGTAATATAACAAAAGCTGGAAATCTTACAAATAAAATACAAAAAGTAGAAGATAGCACACATCCAAAAAGTCCGCTTCCCAATGCAAAAATATACTTTTCTATCACATAAATTCCTCTCTCAATTGGCATTGTCATAAGAAAAACAACACTTTTATCAAATTCATCCAATGAAATTGTATTTAATACCATTGTTCCACAAATCATAGTTGCAAAAGAAACTATAAAACTAACAGCATCCTCTCCTTTCAGCGTTGTCAGCATAACAGCTAGTAAAAGAATCACTGCTATCAGTCTTTTATTTTGTAAAGTAAGCCGTAAATCTTTTATCAATAATCCTTTCATATTGTTTCTCCTTTCCTGATAAACGACACAATATCATCAATATTTCCTTTTTCTATCGTTATATTAGGATAGTTTTCCTGATAATATTGTCTTTCTTTTGTTAAAAGTTCATATCCATATGTGGTCTTTTTTTGATACCACAAATAAGTCTTATCAATCTTTTGATATTGTTCTTCACTCACTTTAAGTATAGCATAGTTGGAAAGAATCCGATCGGTTTCTTCATAAAACAATATCTTTCCTTCCTGCATAAAATATAAATCGTCACAAAGCCCTTCTAAATCAGAAGAAATATGGGAACTAATCAAAATTGCCCGCCCTTCCTGACACATATACTCTCTTATTTCATCTAATAATTCATTTCTAGTAACAGAATCTAATCCAACGGTTGGCTCATCTAAAATTAACAGTTTTGCCTCGTAGCTCATTGCAATTAAAAGTTTAAATTTTGCTTTCATACCAGTTGAAAAATCCTTTATTTTTTTATCCAATGGCAAATGATATACTTCACATTTTTTTAGAAATTGCTTCTTATTAAACTTTTGATACATTGCTTCCATTACAGCAATTACATCCTTTATTGTCATCATACTACTAAATGTATGTTCCGAAAGAACGGTTCCAATTTTTGTTTTTTCTTGAACTGTAAAGTCATTTTGACTTTTTCCAAATCGTTCAATTGTTCCGCCCTCTATCTGAATTAATCCTAAAATTGCTTTAAATGTTGTACTTTTTCCAGCCCCATTCGCTCCAATTAACCCTGTCACATACCCTTCCTTTACTTGAATGGAACAATTCAAAGAAAAATCTTTATAATGTTTTTGTACTTCCTTTAATTCTAATAGCATCCCTTTACTCCTCCCTTTATTCTTCTAAAATCAACTCAAATAACTCACGAATTTCTTTCTCTTTCATTCCGCAGTGCCTCCCTGCTTGAATAGCAAGTTCTAACATCGATTCCACTTTCCTTTTCTGCTCCTCTTGCAAAAGATTTTTATTATTTTGAGCCACAAAACTTCCCTTTCCATGTACAGTAATAATAAAACCATCCTGCTCTAAACAGTCATATGCTTTTTTTACAGTAAGTGCACTGATTTTTAAATCCTTTGAAAGAATACGCACAGAAGGCAGCACTGTTCCTTCTTTTAATTTACCATCTATTATCATAGATTTAATCTGTCTGATAATCTGTTCATAGATTGGTTCCATTGATGAATTACTAATAATTAGATTCATAAATTTCGTTGCCTCCTTAATAAACAGTATATAACAGTATATATCAGTTGTCAATAAAAATTTATTTACCTTTATAAACAAGGGTATCTATTAATCATAGATACCCAAACAATATTTCTCTATCCACTTCTGATCCCGATACTCTCCATATTCGCTCATCTTACAGTCTTCAAACAGATCAAGTGCAATTTCTTCTATTACTGTTCTTACCTCCAAAGGCTGAATATATTTTCCTGGTATTTTTTGAAATCCTAAATACGCTCCCATAATATTTCCTGTTATTGCTCCAGTAGAATCACTGTCTCCATCATGATTGACGGATACTGTTACTGCTTTTACAAAATCATCTTGATATTTTATAGTACAATATACGGCGATTGCTAATGCCTCCTCCGCTACCCAACCTTCACCAATTTCACGAATTGCTTCTAAATCATTTTTATTTTGTTTAGAAAGCCACACTGCCTTTTCCATAATTGTAACAAATTCCTCTATATACTGTTTTTGTTTATAAATTGTTGCCACTGTTTTTATCGCTTCTTGTATGATTTGCTCTATCTTACTAGAAGAAAAAACACACCTTGCAATTATATGTGTAAATGCTGCTGCTGGAATATATCCTAATGGATGTCCATGTGTAAGTGCTGCTACTTCTGCACCTATTTTATCCACTTTTTTTATATCTTTTATATGTTTCGGTAAATATAACCCTACTGGTGCAACTCTCATTACTCCTCCGCACCCTTTACTAGAATTCACTGGACATTCTACACTGCCATGCTTTGTTCCTCCTAATACAGATAAACAGGTGTTTCCTGGTGCTCTTTGATTATGCATATCTTTTATATTAAAAAGCCATGCTTTCACATAAAGATCCTCTAATGGCTTATTCCCATTCTGTGTAATAAACCAATTTTTGTAAGCTAACCATACATATTCCTGCCACTCTCCCATAATACCTCGTAAACAAAATCTAGTAACTCCTATCAATAGACCATTTGCTGTAAATAACGTCATCTGTGTATCATCTGATATATATGCTTTATTATGGAACAGTTCATAATCTTGTATCCCATCTTTTCCATAAATTGTAATAATCTCCTCTGCACTTCGAAATTCGATTGGATAGCCTAACGCATCTCCAACTGCTCCTCCAAACAAACTTCCTCTTATTTTATCAAAAACAATATCTTTCTTATTCATATCCTTTCTTATACCACCCTAATTTATTTTCATTTCCTATTCTGATGTAATAAGAAACTCCTCTGTAACAAGAGAACCCTGCCATGTATTTCCATCTGAGCGATGATATTCTCTTATAATAGAGCCATCTGTTTTTTTATATTCAATTACAACTATCTGTCCAAGTTCTATCTTCATCGGATAGTTATTATAAGGCAATAGATTACCCGTCACAGGATTTTCCTTAAAGTCATCATAAGCATCCTCTAAAACCCAAAACTCTCTATACTGATAATCTGGAAGAATCTTCGATAAGTCCACTTTTCCTATATACAAAGCAGAATACTCCTTTTCTCCAATTTTAATATAATCCATCTGATAGGTTTCGTTTTCAAAATTTAATAACGTCAAATCCTCTGTATGCAACGCATTTCCATACTTTTGATAAAGCTGATTCGCCATACAAGGAACCGTATTGGTAGCATAATCCATTGCATCTGTCCGAGTATGTGCCAAGCCGTAGATTCCCATTACACTTTTTCCGTTTAAATCTTCTAGTTCTCTTACAAAATTTTCAGCCATTTTGTTTTCACGATATACCTGATCGGAATGTTGATAATAATATTTTCCTTGTTCAATATTCTCTTGTGACAACTGGTATACCTTTGATCCCTCTTGACCATTTTCCTTTAAATACTTCAAAAAACGCTCTCCTATTGTATTATATTGATGTCCTACATCCGTCCCATGAAAAACTGTTTCTGGACATTCTCTTTTTATCCTCTTATAAAAATCAAGCACCTCTTCCGAATAAATCGCTGTTCCTGCCCAGTCCTGATACAATGCATCTAAAATCTCATCGTTATCTGCCTGCATCCAGATATTCATATATTCTGCTGTATAATAGGGAAGTTCCACAAATAGATCTCGTATCCCTTCCTGATAGTAAGAGGACCATAGTTCAAATTCTCTCTCTAAAATTCTTCCAACTGCATGTTCTTCCCCATATAAAAATATCTGTCCTACAGAAGCTTGTCCGATATCTTGGTAAGAAATATCAAAACTACCCTTATGCTTTTTTGCTTTAATCTGAACCATTAGTTCTCCAGATACTTTTACATCAAAAAAACCTGTTTTCATATTTTCTTTCTTAAAAATGCTCCGATTTTCCTTGTCCTTAATCTCTACCGAAATTGCTCCCAATTCTGTTTCCACTGAAATACGCAACATCTCTTTTTCTGAATTTATATTTTTTAGTATTATACCATCGAGAGTTGTATAACTACCAAACCAACTATCTTGACTCTCACTTCCAACATAACCAATTTTTGTCACTGCTTGCATCCTAAAAAATCCAAGTAAACCAATTATTCCAATTCCAATCACTACAATTATAATACTAATTAATCCCTTTTTACTTTGTAATTTCTCTCTCATCCTCATCCCTCAACTATTCTAATTATTTTCTATAAACCCTGCATGAAGTATAAAATCATTTTTTATCCAACCTGTTCTAACCTCTAATAAAGTATAACTAATAAAAATACACAAAGCAAGAAAAAGCGCAATTTATTTTTAATTTTAAAATAAAAAATAAATTGCGCAATATCATCTATAAACTTTATAAAAACTTCTCTTTCAATAGAAAACTGCTTTGTTACTTTTCTTCTAATCTTAGTTCTATTCGATAACTTAAATATTCTCCCATCTCCACAGGCATAGGAATCCCAACTTCCATTAACGCTGCACCAGAATACTTACGCCCACTTTGTACATCCTGATAAACACCATCCCTTATAATTCCTTTTAACCGAACATAATTTACCGTCATATTTCCATGTATCTCCAACATGACTACATACAAAAGTACCTGCTTCTGATCCAAAGAAACAAACATCCAAGCTGCATACTCCTCTAAAAAAGGATTTGACAATCGATAATAATCTCCACTTTGTATCAATTTTGCATACTTTTGATACTCCGCAATCTGTTCCTTAATCTCTGCCTTTTCCTCTTGTGTTAGCTTTCCAGGATCTAATTCATACCCAAAAGTTCCTGCCATAGCCACAACTCCACGAGTATGCAGACTGACACTCCGTCCAGTTTGATGATTTGGAATAGCTGAAACATGAGATCCCACCACAGAAGCTGGATAAAAGAAAGAGGTTCCATATTGAATCTTAATTCGATCAATTGCATCTGTATTATCACTACACCAAATCTGAGGGGTATAATACATCATTCCTGCATCAAATCGTCCTCCTCCTCCACTGCATCCTTCTATTAAAATCTCAGGATATCGTTCCATTAATTTCTCCAAAAAATCATACACACCAAGTACATACTGGTACATTACCTTACCCTGGTTATGTTCCATCGAATAGGCCTCTGCCAAACTCCGATTCATATCCCATTTGATATACTCCACATTGCCTTGATCCAACACATGACAAATCTGTGAAAATACAGCCTTACGAACCTCTACTCTAGAAAAATCAAGTACTAACTGATTTCTAGAATAAACTGGCTTTCTTCCAGGGATTTGAAGAATCCAATCTGGATGTTCCCGATAAAAATCACTGTCCTCAGAAACCATCTCTGGTTCAATCCAGATTCCAAATTTTAATCCAAATGCATTGATTTTTTGAATCAATTCTCCAAGTGTACAACCCAGTTTCTTTTCATTTACCTGCCAATCTCCTAAACCGCTATTGTCATCCTCTCGCTTTCCAAACCATCCATCATCCATCACGACCAAATCCATGCCTAATTTTGCCGCCTCTTCTGCCAGCTTACAAATCATTTCTCCATTAAAATTAAAGTAAGCTGCCTCCCAACTATTAATTAATACTGGTCTTATCTCTTTGTTATACTTTCCTCTACAGATATGATCCCGAATACAACGATGGAACTGTACCGATAGTTGTCCAAATCCCTCTTTTGAACAGCTAAGAATTGTTTCTGGAATAATTAATTCCTCTCCTTGATTCAATGGATAATGAAACAATTCATCTTGTAATCCCATCATCACTCGTGTCTGTCCATATTGATCTTTCTCTGCCTCACATTGAAAATTCCCACTATATACAAAAACCATTCCATAACAACTTCCCGCATCCTCTGTGGTATCTTTTTTTGCTACAATCACTGCTGGATTATATTGATGACTAGAAGTCCCTCTCCGACTTTCTATCACAAATTTTCCATGCGCAATCTCAGCTCGTTGCAGATTTCGTTCCATTGCGTGTCTCCCATAAAAACTCAATAAATCGAAATCTCCAGTAATAAAATCTAGACAAGCAGATGCTGCTTTTTGTACTACAACTGTTTGGTCTCCGCAATTTGTAATCACTGCACTTCTAGTAATGATATCGTCCTCCTCCAATACCCCATAGAGTAGCTGCACTCGTATCCTACTTACTGCGTCCTCTAAAACAATTTCTAATGTTTCTGCCTCCTGCTCTGTAGCGTATACCGCTGGAAGTCCTTTTAATTCATACTTCCCCTTCCGTATCTGATAACCAATATAGCGCAAATCACAGCAGTCAGAACCATCCGCATTATGAATAATCAACGCACTGCTACGATAATCTCCTGTTCCCATTACCGGATATTCCTGTGGCAGTGCATCCATAGAATAAGTCCTGTCATTTCCAACATCAGCCGGATTTCCAGAAAATCCCCTATCATAATAGGTGAGAAGGTAATCCATATTACCAGATATTTTTGCTCCATAGTATAAATGCAAAAGAAAACCATAATGATCTACTTGCATCTGATATGTAGTATGTTTTGTATTTAAAGTAAAAATACGATTCTCAGTCTGATAATTAATTGCCATAATATGCACCAAGCCTTTCAAATATAGGCAATTCCCATATTTGAAAGGCGCAAACCCAAGGTTAAAGAACGATTTGCCTATTTTGTCCTTTCTCAATTATTTTCTTTAACCTTTCTTTTCTTATTTACTTCACAGCTCCATTAACAACACCATTTAAGATCTGCTTTTGACATACAATATAGAAGATCAAAATTGGAATTAATGATAACAGATAAGAAGCAAATGCTAAATTATAATTTGTTCCAAACTGTGACTGGAAATTTAACTGAGCCAAAGGTAAGGTATTGGTTTCTGAACCAGCCATAATAACTAATGGTGTCATAACATCATTCCAAACCGATAATGCAGTTAATACAGCTACTGTTGCATGCATTGGCTTCATAATTGGAAAAATAATCTTCCAATATGTTCTCCAAGTAGAAGCTCCATCTACACGAGCTGCTTCTTCCAAAGCCATTGGAATATTGACAAGATAGCCTGAATACAAAAGAATATTCATTGGCATATAAAATACGACATAAAGTAAAATAACACCAAACCAATTTGCAAGTCCCATCTCTGCTGTCTGTTTTGCCAAAGGCATCATTAAAATTGCAAATGGTACAAACATACCGCTTACAATAAAAAGATAAACAAAACTATAGAACTTACTGCCAGCTTTATTTCTTCCTAATGCATATCCCATAATAGAATGAATGGCAATGGATAATACTACTGTTATTACAGTAATCAATAAACTATTTCCTAATGAATTCCAGAAATTTGTTACACGCATTGCCTCTTTAAAGTTGTTTAAACTCCAACTTTTTGGTAATGATAAAATTCCACCAATACTATTTGTCATTTCAGAAGGCTGTTTAAATGCAATTACAATTGTTAAATATAATGGAAATGCAATTGTGATAAGCCCCAAAATCAAAAGAACCATTGCTACCCAATTTGTATCTTTTCTTATCTTTATCATAACTGCTCCTCCTTACTACTTGAAAATTTCATCTGTGCTACAGAAACAAATACAATAACCAAGAAGAACACAACTGCGTTTGCACTTTGGAAACCAAACTGCCCGCCAGACATACCATTGTTATAAATTAAATAAGATATGGATTCTGTACTCTGAGCAGGACCACCCTTTGTCAAAGCCATAATCTGATCAAATACCATTAAAAAGTTCTTAACACACAATGTCATATTAATAGAAAAGAATGGGATAATCAATGGAAAGGTCAGATAACGAAACTGTTTCCATCCAGTTGCTCCATCTAGTCCTCCTGCCTCATAGACATCCTCTGGCACTGTCTGTAAACCTGAAATATAAATAATTGTATTCATTGCGATTGCTTGCCAAGCACATACTATCATAATTCCAATCCATGCACGATTTGGACTAGATAAAATACTGCTGCTTAAAGATTCTATTCCAATCATAGATGCTAATGCTGGTAAAATATAAGTAAAGAAATAATTAAATATGTAACCAACTACTAATGCACCTAAAATATTTGGCAAAAAATAAGCTCCACGGAAAAAGCTCTTCGCACGAATCTTTCCATTTAACGCCAAAGCTAAAATTAAGCTGATTACATTTACTACAACAGTTGTTACAATCGCCAATTTAAAGGTAAACAGATACGACTTTCCAACACGTGCATCTGAAAACAAATCAACATAATTTCGTATTCCAACCCAATCATAACTTCCAAATCCTTTAAAATTCGTAAAGCTGTAGATAACACCGCGAATTAATGGAATTGTATTAAAGCAGACAAACAATGCCAGAATAGGAATGGTAATACATAAAAATGTTATTTTTCTTTCATTTTTCATAATCTCTTCCTCCTTTAATTCCCATGTTCTTCCTCATATTTTTGCACTAAACGGATAATATCCCGATTATATCTTAACCAGTCTGTATCAAACTTTTTCAAAAAAGCATCCACATCTTTTTGAATTAAAAAAGTCTGTATCTGTGCATCGACTGCCATTTCAGAAGGATAATAATGATCCTGATAATCTGTCATATTCCCTGCTTCAATATATCCCCTCATACCATCTAACGTAGAAGCTAGAGGAAAATCTCCTTCTTTACATGGAATTGCAATTTGTGCATCAATATATTTCTGAATATTTTCATCTGCAAACAAAAAGTCTAATACTTCATAAGCAGCTTCCTTATTTTCACAAGATTCTGTTACTGCAAATAAAAGGTCTACACCAGAATTTAAAGTATTACCATCTTTATTGTCATTTGCTGGCATTACAAAAGAATCCACATTTAAGTCTGGATTTACACTTAAAATCTGTGGAACTGCATAACTACCGATTGGATACATTACAGATTCTCCTTTTGCAAAAGCAGTACAGGCATCATTATATCCATAGGCAAATGGATCATTTGGTCCATATTGCAATAACTTCAAATATTTCTCTGCTATCTCCCGATATTCGGTTGAAAATGTAGTAGTACCACGATTTACTTGTTTTGTTACATCTGCTGGAGCCAAATCAACTGCCATTGCGTTCCATGGTGCTAGACAGGTCCAAGTATCCTTAAATCCAAAATAAAATGGCTGCTTTCCTGCTGCCTGAATTTGATCACATAAGGCAATCAATTCATCCCATGTCTCTGGAATTACCCAGCCATTCTCTTCAAAGATATCCTTGTTGTAAAGAATTCCAGCTGCATTTGCAACATAAGGTAATGCATAACTGCCTTCTACTGGAACTAACTTTAATGCTTCTGCTATGTCCAGATATGCTGGTTTGATATTATTAATTCCTTGATAGTCAGATACATCCGCCAAAATATCTGCATCCACAAAATAAGAATAATTAATGTCGCCTCCAATCCCGATAATATCCGGATAATCCTCTCGGATAAATCGTGTTTTTAAAATTGTCATTGCATCATTCGGAGAGCTGATTGTAAGGTGGATATTGTCATGTGTTGCATTAAACTCTTCTTCCACTGTGTTAAAATAAGCCGCTGCTTCTGGTTTGTACTGAACGATCTCAATTTCTGTTTTCTGACCGTTTTTGTTTGAACCACAGCCTTGCATTGCTAATGCTGTCATTATACAACAAGTTGCAAGCCCCAGACGTTTGATCTTCTTTCCTTTCATAGCATTTTCTCCTTCCCTGTTTTTTGATACAGGTATTATAACATATCTTTATGCTATCAGAAAATAGCAGTATTTTTGTTGTTTTATTCCTTTATGCTATTTTTAAACGTTTTACTTGAAGTTATGTTGCATTATGGTATATAATAGAATTATTATAAAATTTGAGGTGATTTATGAGTGAAGTAATCTTTTCCATTTTTCCAAGAGAGAATTTTGTCGATTTAGGGCTTTACCAATTCGGCTGGGAACAATGTGATGCCTCTCAGTCATTTGGTCCCGCTGCTAGAAATCACTATCTGTTTCATTACTGTATTTCTGGCACAGGAACTTTAATTGCCAACAATGCAAAAGGAGAATCTATTCCCTACCAGATTAAAAGCGGACAGGGTTTTTTACTATTTCCTCACCAAATTTCTACTTACATTGCCGATCATGAAATTCCCTGGGAATATGCTTGGATAGAATTTGATGGACTGCGTGTAAAAGAAACCATTAGTTTAACCGGACTTTGTCTGGATCGACCTGTCTACAAAGCACGTCACAAAGATATTTCTGAAACTATGAAAAATGAAATGTTGTATATTGTAAATCACAAAGAAGAATCCCCTTTTCATCTGATCGGACACCTCTATCTGTTTCTTGACAGTTTCGTTCGTTCTGCTATTTCTGCCTCATCTTCTTTAATCAACCGGGGAAATAATTTACGTGATTTTTATTTGAAAGAGGCCTTTTCTTTTATTGAACAAAACTTCCAAAATGATATATCGGTAGAAGACATTGCCGCTTGTTGCGGTTTAAATCGAAGTTACTTCGGAAAGATTTTTCGAGAAAATATGGGAAAATCCCCACAAGAATTTTTGATTTCTTATCGAATGACCAAAGCTGCGGAGCTATTAAAACTAACCCGACTTTCAGTTGCAGATATTGGAAATGCAGTAGGATATCCAAATCAGCTTCATTTTTCCCGTGCTTTTAAAAATGTCTATGGTGTTTCTCCTAGACAGTGGCGATATGAAAATGAAGAAAAAATCGATTCAATTAAAAAAGTTACATAAAATAATAGAAAGGAATTTTTTATGAAAATTACTATTATTGATGGACAGGGTGGAAAAATAGGACAAAGTATTATTGAACAATTAAAAAAAATGCGCCCTGACTTAGAGCTTTACGCAATTGGAACAAATGGGATTGCCACTTCTGCTATGTTAAAAGCAGGAGCAGATTATGGAGCAACGGGAGAAAATCCTGCAATTGTCAATGCGCAAAACTCGGATATTATCGTTGGACCAATCGGAATCGTCTTTGCCAATTCTTTACTTGGAGAAATTACTCCTGCTATTGCAACAGCGATTGGTACTAGTTCTGCATATAAAATATTAATCCCTGTAAACCGCTGCAATCACTATATTGTTGGCTGTGCAGATATTGGGCTTGGGGAATATATTCGAATGGTATGTGAAAAAATAGATAGCATCGTACCATAACATTTCTTAAACAGATTGTATAATATCATAAAATGATGGTTTCATACAATCTGTTTTTTTGCAAATAAAATAATATTATTGATAACAAAGCTGTGCTTTTCATAAAAATTTCTTTGTTATAGACAAATACTATAAGAACGTATCTGGTATGTTTCAAAATAGCGATTTTCCATTGGAATCCATTCTTTTAAAAATCGCTCTAATTGTTCTTCTCCATTTCGAACAAGAATTCTTTGTTTTTGTTCTTCTAAAGATACTTCCAAAAAGAAGCGTAAATCATAGATATCCTTAAAATAAGGATGTTGGCTATAGGAACCCTCTACAATATTTAATCTGCAATATGGAACCTTTATTTTTTCCTCCAACAGTTTGCTACTGCAACAATATCTCTGATAAACCAAGCCCTCCTGATCAAAAAGATGATCCAATATTTCTTTTTTAAATCGTTTATAATCTACATTTCCTCCTGCTTGCTCTAAACGTTCTTTTGTTCTTTGTTTTGGCTGCAGAAAAAAATCATCCATATGAAACAAGTTACATTGATACTTTTCTTTTAATAACTTTCCCAATGTGCTTTTTCCACTTGCACTCATACCATCAATCGCTACAACAATTGGACGGTTTGGATCTTTTTCTAATAATTTATCGATTTGAAAGCACATGATATGTATTTTCTTGTTCACTTTTTAACACTCCTATCTGTGTTAGTGCTATTACAATTGCTGGAATTGCTACAATTTGTAAAATAATACCAGGTATTGCCTTTGTAAAAGCACCTGCTATAAATATTGTAGTAGAAAAACTTCCTCCTGTAATTCCATAAAGAGGTATACTAACGAATCCCCATATTAGTCTTCCTGCAAGCATAGCGATTATTAGACTAATATAAATCGATCCCTTTTTCTTTGGAAGTTTTGTATAAAGTACTCCTGCTACCGCACCATAAGCAGCCAGTTCAAATGCCATTGCTACAGCAGTTGGCATCATCTTAGGCATAGTAAATATGAGACTTCGGAATATTGGCAAAATTATCCCAACTATCAGCCCATACTGCCAACCACATACAAATCCACACAACAATACTGGAATATGCATCGGTAGCAATCGACTTCCTATCGCTGGGATCTGTCCTGTAAAAAATGGTAAAATCATTCCCATTGCTAAAAATAATGCCGATAAAATCATCTTTTTCATATTATTCATATTTTTCTCCTCCTAAAAAATACCTATCCAAACTTACTTTCATTCTTTTACTTAAAACGAAAACTACCATAAAAATACAACAGTCCTTCCAAACTGCTATACCTTCATGGTAGTTTTTATCTTCTTTTATTTCTTTTTACAACTACAAAATCTGTCAGCTTCAGCTAACCATTGAATTTATTATACCTAAAGTCAAACGTTCCGTCAAGCATTTTTCCAATTTCTAATACTTATTTTTTTTTCCATTCAGCTCCAATCGCCTCCAAATTAAATATCCCAAAGCCCCTATTACCAAAAAAGCAGATAACATTTGAGAAACAGGCAAATTTCCAATTAACAACTGATCGGTTCTAAGTCCTTCAATCCAAAATCTTCCTACTCCATATCCAATTAAATACCACAAAAATACTTCTCCTGTAAATTTCTTTTTGCGTCGAAATACCAATAAAAAAATTAGTACACCAAGATTCCAAAGAGATTCATATAAAAAAGTGGGATGTACCTGAATATACTCTACTCCATCAATCAGTAATACATGATTTGCTATCTCTTCTGTAATATACCATGGATAAACTTCTGATCTTTTTAACTGCATTGCAAAAATTCCATCTGTATATCCGCCAAAGGCCTCTCGATTTACAAAATTTCCCCATCTTCCAATAATCTGTCCCGTAATCAATCCAAGTACGCCTGTATCCATCATTAACCATGCAGAAACCTTTCTTTTCTTAGCAAAGACTAATAATGTAAGAATTGCACCAATAATCCCGCCATATATTGCAAGCCCGCCTGCCCGAAAATTAAAAATTTGCCATATATTTTCTTTATAAAGCTCCCAATCAAAAACAACATAATAAATTCTTGCTCCAATAATAGAAAATAAAACTGCAAAAAAAGCAAAGTCAAAATACATCTCTTCCTCTTGTCCTGTTTTTTTCGCCTCCCAAAAAGCTACTTTCGATCCAGCAATTACTCCAATTAAAATAATAACTCCATAATAAGCAATTGGAAATGTTCCTATATAAAATGCCTTTGCCAAATGTTCAATTGTAATTCCAAGATGAACAAACCGTATACTAAATGCACTTACCATTACAATCCCTCTTTTCTTTCTATATCTTTTTTGCCTGCCTTTTATTGTAACTGTTCTCAAAAAAAAAAGCAACCATCGTTTCCCAGCAAATTCCAATCTTGCACCAAGTCTTGTTCCATGCTATACTGGTAAAAATAAAAGCAAACCCCCTATTCTTACTTAAATAGAAAAAATATTTCCCATCATTTTAATTGGAAAAGGAGAATATACCTATGGAAGATACGATTGTAATTGGTGTAGCAGGAGGCAGTGCGTCTGGAAAAACAACAGTAGCTGCCCGATTAAAAGAAGCATTTCAAAATGAACTAATTCTAATCTGTCATGACAGTTATTATCTTGCACATGACGATTTGCCATATGAAACACGTTGTAAGATTAATTATGACCATCCAAACGCATTTGATACAGAAAGAATGATAGCAGATATTAAAAAGTTAAAAAATGGCTTACCAATTGCATGTCCTATTTATGATTACAGTATTCATAATCGTTCAAAAGAAGTTGCTCAAATCTTTCCAGCCAAAGTGATTGTGATAGAAGGAATTTTAATATTTGAAAATGAAGGATTACGAAATTTAATGGATATCAAAGTATTTGTTGATACAGACGCAGATATTCGCTTTATTCGCCGTATGCTTCGTGATGTCAATGAACGTGCTAGAAGTGTAGAATCGATTGTAGAACAATATACCACTACAGTAAAACCTATGCATGATGAATTTGTTGAACCAAGCAAACGATATGCTGATGTTATCATTCCAAGAGGCGGACAAAATGAAGTTGCTATTTCTATGTTAATCAATCGAGTGAAATCCATCCTTTTATAATCTATGCCTTTTCATTTTTACTTTATTACTATCAATTAACGAACAGTCAGCATTTTTGGAAAAATAGTAGAATCTTTACCATAAATATGATATAATAAAATAACTATGCAAATTTCTTCCAAGTAATCAATGATGCCTTCCTAATACCCTAGAAGTTCAAAATAAAGTTCGGAGTTTAATAATGGAAAGTATAACAATAAATCAAAAAAAAGATGGATATCTTGTAATAGAACAAGATCAAAATAATCAAACCTATATTCGATTTGCAGATAAGAACGCTTGTACCTTAACAGGTCTTACACAAGAAGAACTACTACTTGCAAATCCTGAACAAATCATTCAAACGCAAACGATCACAAAAGTTTCATTTGATCCTCAGCATGAATTGTGGATTCTTCATGCAATTCATGAACCACAATCTTATATCACTAAACTAGAGCAGACAAATCTTGTTTTAACACAAGCATTAGAAGAAGCCAAAGAAGTCAACCAAGCAAAAAGTAGCTTTCTATCGAATATGTCTCATGATATTCGTACGCCAATGAATGCAATTATGGGAATGACAACAATCGGATTATCTCATATTGATGAAAAAGCTCGTGTACAAGACTGCCTTTTTAAAATAAAAACAACTTCTACTCATCTTATGAGTCTAGTAAATGATGTATTAGATATGTCACGAATTGATAGTGGTCGTCTGTCTTTAAACGAAGAAGTCTTTTCTTTAGCAGATTTAATTCATGATATTGCTATTATTGTACGCCCACAAGCGATACAAAAGGAACATAACCTTCAGATCGAGATTGGAACCATCTATGAAGAAACTTTAATTGGCGATCCTCTTCGCCTCAGACAAATTTTAGTAAATATTATTGGAAATGCAATAAAATATACGTTAAATCATGGAGAAATTTATGTTCGATTTGAACAACATTTTCCAAATTCTTCTACCTCAAAATCACAGAAAGATTCTATTATATGGTTCGATTTTTTCTGTAAAGATAATGGAATTGGTATGAGTCAAGAATTTTTAGAACGAATTTTTATTCCTTTTGAACGAGTAAATAATGCTACTACCAGTAAAATCGAAGGAACTGGTTTAGGAATGTCTATTGTAAAAAATCTAGTCGATCGTATGAATGGGCAAATTACTGTAAAAAGCAAAGAAGGTTATGGAAGCAGTTTTCATATACAAATTCCTGTTATGGTTTCTACACAAAACCAAAAACAATTAAAACTTCCTTCTGAACAAACTATACTTATTGTTGAAAGTCAAAAGACTTCTGTTCATACTATTCAAACTTATCTTTATGACAGTGGACTTATTCCAGTTTCAATAGAAACTGGAATTGGTGCAGTAGCATGGCTGACAGAAAGACAATATGAAAATCGTATGCCATGTGCAATGCTGTTAGGCCAAAAACTAGAGGATATGCCAGTACTAGAATTGGCTTCTCATATTCGTCAATTAGCAGGTCCAGACTTTCCAATTTTATTGGTTTCTGAAGAAGACTGGGCACAAATTGAATATCGAGCCACTCGTGCAGGTATTAATGCATTTGTTCCTTGCCCCCTGTTTAAAAGCCGCCTTTTAGAAACACTATCTATTTTAATTAACCGGACAGAGGACGAAAAAAACCTTTCTTCTGATCCATCGGCCGACTATAGTAATTACCATATTTTATTAGTAGAAGATATGGAACTTAATCAAGAAATTGTTGTAGAAATGTTATCTATCACTGGAATACAAGTAGAAGTAGCAGACAATGGGGCTCAAGCAGTTGAAAAGTTTGAAGCTTCTGAGGAAGGATATTTTGATTTAATTTTTATGGATATTCAAATGCCGATTATGAACGGATATGAAGCCACCCGACGAATTCGTCAATTAAACCGCCCTGATGCCCGAACTGTCTGGATTGTTGCAATGACAGCAAATGCTTTTGTAGAGGATATCCGTCTTTCAAGAGAAGCAGGTATGAATGAGCATTGCTCTAAACCAATCGATCCCGATCGTTTACAAGAAATTCTACACAATCGGTTAAAATAAAAATCTAATTGGAATTATGGAAGAAAGAATTGAGGAATCATGCAACCATATCAAGAAGAATATATTGTCAACTTAAAAAGCCTCTCTGCTCTTACCCTGCACAACAGACAGAGAAGTCAAACTTTTGAAGAATATTTAGAAAATCTATCACAAAATCAGCAGAAAGCAGAACAGATTGTAAAACGAAATATGGAACTATTACGGGAAAAATTATTTCCAATTTTAGATCATATCTTTGATGCTAGTAAAGAAGAACTTCAAGATTTACAAGAATTTGCTGAAAAACTATCCAATGGAAAAGAAGAACTCGACAATGGGCTATTCTACCAAATTCATAAGGCATTGCTATGTTTTTCCAGACTAACCAAAGATCGGATTGGTATGATTCGAGAATTATATTGGCAAGGTATGAACTATTATTATATTTATAAAAAATTACTAGGATTAGATTCAGAAGAAACAAAAACCTATTCCTCCCAAATGAGACTATGCTTTGCTGAAGCAGCAGCTTACCTAAAATATTATGATGAAATTGAAGATACCGATACAAGAGGGTATATTTTACGTTCCAGAGCAAATATGTCTTTGGGACAGTTTAAATCTGCCAGTGAAAAAGTTCATTTAGTAAAACAATCTTTACAAATTTTACAAGACAAAGAATATCAAAAAAAAGAACCAAATCTTCCTTGGGACAGATATATCTATATGAGTCATCAACAGATGGCTGCCAGTATTTCCTATAATCGTGAAAATACAATGACCCCACAGGATGTAGCTGATATTATGGAATCTGTCTATATTGTTTATCAAAAACGACTTCAAGAAGCTGCCAGTAAAAATGAACATCCTCCTATGCGATCTCAATTTTCTTATTATGCAATTGAATATTATTGTGGACTAGATGATCTAGACGGCTTATTAACCAAAATGGAATCCCTTATGAATATGGCAGATCCAACTAATTTCTCTGTTGAAGGTATGTATGGTATTATCTCTTTACCAGCATTTTATTGCCAATATCTAGAACAATATCCAGAACGAATACCAGAGCGAAAGGAATATATTACAACTCTCTATCAAAAAATTTTAAATTATATTGATGTATTTCCTGAAACAAAAGAAAATGAAACACTTTTCTTCTATTTACATCAGTTATCCTATACCTTTGTTGAAACAGAAAACAGCATTTCTTATAAAGATTTTCTAAAAAAACTACAATTTCGTTTTACACCAGAAATCTATATCCACTCTTGGGTAGTAGGAAAAGCTGCTGTTGCTTTTTGTAAAATTATAATGGAAGAAGAGCCTACTTTTTTTGACGATATTGATTTTATTCAAAAAATAAAAGAGCCAAAAGAAAAGCAAAAAACTGTATTTCATTATGCAATGGAATCTGGCTTACTTCACGATATTGGTAAAATTAATTTTAATTATTTATATTCTCAAACTGCAAGACAATGGTTTGAAGATGAATATAAAATTGCTCATTTACACACTTTAATTGGAAAAACCTGTTTGGAAACTAGAACTTCTACTATGCCTTATGCTGCCATTTCTCATGGGCATCATTCTTGGTATGATGGTTCAAAAGGATATCCAAAATCTTACAAACGATTAGAATGTTCCTATCGGCAAATGGTAGATGTAATTGGATTAGTTGATTGGCTCGACAATATCACTTATACCAATCGGCTTTTTACTGGCGTAGAAAAAACTTTTGATGAAGCAATACAAACTGCTATTTCTTTAGAAGGCCGACGATTTTCTCCACTTTTAACTGCAAGGTTACGTGACAAAAAAGTAATCGAACAAATCCAAAATTCACTGATAAAAGGGCGGCAAGAAGCATATCAGCAATTATATATGGAAAAAGAGCAATTATTATAAAAGAAAGAAATCATTTGATAAATTTATTTAGAGTAAATAGATCTGAATTGCTAAAAGAAATAAAATTTAATGCTTAAAAAGCAATATGTTTATCTTTTAGCTTATCTGCTCTTTTTATATATTAAAATACCCCTATATGCTACAATGACAATATGAAATAGAATTACAAATCGAGATTTGGAGGATGAAACCTATGAAGATTAGAAAAGCAGCAGCGCATGAGTTGCTAAAATTGTGGGGATATGAGAATATTCATACTGCTTCTTCTAATGCAAAATTCTTTTTCGACAATATAAAAAGAGGAAACACCGAATTTTGGACGCTCGATTATGACGGAGAACTGGTTGGAGAGTTGTATGTTTTCTATGACCTTGAGGACAAAGATTTTGCAGACGGCAAAAGAACTGCATATCTTTGTGCATTTAGAGTTAGAACAGATTTCCGTGGTCAAGGATTAGGAACAAAGCTGATCTTCCACGTGATAGAATACATAAAGGATTTGGGATATCAAAGAATATCCATTGGTGTTGACACCACAGATATAGCTAATATTCGTTTATATAAGCGGCTTGGTTTTACAATAAAAGTAAAAGAGTGTACAGAAGATCCTTGCGATAGAGACGAAAATATGCATCCGAGATCGTGTCCTTGCTTTTGGCTGTTATATAAAGAGGTCTAAATATTTTCCATATTTATTTTTATATATTCCTCCCATATCCTAAATTATCTCTTACATTATTTAAAAAGATTAACAACTTCAACACCCTATTTAAAAGGGAAAAAAATTATGATATAATACTCAAGTATTGAAACATTTTAAATTGAAAGGAACGAAAATAAATATGAAATTAGGAATCGTTATTTATGAGTCTGTTTCATGGATATCCATGTATCTCTATAAAATGGCGTAAAGGTTGATAAATACTGGGGTTGAGAGTGATTTGATTTCTATATATGTCATTATAACTTTATGAGATTTTATGTCAAATTGGTACGTAATTGGTACGAAAAATAAAATGCAATTGTAGATTGAGCCTTAATACCAGATAAGAAAAGGTTAAGTCAGTTGAAATGACATAGCCTTTTTGTGTGAATGATACTAATGTTACATGTGAAAGTTAGAATTGTAATAGAAGTAACCAAGTGGGGTGAATGAATGCGACATAGTAAATTGTCAGAACATACATTTAAAAAGGGGAAATTTATTACTCCTTTTAATTCTATTTCTGTTATGCAAGCATTATCTGATGAGAAATCATGGACTTATGGAAGAATGCCAGAGTATCTTTGGATTGGATTGATTTTAGAACATTTTGGTCGAGATGATGGTCTGAGAAAATTATATAGTATTATCTCTGAATTGCATAAACTAGCGCCTGAACTGTATACAGTTCGTATTTCGCAAATTTTAAAATTGGAACATTCTGTTCAACGAAAACTATATAACTATATTAATATGGTAATTTCTAAAGTAACACTTTCTCCACTTACAGTTATTTTAACTTCTAGTAAAGCACCAATTTTCGCAGAATGTTTTTATTGTTCGGAATTAAGTGTTGAAGATAGATGTAGTGTCTTAACAGAAACAATGCGTAAAATAATGGATCACCAATCAAATGAAGCTACGGACATAAGATTTGTTGCATTATATTTTAATCTGTTATCAGGGAAACTACATTTGTTAAAAGATCAGATAGACTTGCTTGCTATATATCCGACAACAGCACATACTGAGGAAATAATGCGAATGGTTCGTCCTACAGTCCGTTCTTTAGAAATGATGATATTACAATTTGAAGATACCAATTCAATATATTTAGAATTATTTTGGAGGTGTATAAGTGAAATGACAGAATGTTCAATATATTCTATGGAATTTCCAAAAGAAACTAGGAATATAGATATTTATATGGAAAATCTACATGAGATATTTGCATTTCTTTCTGAATTATTTACAGCATCTTCTCCGTTAGACGAAAAAATGAATGTGATATTGGGGATTGTTACATATTCATATAAACGTTTGAAAGAATGTTATGAACATAATCTTTCTAATTCCATTTCTGGAAGAAGTTGCATACGAGTTCTTATTGAAGATTATATTATGATGAAATACTTAGTAAAGAATGAGACATTACATGAAAACATTTGGCGAGATTATCAACTGTATGGAATAGGGCAATATAAACTTGTTTTGGCAAGGCATCGTGAAAATGGAGTTTTGGTTCAGTCTCATTTTGATACTAGGTATATTGAAGCATTAGTCAATGAATTTAAAGAGGAAGAGTTCATTGATATGGATACAAAATATTTTGATAAAAGTAATATAAGGTTAAAAGCAGAAAGTGTTGATGAAAAAGAATTGTATGGATTGTATTATGACTATGATTCGGCTTTTGAACACGGACTTTGGGGAGCTATCAGAGAATCATCATTGTTAAAATGTAATAATCCCGCACATAAATATCACTGTGTTCCTGATGTTGAAGATGTAAATAGACTAAAAACTGTTTTGCCTGATTGCATTATGGTTATGAATAAGACTATTGTTTTTCTTAATGAGTTATACGGAATTCCAGAACAATTGTTGAATGAGGTGATGAATTTTGAAATTAAATCTATTACAGAATAAAATAGTCTCAATACAAGATTCATATGCAAAATTACTATCTGCACTGATTCCTGAATTAGAATCTGGACGAGTACTGGAAGCTTTAGATGAAATTAATTTGTTTTGGATTAGAAATATAGATATTGTACAATTATATTTGAAAGCTATATTTTCAGGAAATGAAAGTTATGTATTTACAGCAGCAACATTTATGGATTTTGATGATAAAGAACATCTTCCTTTTTTGATGATAGGAGAAAAACATATACTTGATGATCCTCTAAATAGGTATTCAGAGATATATAATAAAATTCCCAATAGTAAGGATATTGAGTACCTTTATAACCAAATTCGGTTAACTGCCAAAGATAATCTAAAAATTTTGAAAGAAGTTAAGAATAATATACTTGTATTACCATTAAGAATTTTAAATCAATCAAGTACATACAAATCTCTTTTCCAAATTGGAGAGCAGGCTTTTATAAGTCTTTTTGATGAAATAGAGAGTCTGAAAGACTATTTTAGTAAATGTAATAGTATTAATGATATCATGCGGTATGCTAGAAAAGATTTTGGAAAACTAGTAATGTTTTCTGAAAGTGATGATGAGTCTTTAGACTTTGAAAAAAGATATGAGAGTGCATTATCTGAAACACATTACATGATAGACTCAAATAAATCTGATTCATACAATTTCTTCATATTAGTGTTTGGTTGTATTCAGCAGGCAATTGATATTATAGCATCGTGTATTGAATATGGTTGTATTCCATATATTAGGTATCCGGTAGCGTTTCACTATATTTCATTGCTGTCGGAAAACATGACTGATATTGAACAAATTACAATGCTTCGATATAAAATGAGTATAGCATTTGTGGTGTATAGACTTTGTGATAAGGAAAGACTGGCAACAGTTTCAATAGATGAATTCCTTATAAAAAATAAAGAGTATAATTTCAATAAAAGGTTATTCTGCACATTGGAACAGAATGGAATTAATGAACGTAATTTTTTAGGTCATACTATTACGCAGGTCGTAATAGATGAACTTGAGAAATTCTATGGTATTTTAAATAACGAAGGTACTGATGTATAAAGAATCTAATCCATTATCTATGATGAGTATAATAGAGTAAGCGGAGAGGAAAATGTACAAAGTTTTCTATAAAACAATGAGTGAGGTATTAAAGTCAAACTTAAGAATAGGAAGACGCTCGTTTGTTGGAAAAGGGATACAAGAATGTGTTAGAGAGTCTATCAAAGGAAAAATAGTCGGAACTTATCGGACGAAAAAACGACTTTGCACAAAAGGCAGGGATAACTCCGTAAAATGAATATTGCAGAAAAAAATGCTCTATGTAGAGGGCAAAAAAGATTAGAATGGCTCTGTGTATGATAATATGCAGGGCTTTTCTTAATCAGTAAAGTATTGGCTTATTAAAAAAATGAATAAGATTGATTCCATAGGTGTAGTCATTGTGGAAAAGTGTATAACTGGCTATCTTATGGAGCTGTGTATAACTATGTTTGCAGGATGTGGGAAAGCTGTACTTTGCTTTTCCATGTGCTGTGAACATACTTATCCATGACGTAATGCCAGTTATGCACTTTTCCATGATGTAATTTGCTATTATGTGCTGTAGGAGAATACAAACTTTGCGGAATAGTGCGACAAGTTGTTTGAATAAAAGAGGGAAGAACTTAATTATAAAAAATATGATTTGGCAAAATCAGCAGATACATATTATAAAATATAGTGGATTATGTTAAGACATAGGATAAGGCTATGCTAAAACATAGTTTATTTATATCTTATTTTTTAATGGAGTATGCTAAAATAAATCTGAATAGAGCTTTGTATGAAATAAAGAGGGAATATCCATTGGGGGATTTGACAAAGAGTTGATATATTATCAAAAATTTATGTTTGAGTATTCGCAATTGGAGGATAAATTATGACACTACAACAATTAAAATATATGATAATCGTTGCGGAAAGAGGTTCTATTACAGAAGCGGCAAAAGAACTGTATATTTCTCAGCCAAGTCTTTCCGGCGCAATCAAGGAAGTAGAAAAGGAATCTGGAATAACAATTTTCAGCCGCTGCCGGGCAGGAGTAGCACTGACAAAGGAGGGAATGGAGTTTTTAGGATATGCAAGGCAGGTAGTTCAGCAGATGGAACTTCTGGAATCAAAATATATTGATAAGAAACCTGCAAAACAAAGGTTTTGTGTTTCAACGCAGCATTATACTTTTACAACAAATGCGTTTGTGGAATTGATACAACATTTTGGGCAGGAAAGGTTTGAGTTTATCCTGAATGAAACCCAGACGCACCAGATTGTGGAAGATGTACGGAACAGGTTTAGTGATTTGGGAATCCTGTATCTTTGCAACAGCAATGAAAATGTGTTGAGAAAGCTGTTTGAAGAATACAATTTGAACTTTTTTGAATTGTTTACTGCAACGCCTCATATTTTTATAGGTAAAGACCACCCGTTGGCAAAATGCGCATCTGTCAGACTGGATGATCTGAAACCATATCCCCGGCTTAGTTTTGTGCAGGGAACTTATGAATCTTCCAATTATTCGGAGGAACTTTTCAGCAATGAACCTGCTGAAAGGAGGGCAAAAAATGCCGGGTTATGTATTAGGTAATTTTTTTATCTATTCGGTTATCAATGCTTTCACGCCGGGAC
>CAJTXA010000006.1 GCA_910579865.1 uncultured Lachnospiraceae bacterium
ATCGTGGAGTCTTTTTGTAGACCTGACGGATAAAAAATATACCCGTTATTTATCAAAAAAACAGCAGTGGCGGATAAACCAAAATGAGGAGTTCCATTCAGCAGTTTTACCAGGACTGCTTTGTTAAGTTCGCACTTATGGGGCTTTGCCTGCCAAGTGATATTAAAAATACAAAAGAGGATATGGAACGCATTATAAAAATCGTGCGGAAACAGTTCCGGCAGCAGTAAAATTGTCGCTGTGGCAGAATAAGAGGTTTAGGAGGTTTTTATGAGAAGTATATATAATTTTTCTGCGGGACCAGCTGTTTTGCCGGAACCCGTATTACGGGAAGCAGCAGATGAAATGCTGGATTATAAGGGAAGTGGTATGTCTGTTATGGAAATCAGCCACCGTTCTTCTTTGTTCCAGTCCATTATTGATGAAACAGAGCAGGATTTACGCACACTTATGAACATTCCGAATGATTATGTGGTTTTATTCCTGCAAGGAGGAACTTCTTTGCAATTTTCCATGATACCAATGAATTTTATGCGGAATAGAAAAGCGGATTACATACTGACCGGATATTGGGCAAAGAAAGCATATGAGGAAGCGAAAAGATACGGGCAGATTAACATTGCAGCCTCTTCGGAAGGGGATAATTTTTCATATATCCCGGATTGCAGTGATTTAGAAATTGATCAGGATTCGGACTATGTATATATGTGTGAAAATAATACAATCTATGGAACCAAATTTCATTGCTGCCCGAACAGCCACGGAAAGGTACTTGTGAACGATATATCTTCCAGTTTTTTGTCGGAGCCGATGAATGTTTCAGATTATGGTATGCTTTTTGGCGGCGTACAGAAGAATCTGGCGCCTGCCGGATTGGTTATCGCTATTATACACAAAGACTTGATTTCCGATACGGTTCTACCCAATACGCCAACTATGCTGCAATACAAAATCCATGCAGATAAAAAATCACTATACAATACGCCGCCAACTTATAATATCTATATGGTTGGCAAAGTAATTAAATGGATTCAGTCATTGGGCGGTTTGGAGAAGATGAAGGAAATCAATGAAAGAAAGGCGGCAGTCCTGTATGATTATCTGGATTCCAGCTCATTGTTTTATGGTTTGGCAAATGCAGGCAGCAGGTCGCTTATGAATGTGACTTTCCGTACAAAGTCGGATGCGGTTGATGCGGAATTTATAAAGCAGGCTGAAAAACATGGAATTGTCAGCATAAAGGGACATCGTGCGATTGGCGGAATGAGAGCAAGTTTATATAATGCGATGCCGATAGAGGGTGTACAGCATTTGGTTGACTTTATGCGTGAGTTTGAAAATAGTGGTGATTATTATGCAAAATAGTGATATTTTTGAGAAAGACCGGAAGTATATCGCACATACCTATCATCGCTTTCCGGCAGCGATAAAGAACGGGCATGGAGCGCAGGCAGAAGATTATGAGGGGAAAAAGTATATAGATTTTGGCAGTGGGATTGGAACAAATTCATTGGGGTTTTGTAATAGTAAATGGGTTCAGGCTGTTGTTTCTCAGGCAAGCCAATTACAACATACTTCTAATTTGTTCTATACTCTGCCGGACAGTCTTTTAGCGGAACGTTTATGCGAAGTAACCGGATATTCTAAAGTTTTCTTTGGAAATTCCGGTGCTGAAGCGAATGAGGGAGCAATAAAAGTTGCAAGGAAGTATGGCATGGAGGTCAAGGGGGAGCATTGCAACCGTATTATTACACTGGAAAATTCCTTTCATGGAAGGACGGTTACAACGCTTTCCGCCACAGGTCAGGATATATTTCACCAGCATTTTTTCCCTTTTACGGAGGGTTTTCTCTATGTTCCGGCAAACAACAGTCATGTGCTGCATGAAACGGTAGATGAAACGGTGTGTGCGGTTATGATTGAGCTTGTGCAGGGGGAGAGCGGAGTAAATGTGCTGAAAAAAGAGTATGTAAAAGAGGTTGAACAGATATGCAAAGAAAAAGGGATTTTGCTTATCGTAGATGAGGTGCAGACAGGAGTGGGGCGGACAGGAACATTTCTATGCTGCGAACAATATGGGATACACCCTAATGTGGTTACACTGGCGAAAGGATTGGGAGCAGGACTTCCAATCGGTGCCGTCCTCATGGATAAGCTGACTGAAAATATATTACAGACAGGCGATCATGGTTCAACTTTTGGAGGAAATCCGGTGGTTTGTGCTGGTGCGCTTGAAGTGCTAAATCAGATTGCCGATGCGGACTTTCTGGCTGATGTCAATTCCAAATCCGAATATATGTGTAAGAAATTATCAGCTTTGCCTAATATTACTGATGTATCAGGAATGGGATTGATGTTTGGTCTGTCCTTAAAGAAAAATTTGAAAACAGGAGAAATTGCAAAGAAGTGTGTGGAAAACGGACTTCTGATATTGACTGCGAAAGAAAAACTTCGGATTATGCCGCCTCTGAATATTTCCCTGGAAGAAATAGATAAGGGACTTAATATTTTAAAAGAGTGCTTATCAGATATGTTGCCGTAAATATTACCATATATTCCAATTTTATTAAAAAAGAAAATTGGAAATGTATCATATCAAGAACTCATGAAACGGAGCAAAGATAAAAAATATTATTCTAAGCATTTCGAAATAGGGTCAGGAAAACCAGTAGTTTTTTATTTAGAATTCTGCTGGTTTTCTTAAAAAACCATAAACAAATATATGAGTAAAAGGGATTTTATACCCAGTTTGCCATAATGACACATGGATAAAAATTCGAGATGTTACTATATTTGAAAACTTTACGCTATTTTGTCCATAGTGCAAGTGACAAATGTTAATCAGTAAGGTACAAATTGGAGAGGATTATGATAAAAGAATATGGAAATGTACGAAAGTGTGTAAAGAAAAATGTCGGCAGATTGTCGCATATAAAGGTGTATCGAAATGAAGCAAAAACTTCAAGGCGATACACCTTTTTTAATGTCGAATTTTGCTTGTTTTTGTTTTTTCCTGCACTATCTAATTTCAGATTTTTTAGGAAAAACAGTCTGCTGATGTGATGTTTTACTGTTTCATGCAAGGCTGTTTTGAAAGCATGGACTTTTGTGTATCCCACACTTGTTTCATTAGTTTTTTTACTTCTTCTACATCGGATTTATACACGTTGCCCGTTGCGTTCATGCGCTTTGCTATCTGGTTCAGATTGCCGCCGATTTTTCCGAGTGCGGCATTGTAATCCCGCAAATAGGAGTAGTCAATGTCATAGACAAAACCATATAAAATTTGGCGGCGCAGGAAAGCAGATTTACTTTTCATACCGGAGGCTTTTACTTTCTGTTCCAGTATGTACTGTTCATCGTCACTTAGATATATTTTCAACTCGTTTTTGCGTTCTCTGTTTGCCATTTTTAATGTCCTTTCTGTAATGGATTGATGAAAACATTTTACACAATCTTCTGTTCCGTTATGGGGGATATTCGTGCAAAAAAATGAGTGAAAAAATCAGAAATTTCGGCAGGGCATTTCATGGATTCTTGAGCGCAGAGGGGGTTAGGGGGAAACTTTCCCCTACAAGCATTTTTTTCAAGTTTCCATCCTTTGGAAAATTGGAAAAAATCAGCCTGTGAGGGAACACAGGCAGTGCTTGCTATTCTTATCCCGACTTTGTTCTGCAAGTCGGGCAGATACGGAAATTTTCTCAGAAAAAGTCGGGATAACTTTTTTCCGTATCTGAGAAAATAATGAACTTTTTTAGAGGAATGTACCCATAGGGGGAACAGACCTTTTTATAAAATACCCACAGGGAATCAAACAGCGGAAGGAGGTGAACCATGAAGGACAACGCATTCCAGCGGCGGCGTGATATTGAGCGTATGCTGCTGTCGGGGAAAAAGCTGACGGTAGCGGAACTTATGGGCAGATACCGTGTAGGCAGGAAATCCATAAGCAGGGATTTTGAAGTCATAGGCGAGGAACTTCCCGTAGTTTCAAAACAGGGATTTAACGGCGGCTACTTCCTTGCGGACGGTGTGGGGCAGCACCAGAACACGCTCACGCAGGAACAGTTGGAATGCTTGGAAAAAGTTGCTGTGACCTGTGGTTCAGATGACAGGAAGATTGTCCTGTCAATCATACATGAATTTGGACCGTACTGCGGAAGTTTTACATAGAAAATGACGGGAGGCGTGGCATGGACACTGCACACCGGAGAATGGAAATCATCAGCATTTTATCCGCCAGAGGACATACGACAATGAGGGAGCTTGCATGGGAACTGGATGTTTCAAGGCGCACGATAATGAATGACGTTATCGCACTGTCTTTTGATTACCCTGTCTACACAAAGCCGGGCGAGGGCGGCGGGGTTTTCATCACGGAAAATTACAAGCCTTATACCAATACCCTCACGCTGACGGAACAGAAAACCTTATGCGGCTTATATGATAAAGCAGAGGGGAAAGAGAAAGAAATTCTTTTCCGTATCATTCGCAAATATGGTGCGGACAAGCTGAAAATTTAAGGCGGCATTTGAACGCTGACACTAAAAACTGAATACATAATCCAATATATATTTCTGCAATCTTTCCCGATTGTTTGCAGAAAGTTTTCAAGGGATTTTGAATTATTTTTCATTAACACAGCGCAAGGGCAGTCACAGACTTATGGGAAAAGTCTGGGCTGTCCTTTTTGTGCGTTTAAGGAGGTATTTATGGCAAAGAGATATTACTGGCTGAAACTGAAAGCGGACTGGTTTTCAGACAAGCGCATCAAGAAGCTGCGCTCCATAGCGGGCGGTGATACGCACACAATTATCTATCTGAAAATGATGCTGCTGTCGTTAAAGGACGAGGGGAAACTTTACTTTGAGGGTGTGGAGGACAACTTCGCTTCGGAGATTGCCCTTGCGCTTGACGAGGACGCAGAGAACGTGAAGCTGACGCTTGCATTTTTGCAGCGGCATGGGCTAATAGAAATACATGATGACGACGAGTACCAGCTTACGGAAGTGCCGACAATCATCGGCTCGGAAACAGCGTCGGCTATGCGGGTGAGGGAGCACAGGGAACGGAAAAAAGAGAACGGGCTGTTACAATGTAACACGGATGAAACGGGCGGTAACAATCTGAAACAGATTTGTAGCGTAGAGAGAGAGTTAGAGAGAGATAAAGAGATAGAGAAAGAGGGAGAGGGAGAGAAGGAAACACCCGCCCACGCATTTTTAGGGAAATTCAATAATATTCTTCTCTCTGATGCGGAACTTGACGGGCTCAAAAAAGAACTGCCCGACAAATGGGAGTATTACATTGACCGCTTATCCCTGCATATCGCTTCAAGTGGGAAACAGTACAATAACCATGCCGCCACGATTTATAAATGGGCGCAGGAAGATGTTGGAAAGGCAGTGCCTAAAAAGGGAATCCCTGATTATTCATACAGTGAGGAGGACAGTTTATGAGCGGTAATTTAATGGATGCTGTTTTACAGATGGTAAGCACTGGTGCGGAGCCAGAAGATTATACGGGTGAGGACGGTTTATTATATTGTGGGAAATGTCATAAACCGAAAGAAGCCTATTTCCCGCAAGGCAAAGTGTTGTTTGGGCGTGACCGTCATCCGTCTGAATGTGACTGCCGCAGGGCGGAGCGTGAAAGGCAGGAAAAAAGGGAATCAGACGAAAAACATAATGCCGAAGTGGAACGCTTGAAACGTGAGGGCTTTTCTAATCCTGCCATGCGTCACTGGACTTTTGAAAATGACAATGGGAAATGCCCGCAGATAGGGAAAGCGTACTCCTATGTGGAGAAGTGGGAAACGGTGCGGTCTGAAAACCTTGGTTACTTATTGTGGGGGAATGTCGGATCGGGGAAAAGCTATTTTGCAGGCTGTATCGCCAACGCCCTCATGGAGAGGGAAATACCCGTCTGTATGACGAACTTTGCAACGATACTGAACAATTTGTTCTATGGCTCGGAAAACAGGAATGAGTACATCGTAAGGCTTTGTTCCTATCCCCTGCTTATCCTTGATGATTTCGGCATGGAGCGTGGCACAGAATACGGCTTAGAGCAAGTCTATAACGTGATTGACAGCCGATACCGCAGCCAAAAGCCGCTGATTGTCACAACAAATTTGACGCTGGAAGAATTGCAGAACCCGGAGGACAGCGCCCATGCCCGGATATATGACCGCCTTATTGAAATGTGTACCCCCGTCCGCATTACCGGAGAGAATTTCAGAAAAGCCAGAGCAAAGGAGAAAATGGAACGCCTTAAAAAGCTGATGGAATGAAAGGGGGGAGCGTTGAAAGTATGGGCAATTATAATATAGATAAAGTACCAATTTGGGAGAAAGCTAATTTGACGATTAAGGAGGCGGCAGAATATTCCAATATAGGAATCAATCGGATAGAAGATTTATTGAAGATGCCTAGTTGTAGTTTCGTACTGTATGTGGGGAAAAAGAAACTTGTAAAACGTAGAGAATTTGAACTTTTTCTAAGCCGCACATTGGAAATATAGAAATCCGATGATTTACTTTTGAGCCTTGATATGCTATACTAACATAGGTATTAAGGCTCTTTTTTGAAAGGAGCTTTTACTATGGGAAAAGATTTAAAAGGAAAGGAGCTTGGCGTTGGAATAAGCCAAAGGTCGGATGGCTTCTATGTTGGAAGATTTACTACGAAATACGGACAACGGAAGCAGAAATTATTCCGCAAACTACAAGAGTGCAGGCAATGGCTGGCAGACTCACAATATCAGGATGAGCATAGCAATCTGAATTTTCCGGAAGAAATGACGGTAAAGGCATGGTTTGACTATTGGATCAGCATGAAAAAGCGGACCGTACGTCCGAATACGGTAAGAAATTATACAGAGCGTTATGAACGTAACATTGATCCCGTGATCGGAAAACTGATTTTGTCAGAAGTAAAACCGATTCAGTGCCAAATGATTATGAATCGCATGGCTGACGAAGGGTATCGAACATCTACTATTTATCAGACAAGGATAGCATTGTTTAATATGCTTGATTATGCGTATCAGAATGATGTGATTATGAAAAATCCCTGTAATGGTATGGTAAAATCTGATATCGGGAAGCCTGCGCAGAAGAAAGAAGCGCTGACATTAGAACAGCAGAAAAGGTTTGTAAGGGGAATCGTAGGAAACACATACGAGTACCAATACAGATTTTTACTGCAGACGGGGCTTAGGACAGGAGAACTTGTAGGATTAAAATGGTCGGATATTGATTTTGATAACCGTACCGTGACAATCAGCCGTTCTATGGAATACCGTCATTCGACAGGAGAATGGAGAGTGGGAGAACCTAAGAGTAAATCGGGGTATCGTTCCATTCCGTTGACGGAGGAAGCGCTGGACATGCTTCGCAGGCAAAGGAAGAAGAATCTTGAAGTCAAAGTAATTCCGATGGAATGGTCAGAATATGTTTTCCTGTGCCGTAAGGGAACGCCGGTTAAGAACAGCACATATGACACTATGTTATTCAAACAGTGTGACAAGATAGGGATTCCGAGGTTTTCCATGCATGTATTGCGTCATACATTTGCCACCAGATGTATTGAGGGCGGTATGAAGCCAAAGACGTTGCAGACGATACTTGGACATTCTAATATTGGTATAACCATGAATTTGTATGTTCACACGACGGAAGATGAAAAGCACAAAGAAATTGAAAAAATTGCGGCATCTCTCAAGGTGGTTTAGAAAATTGGTACGTAAATTGGTACATAACCAAAACCTTGAAAGGCGAAAACCCTATAAAATATAAGAATAACCAAAGGAGATTAAGATAAAATGAAACTAGGCATCGTTGGATTACCAAATGTTGGTAAAAGTACATTATTTAATTCATTGACAAAAGCTGGTGCAGAATCTGCTAATTATCCATTTTGTACCATTGATCCAAATATTGGAATTGTCACTGTACCCGATGAACGATTAAAGAAATTAGGTGACATTTATCATTCTAAAAAAGTAACACCAGCAGTTATTGAATTTGTTGATATTGCTGGACTAGTAAAAGGTGCTTCAAAGGGAGAAGGTCTTGGAAATCAATTTCTAAGTAATATTCGTGAAGTTGATGCGATTGTTCATGTTGTTCGTTGTTTTGAGGACACGAATGTTGTACATGTAGATGGAAGTATTAATCCGCTTCGAGATATTGAAACGATTAATTTAGAATTAATTTTCTCAGATCTTGAAATTTTAGAACGGCGAATTGCAAAAATAGCAAAAGCTGCTAAAATGGATAAAACGATTGCAAAAGAATATGACTTATTAGAAAAAATAAAAAAGCATCTAGAAGAAGGAAAACTAGCACTTACATTTGAAACGGAAGAAGAAGAGGAAGCTATCTGGTTTTCTTCTTATAATCTCTTAACTAATAAGCCAGTTATTTTTGCTGCAAATGTTTCAGAGGAAGAGCTTGCAAATGATGGTAATGCAAACAGTGGAGTAAAAGCTGTACGAGAGTTTGCTGCTGCAAATGGAAGTGAAGTATTTGTGATTTGTGCACAAATTGAACAAGAAATTGCAGAACTAGAAGAAGATGAAAAAGTTATGTTTTTAGAAGATTTGGGATTAAAGGAATCTGGACTTGAAAAATTAATTAAGGCAAGCTATCATCTCCTTGGACTGATTAGCTATCTTACTGCAGGAGAAGACGAAACACGGGCATGGACAATTAAAGTTGGAACAAAAGCCCCTCAAGCAGCAGGGAAAATTCATACTGACTTTGAACGTGGCTTTATTAAAGCGGAAGTTGTAAATTATCAAGATTTACTAAATAGTAAAGGTTCACTAGCAGTAGCACGAGAAAAAGGACTGGTTCGAATGGAAGGAAAAGATTACATCGTTCAAGATGGTGATGTGATTTTATTCCGGTTTAATGTATAATAAAATCAATTATAAACATTAATTTTTTATTATCTAAAAATATAAAAAAGACTTTTGAATTTATTAAAAATATCAAAAGTCTTTTTCTATTTTTAAACACTTTTCTAGCAAAACAAGTCTATACTTGTGAAAACTCACCCTTTCCAACTAAACATAATGGACATTCAAAATCTTCCGGTACATCCTCCCATTTTGTTCCAGGTGCAATTCCTCCTTCTGGATAGCCTTGCTCTTCATCATATTCCCAACCACATACATCACATACATATTTCATTTCGCATCACTCCTAATCCAATAATTTTTTCAATTCTTACATATTTCGCATAAAAACGATTCTATGTTGACTTTAATTGTATTCGATCTTCCATGTTTTGTCAATATTCATTCTTATTAATCCTTTTTATAGAAAAAATTGTAAAATTATAGCCTTTCGATTCTACAATTTTTACAAAAGCAAGTTAAGGCAGCAATCGTTATGCTATTTTATTATCGGTTGATTCGATACAAATTAAAATCCCATCTGAAAACCAAATCGTCCCACTCTCCTCTACAATCTCATTACTAATTCCAAGTGTAGGATTTAAAAAACGAGTCATTGTATAATTTGTAAGTGGATACTGAAATCCAGTTAATGTAATTCCTTCTACTCGATCAGTAAAAGGTAACAAAGAAATATAACTTCCAAACTGTGTTTTTTGCTCTATTCTATAATATTGATTTGACCGTAACAATTGAACTCGATTATAAGCATCTAAAATTTCACAACAAGCGCCATTTTGCTCTGCCATATAAAGCAAATCCAAATTGCCAAGCAGGTGATCCAAACGTCTCCCAGTTGCACCAAATAGAACAATCTTTGTACTACAAAGCTCTAATGCCAGTTCTATTGCAATCTGCCCATCTGTAAAATCTTTTTTAGGCTGAAATTTTCGAATCACAACCTGTTTTTCCAACTGATACTGCTCTAAAAGTCTAGTATCTACTGTATCAAAATCGCCAACAATATGTGTAGGACAAATTTCGAGTCGCTCCATTGCAGCCAATCCACCATCTACAGCAATTACCCAGTCTGCCTGATTTTTCTTTCTATATGTTTCAATCAATTCATAGGGAATCTCACCACCAGCAAAAATCCATGTCACTACTGTTTTCATATAAAATATCCTTCTATCTAAAAATTCATATCAACTCGAAAATCCATAGGAACTTCATTTCCATATTCTTCAAATATTGTTTTATAAGCTCGTACATTAGCCGAAATATCTCCCTGAAAAACAGAAGAACCAGCTACTATTACATTTGCTCCAGCTTCAATTACCATTCTTACATTTTCTAATCGAATTCCCCCATCTACTTCAATATCCATATCTAAATTTTGTTCATTACAAATTCTTCTTAACTCCCGAATTTTATCTGTTACATAAGAAATATATTTCTGTCCTCCAAAGCCTGGATTTACTGACATCAGAAGTACCATATCGACCTCTTGTAGCACACAAAGGATTGCACTTAACGGAGTAGCCGGATTTAAAACTACCCCTGCCTTTCTACCACAACGCCGAATCTTCCATATTGTACTATCTAAATGTTTACAAGCCTCTGCATGAACCGTAATTAAATCGGCTCCTGCCTCTGCAAATCTCTCAATATACCGAATTGGTTCCTCTATCATAAGATGTACATCAAATACCTTTTTTGTTGTCTTACGAATGGATTGAATCACTGGCATCCCATAAGAAATACTAGGTACAAACATCCCATCCATCACATCAATGTGAATATAATCAGCTCCTGCAGAGTCAACTTTTTCAATTTCTTTTCCTAAACAAGTAAAATCAGCAGCTAAGATAGACGGTGCTAACTTTAACATAACAATCTCCTTCCTTATTTTGAAACTCTAATATTTCTTTTTTCCATATAGTTCCCAATAAAGTGCACAATAGTTTTCATATCGGCTCTGGCTAATCTTTTTTTCTTCCAAAGCTTTTTTCACTCCACAATTAGGTTCCCGAAGATGTACACATCCTTTAAATTGACATGCCTTCGTATGCTCTTGAAACTCTACAAAATAATCCCTTAATTCTTCTGCTTCTAATTCTGTTAAATATAATGAAGTAAATCCAGGTGTGTCAAACACATAGGTATCTTCTCCCAATTCCTCTATATAAAATAGTTCACTATGTCGTGTTGTATGTTTTCCACGCCGAATCTTTTCACTAATTTCTCCTACTTCCATCTTTGCCTCTGGATTTAATTGATTTAACAAAGACGATTTTCCTACACCAGAAGGCCCAGCAAGTACAGTTGTCTTTCCAGTAAGAACTTTCTTTACTTGATCCATTCCATCTAATGTCGAATTACTAGAAAAAATAACTGGATAACCACAGGTGGCATAACATGCCTCTAATTCAATTAGTTGCGTCTCTTCTGCTAAATCTCGTTTATTAAAACATATAATTGTATCCACATTTTGCTGCTCCATTGTAATTAGAAAACGATCCAATAAATTCAAATTCGGCAAAGGATCGGTTACTGCAAAGATAACCAAAGCTTGATCGATATTGGCAACTGCTGGACGAATTAAAGTATTTTTTCTAGGATAAAGAGATATCACATTTCCAATCCAGTTTTTTTGATCTAATACTTCAATTTCTACATTATCTCCCACTAAAGGCTTTATATTTTGATTTCGAAAAACTCCTTTCGCTTTACATTCATAAACCCCCATCTGAGGAACATGAACATAATAAAATCCAGCAATTCCCTTTTCAATCTTTCCCTCCATAACCTCTCCTACCTTCTTTTACAATAAATCAACCGCTAATGAAAATCAACAAGACAGCTTCCGCAAAAATACTCTTCTCCTCCAAATGCTAGATAAACACGTACACTTCCTTCTGTAAGGTTAGGTTCTCCAACAATACCTGACTCTACATAAGGAAACCGATCTGGTGTAACAACAAAACTATTGACTGTACGAGAAATGGTTCGCCCATCCTCTGTTGTCTGTACCAGTTCCAATCGAAGAGTAGCCTCTGCATAATAAGTTGGCTCTACCATTCCAGGTCCTGGTACAACTGGCACAGCAAAACTTCCTCCTGAAATATATTCAGAAACTTGCGCTACTGTTACTGTCACTGTTCCAGTTGGTGTACGAGTAGTTTCTGTCTCTGTCTCTTCCTCTCCAAGACTAATTACAAAATCTATTGTTGTTCCCTGTTTTACTGTCCCACCTTTTTCTAAACTTTGACTAATTACATGCCCCTCTGCAATCTCACTGCTATGGGCACTCTCCACTTTTCCAACAATTAATCCATTTGATTCTAGCTTAAATCTAGCCTCCGCCTCTGTCAGATTTCTTAAATCTGGCATAATTACATTTACAAATTCTGGTCCCATACTAACATTTAAAACAATTGTGTCCCCTTGAGAAACCATTGTAGAATGAGATGGATCACTACTAATTACATTTCCTTTTATCACAGTATCATGATATTTATACTCTGTACTTACATGTAATTGATAAGATTCCAACATAGTAATTGCATCTGCTTCTTTTAAGTTTAATACATCTGGAACTTGAAATTGATCTGGCCCAAGACTAATTACTACTTTTACTGAAGTATTCTTTTTCACTTCACTATCCGCTGCAAATTCCTGTGAAATTACATATCCTTTTTGTATCTGATTTGAATTTTCATAGGATTTATTCATTCCTAAATTGACACGATTTAATGCAATTAAAGCATCGGATTCACTTAATCCACTTAAATTTGGCATTTTTGACATCGCTGTATTGGAATTATTAGCCGAATTTAAAGTAGTTGCCTCTTCAGAAGCAGTCGTTGTAGCAGATTCCTTTTTTGTTGTCATTTCAGAAGCAGAAGTAGTTGTCTGATTTGAAGTTCCCTGTTTTGTATTTGGAAGTAATTTTACTATAATAAAGATCAAAAGACACACAATCAAAATCGCTGCCGCTACACTAATGATAGTCATTACTTTTTCTACTTTTGGATTCACTCTTTCTTCTATCCTTACCTCTGGTTCAAGATAAAGCTGCTTATTTTGTCGTACTTCTCCTTTTACTACTGGATTTTCTTTTTTCCGAATCGCTGGAATTAACACTTCTACTATTTCTTCTTGTTTTCGCTCTGATGTACCACTCTCCATCTTAATATATTCTAATTCCTGTGGAGTCATAGAAATCGTCTGTGCAGAAGAGTTTGGCATAGAAATCTGAACAAAATCCTCTTCTGGAGTCTGAAGAGACTGCTTTAAATCTGCAATCAGTTCTCCTGCCTTTGCATAACGACGTTCTGGTTTCTTTTGTGTACATTTATAAATAATCTTCTCCACACTAATTGGCAAGTCTAAAACAATTTCTTTTGGAGAAGGAATTTCCGATTGAATATGCTGTAAAGCAACCGATACCGTTGTATCTCCATCAAATGGTACCTGACCCGTAATCATTTCATAAAGAGAAATCCCAAGTGAATAGATATCACTTCGTTCATCACTATAATTTCCTCTTGCTTGTTCTGGTGAAATATAGTGTACTGAACCCATTGCATTCGAATTAATGGTTTGTGCAGAAGAAGCTCTGGCAATTCCAAAATCTGTTACTTTTACTTTTCCCTCTTTGGAAATAATAATATTCTGTGGCTTAATATCCCGATGAATAATATGATGACTGTGGGCAGTCTGTATCCCTTGTGCAACCTGAATTGCAATACTAACGGCTTCCTTTGGCTCTAGCCTTCCTTTTTTCTCTATGTAGTTTTTTAGTGTAATTCCTTCTACCAATTCCATTACAATATAGTAAAGCCCATTATCCTCTCCTACATCATAAATGCTGACAATATTAGGATGACTTAAACCGGCAGCTGACTGTGCCTCTACACGAAATTTTGCTACAAAATTTTTATCTTCGCTATATTCTTGTTTTAGCACTTTTATTGCTACAAATCGATTGAGTTTATGACACTTTGCCTTATAGACATCGGACATACCACCGGAACCAACCCGACCCAATATTTCATAACGGTCATTTAAAAACACTCCATTTGCTAACATATTTACACCTCAAATTCATCCGGTTCTACCAGTACAACGGATATGTTGTCCTTTCCACCGTTTCTATTCGCCAACTCTACCAGCCTTATTGCCTTTTCCTCTATTCCTCTTTCACTATTTACAATATGAAGGATCTCTGCGTCCGATACCATATTGGTCAGTCCATCTGAACATAGAAGAATTTGATCCTTTCTATGAAGCTCTACCTCAAAAAAATCTGCCATCACCCTTGCACTTACTCCAACAGCTCGTGTAATTACATTTTTACTTTCATGATTTCTGGCATTTTTCTTATCTAGTTTTCCCATTGATACCAATTCTTCCACATAGGAATGGTCTCTTGTCACCTGACGGATAGTATCGTTGATCAGATAAAGACGACTGTCGCCTATATTCATTACATAAAGCTCTTGTTTTACACATACTCCTACTACCAAAGTGGTTCCCATATCCTCCATCTCTGGTGTACTTTGCGCTTGTCGAAATAGACGAGCATTGACTTCTTTTAATGTATGATTTAAAATTGTAATTGGATTTTTACTGGTTATTTCAGGTACAAGTTCAACAAATTTCTCTACTGTAAAAGAAGAAGCATAATCACCTGCTTTATGTCCACCCATTCCATCTGCGACAAGAAACAAATTTGGAAGATTGCCAACCGATTGGATTGAATAAAAAATTGCATCCTGATTTACAGCACGTGCCTGACCAATATCAGTTAATCCATATGCCTGCATCCTTTTCCCTCCTTTGTTTTTTGCTGCCTTTCCTGATAGCCCTTTCTAAGCTGTCCACAAGCTCCTTGTATATCTCTTCCCATTTCTCTTCTTATAGTAACATTAATTTTATTTTTTTCAAGTACATTTTTAAATTCCAAAATAGCCGCCTTTTGTGTCTGCTGAAAATCTCGCTCTTTTATAGGATTCACTGGAATTAAATTAACATGACAATTTTTATAAGCAATTCGCTTTGCTAATTCATAAGCATGTTCTCTTTTATCATTTATTCCCTGAATTAAACTATATTCAAACGAAATTCTTCTTTTTGTTTCCTGAAAATAATATTGACAAGCTTCAAGCAGCTCTTCCATTGAATAGCGATTCGCAATTGGCATTAGCTGCCTACGAATTTCATCATTTGGCGCATGCAGAGAAATTGCTAACGTAATTTGAAGATGTTCCTGTGCAAGCCTTTTTATCTCTGGTACTAATCCACAAGTTGATAATGTAATATTTCTTTGGCTGATATGCAGCCCATTTGGATCGGTAAGTAAGGAAAGGAATTTCAAAACATTTTTTTCATTATCCATCGGTTCTCCTGTACCCATAATTACAATATGAGAAACTCGTTCCCCACTCAGCTTAGAAATACGATAAATCTGTTCTAACATCTCAGATGGTTCCAAACAACGTGTCAGTCCATCCAATGTTGATGCACAAAACCGACATCCCATTCGACACCCTACCTGAGAAGAAATACAAACCGAATTTCCATGTTTGTACTTCATAAAAACACTCTCAATCACATTTCCATCCATCAATTGAAAAAGATATTTCTGTGTTCCATCTATTTTAGAGGTTTTTATTTCAATTGCTTCTAATATTGGCAGTTCATATATCTCTTTACATTGTTCCCGCAATTCCTTTGAGAGATTTGTCATTTCATCAAAGGAAGTAACTTGTTTTTGATGCAGCCACTGAAAAATCTGCTTTGCTCGAAAAGGTTCCACTTTTCTCTCTCGCATCTCAGATTCCAATTCTGCAAGACTTAATGACTTAATATCCTTTTTCATTCCAACTTTCTACTCCAATTTCTCATTCTTTCCCTTTCGTTTTAATCGAGCAAAAAAGAAACCATCTGACGGAAATACGCCTTGCAATAATCTAACCATTCCCATTGTTATCTGTTCTTCCAAATGCAGCAAAGGATCTGCTGCCTCTCTTATTTTCTTTGGCAAATATTCTGTTAAATCCTCAAGAAAAAAAGAAGGATTCTCTTTTAAAAACCATTTTATATTTTCTTCATTTTCCTGCCGATTTGTGGTACAGGTACTATAAATAAGAGTTCCTCCTATTTTTACATAAGAAGACACGACCTTTAGAATCTTTCTCTGAAGCTGGATAAGTTCTATTTGTCCTTCCCTGCTGCTATGATATTTTAAATCATTTTTTCTTCCAATTACACCAAGTCCAGAACAAGGCAAATCAGCAATTACAATATCTGCTGCCTCTAAAACTTCTTTATCCAATTCAAGTGCATCCCATCTTTTTACTTTTATATTTTCTATTTTGCATCGTTCAACATTTTCTTTTATTAGTGCAATTTTAGGTTCTGTTAAATCTCTTGCCTCTACACATCCTGTTCCATGTAGTTTATCTGCAATATGCAGGCTTTTTCCTCCCGGTGCAGCACAGACATCTAAAACAAAATCGCCCTTTTTTACTCCGGCAGCCTCAGCTACCATCATAGAGCTGATATCTTGTACCTGAAATACTCCATCTTGAAAGCCTTTTAATTCTTCAAGCGAATCGTATCTAGAAAGAACAACCGCATCTGAATACCAGAAAATTTCTTGTACTTTTGCCTCCTTTGAAAGACACGCTTGTATTTCCTCTCTTTGAAATCGCTCTGTTCGGATACGAACAGTAGTTTCCTTTGCTTCTAAACTGGCAATCAACATTTTCTCTGTGCACTCATTTCCATATTGTTCTAACCATTGTTCTACAATCCACTCTGGCATAGAATACACCACAGAATAGTATCGAATGAATCCCTGTTCCTTTTTAGGAAATACGATCTGTTCCTTTTCCCGTGCGATTGTTCGAAGAATTCCATTGACAAATCCTTTTAATCCAGAAAATCCCTTTCGAACTGCTAGTTTTACCATTTCATTACATGCTGCTGAATCTGGCACACTATCCATATAAAGAATCTGATAAGCCCCCATTCGTAACAATGTTCGTACTACGGGTTTCATTTTTTCTACAGAAATTTTCTTTGAATATTGATTTAAGATATAATCTAGTGTAATTTTTCTTTCTATTGTTCCTTCTACCAATCGAGTAAAAAAAGCACGATCTTGTTTTTCTAAATATTGGTATTTCTGCAAAAGCTGTCCTACCACCAAATGACATAACTTTCCCTTTTCAAAAATTTCCAATAAAGCTTCTAACACAATTTCTCTAACCTGAATGGTATTAGTCATCACGTCGATTTCCTCCAAATAAAAGAACTAGACGGAGCATCTGCAAAATAACCGATAAAAGCCCTGCCACATAAGTCATCGCTGCTGCTGAAAGTACACGTCTTGCACTTGGAACTTCATCTTGGTATAAAATTCCATTTTCTTTCAGCAGTCGAAGTGCTCTTCTTGATGCATCTAATTCAACAGGAAGTGTCACTAATTGAAAAATCACTGCCAAAGCAAACATCCAAATTCCAATTCGAATCAGCACTGGATTCCAGCTAAGAATTACGCCTAATAAAATCAATGGCCAAGAAAGATTTGAGCCAATCGACACCACTGGCGCAATTGCATTTCGAATATTTAATAGTGCATATCCGGTTGCGTGTTGTACTGCATGCCCACACTCATGTGCTGCAACTCCTATTGCCGCTACAGAAGTATCTCCATATGTGGTATCTGAAAGTCGTAATACATGACTGCGAGGATCGTAATGATCCGTTAAATCTCCTGCCACATGTTCGACTGAAACATCCCTTATTCCCTGACTATATAGAATTCTTTGAGCTGCCTCTGCTCCTGTCATTCCACTCATACTCCGAATACGACTGTATTTGGAATAAGTTGATCTTAGCTTTGCAGATGCAATCATGCAAATTACTGCACCTATTAAAATTAAAATATAAGTTGGATCAAAACCAAAATAAAAACCTCGCATAAAATCCCATCCTTTCTCAATCGTTCAAGCCAAATCCATAACCCATCAAACGTTCCCCTTTTGTCTTGCCCTACTTTCCAAGCAATGTTCCAACTGAAATATGATAACCTCTTAAAAACGCATCGGTTGACATTCGTTTTTTTCCTTCTAATTGTACTTCCAAAATCTCAAGTACACCCTTTTTTGTTTTTACAAAAAAACTTCCTTTCTCTACACGCACTACCTCGCCGTCTGCTCCCTTATATTCCTGTTCTAAAACATTTCCATCCCATATTTTTAAGATTTTTCCGTCCAATGTAGTGTATGCACTAGGCCAAGGATTCAATCCTCTAATCAAACAGTCTATTTGTTTCGCAGATTTACTCCAATCAATGTTTCCCATCTCTTTTTCTAACTTCTTTGTAGAACAAGAAAGTGCATCTTCCTGCTTTTCAAAAACAGCTACTCCTGCTTCTAATTCATCCAATACTTCCAGCATCATTGGTCCGCCAAGTTGAGAAAGTTTCTCAAATAAGCTTTCCCCTGTTTCTTTCTTATCAATTGGTATCACTTTCTTTTTTATCATATCTCCTGTATCCACGCCTGTATCTAATTTCATAATTGTGATACCAGTTTCCTTTTCATCGTTAATAATAGCCCACTGAATTGGTGCTGAACCACGATATTTTGGAAGCAAGGAAGCATGTACATTTAAACAACCATACTTTGGAATCTCCAAAATTTCTTTTGATAAAATCTGTCCAAATGCTACTACAACAATTACATCTGGAGCAATTTCTTTTAAAATTGTTACAAATTCCTCTGCCCTTACCTTCTTTGGCTGGTAAATTGGAAGTTGACAGAAAAGTGCCAATTCTTTCACTTTAGAAAACTGCATATGACTTCCTCTGCCATTTGGCTTATCTGGTTGTGTTACAACTGCAGCAATTGTATGTTTCGAAGATTTTTGCAAGACCTCAAGTGTTTTGGCTGCAAAATCTGGTGTTCCCATAAATACAATTTTCATAACCTCTTCACCAAACCTTTCTACCTATTTTTATTATTCCCATTCTTCTTCCATTTCTGCATAATAAGTATCTGTATCCATAATTGGGCTTTCTGCAATATCGATATACAATTTTCCTTCTAAATGATCACATTCATGGCAAATTGCACGGGCTAAAAGCTCTGTTCCTTCCACTTCCCGTTGTTCCATCTTTTCATCATAAGCCCTAACTCGAACATAATTTGGACGTGTTACTGTTGCTGTTTTTCCTGGTACACTTAAGCATCCTTCTCCACCAGTCTGTTCTCCACTAGTTTCCAAAATCTCTGGATTAATTAATACAATAGGACCATCTCCAACATCGATAACAACCACCTTCTTTAAAATTCCTACCTGAGGTCCTGCTAATCCTACTCCATTTGCCTGATACATAGTTTCTATCATATCTTCAATCAAAATTTTTATTCTAGGTGTAAGTTCTTTAATCTCCTTACACTTTTTTCTTAAAATTTCATCACCTTCTAAACGAATTGTTCGAATCGCCATTTTCTTTTCCTCCTAATAAATATGCACTGGATTTACGTCAAATTGTACTTGTACTTCTTTTAATTCCTCTTTTGTATTTAAATACTCTTCCATCTTCTCCTTCATTTTCAGTATATCAGCTATTCGAGAATTTTTCAAATACATTACACTTCGATAGACATCCTGAATCTTTCCAACACTGGCAGAAGTAGGTCCTACTACCATAATTCCCATCATCATACAGGATTCCTGCATCTCTTCTTTTAACTGTTCTAATAGATTTTCTCCCTCTTTCTCTTCTTTCGCCATAGCCAGAATTGCCATAATTTGTCCTACAGGCGGATAACTTAATAACCTTCGATAGAGAATTTCCTGTTCATAAAAAGCCTGATAATCCTGTTTTGCTGCTGTTACTATACTATAGTGCTCTGGATTATAAGTCTGTATAACAACTTCTCCTGCCTCTTCTCCTCGCCCTGCACGTCCTGCTGCCTGTACCAATAATTCAAATGTTCGTTCAGAAGAATGATAATCATTCGAAAATAAAGATAAATCCGCTGCAATTACGCCTACTAATGTAACATGAGGGAAGTCATGACCCTTTACAATCATCTGTGTTCCAATCAAAATATCTGCCTCTTGTTTGGCAAACACGGACAGTACCTTTTGGTGTCCATCTTTTCCAGATGTCGTATCTGCATCCATTCGCAGCACACGTGCTTGTGGAAATTCTCTTTTTACTGCCTCTTCTACTTTTTGTGTTCCAGTTCCAAACGCTGCAATATAAGAAGAAGAACAAATTGGACACCGTTTTGGAATAGAAATGGTATACCCACAATAGTGACAGCGTAAAGTTCCATTATTATGCACGGTTAAAGTCACATCACAGTGGGGACAACCTACTGCTTTTCCACAAGCACGGCAAGAAACAAACCCAGCATAACCACGTCGGTTAATAAATAAAATCGTCTGTTGTCTTTTTTTCAAACGCCATTCTATTTTTTCTTTTAAAGCCCGACTAAACATCGATTTATTTCCTGCTTTTAATTCCTCTCGTAAATCTACCACCTCCACACTAGGCAGATGTCTTGTTCCAATCCGTTCTGGAAGTTCATAGTAGTGATATTCTCCCTGTTTCGCAAGATAAAAACTTTCTAATGATGGGGTAGCAGAACCTAATACAACAGAAGCATTTGCCAATCTTGCCAGTTCTACTGCAGTTTCCCTAGCATGATACTTTGGAATTGTATCACTTTTATAGGTTGTTTCGTGTTCTTCATCAATAATAATCAATCCTAACTCCTGAAATGGTGTAAATAATGCTGACCGAGGTCCAATCATAATATCGATTTCTCCACGTTTTGCCCGTTCATACTGATCGTATCGTTCTCCCTGCGACATTCTAGAATTCATAATCGAAACTCGATTTCCAAAGCCCCGATAAAATCGCATTACGGTCTGATAGGTCAAAGCAATTTCTGGAATTAATACAATCGCTTGTTTTCCCTGTGCAATCACAATGCGAATCAATTCCATATAAACCTCTGTTTTTCCACTTCCAGTTACTCCATGAAGCAGACATACACGCTGAATTCCCTGTTGATACGCATCTCCAAAATCATCTACAATCTCCTGTTGTTGCAAAGAAAGTCGATGTCCTTCTCCTCGTTCCCCTTTTGCTAAAAATGAAGGAATTCGATAAATCCCTTCCGATTCAATCAAGATCAGTCCTTCTTCCTTTAAGCCGTTTATAACAGATGAAGAAACTCCTAAATTCTCTGTCATCCACTCCATAGGAACTCGTCTTTTCTCTAACAATTCCCCCAATACCTTTGCTTTTGCTTTACTTCTCTTTCCATGTTGTACAATATAAGCAGATGCTACATCTTTCTCGACTGCCAAAGAAAGAAAACGCTTCTCTTTTCCCTTTACTTTCTGTTTTACTGGAATTACAGTTCGAAGTGCCTGACTCATTGTTCCACCATACTGTTTTCTCATCCACCAAGCCAATGCAATCATCCTGCTTTCAATCGTTGTACTTCGATTTAGCAACTGCAAAATTGCTTTAATCTTTTCCACTGGATACTCTGTATGATCCGAAAGTCCTACCACATATCCACGCATCCGTCGATTTCCTTTTCCAAATGGAATTAAAATCTGACTTCCCACTACAATACTTTTCTCCAATGTGGATGGAATTCGATACTGAAATACATGATCTAACTTTTCCAATGAAATATCTACAATGACATCTGCATACATCATACCCAGCCCCTCCTTTTCTTTTGCTCTCCTACTAACTTCATTTTACTAATTTGAATATTCAGCAAAAATACATAATTCCTTTACAACCTGATCGAGAGCCATTCCTCTTGACCCCTTTAAAAGCACAACATCCTCTGGCAATAGTAATTCCTTTAAATAGGCAGCAATTTGCTTATTATCCTGAAAATGCTTTACCTGAATTCCTTTTCCTTCCCTTAAAGCAGCCTCTTCCATATCACGTGTTAAGTTTCCCACTGTTAGCAGCAAATCTACCCCTATATCAGCAGCAAAACGACCAATTTCCTGATGATATTTTTGTTCTTCTTCTCCAAGTTCTAACATATCCCCTAATACTGCTATTTTTCTTCCTTCTTTTGGTAGCTCCATTAATACTCGAATTCCTGCTTTCATCGAATCTGGATTGGCATTATAAGTATCATCGATTATCGTATATTTCTTTGTTATTATCACCTGCTGCCGCATAGAAACTCCACCAAATTGTTCTAATTTTTTTGCAGCCTGTTTTAAAGGTACCTGATATAATTTACATACCGCAAGTGCTGCCATTGCATTTAATACATTATGCATCCCTGGCATAGAAAGAGTAACTTCTACTTCTTCCTCTAAGCATACCGCCCGAAAAACTGCCTTTCCTTCTACAATCCGAATCTCTTTTGCATAAAAGTCACAATCAGGTGTTGTCCCATAAAGAAGCACTACATTTTTTACAGAATTTCTACCTGCCCGAAGCAAAGGATCATCTCCATTTAATAAAAGAATCCGATTTTCTTCCATTCCAAGTGCAATTTTCATTTTTTCTTTACAAATATTTTCCTGACTTTCAAGCTGCCGAATATGAGCTACTCCAATACAAGTAATTACTGCTAAATCGGGATGTACTATGTTAGTCAGTCTTTCCATTTCACCAAATTCACTAATCCCCATCTCTAATACAGCCATCTCTTCTTCTGCAATCTCTGATAACATAACAGGAACTCCAATTTGACTATTTAAATTTCCCTTTGTCTGGAACACAGTTTTTTTTGCAGATAAAGCCTCCGCTACCAAAGAACGGGTTGTTGTCTTTCCCACACTTCCAGTAATTCCTACAATTGGAATTGCTTTCTTTTTTCGAAAATAGGCACCTGCCAACTGCAATGCTCTTTTACAATCTTCCACCTGAATATGTGGCTTCTCTACCTCTACAATCTCTCCCTTCGTTGTCAGTGTTGCTACCGCTTTATTTTGGAATGCGCTACTGATAAACTGATGCCCATCTACATGTTCTCCTGGAAGCGGAACATACAATGTTTTCTCTTTGATCTGTCTAGAATCAAAACTCAACGTTTTAATTTCTGTCATCTCTTCCCCACAAAGCAACCTCCCCCCAAGCACCTCCGTTAATTCCTTTACTGTTATACCCTGCATCATACAGCTTCCCTTCTCTATTTTTACACGTTCTATCATAACCTAAAATAAAACAAATTTTATTTAAAATTCTATAAAATTTTATCCCCTAATTCTGCTACAATCTCTGCAATCACATCTCGTTCATCAAAGGGATAACGTACTCCTTCAATTTCCTGATAATCTTCATGTCCCTTTCCAAAAAGAGCAATCAAATCGCCTTCCTGCGCATGTTCAATTACATAACGTATTGCATCTCTCCGATTTGGAATCTTAATATAAATACCATTTGTTCTTTTTATTCCAATCTCAATATCCGCTATAATATCCTCTACTTTTTCAAATCGAGGATTATCTGCTGTAAGAACCGATAAATCTGCATATTTTCCAGATATCTCCCCCATATCATATCGCCGCAGCTTTGAACGATTTCCACCAGCTCCAAACACAGCCACTAGCCGTTTTGGCTGATACTCCCGCATTGTAGCCAAAAGACTCTCTGCACTTACTGCATTATGTGCGTAATCGATAATTAGATGAAAGTGATCTGATATATGTACAGGTTCCACTCTTCCTCTAACTGCTATCCGATACATCACTCGTTTTACCACATCTGCCTCTATTCCCAATAAGGCTGCCACAGATAATGCAGCTAATCCATTCCATACATTAAACCTTCCCATACACCCCACTTCTAATTTCATTTGATAAGCCCCAGTTACCTCAAACTGTACTCCAATAAATCCTGGCTTTTGACAACAAACAATATCGCTTGCCATAAAATCTGCTTCTTGATTTACAGCAAATGTATAAACTTTACAAGTATGATCCTGTAAAATTTCTTCCACATGACTATCATCCTGATTGACAATCCCTATGTTACAGTTTTGAAAAAGCTGCCTTTTACAATCCAAATACTCTGCAAAATCTTTATGCTCCCCTTCCCCAATATGATCAGGCGAAAGGTTTGTAAAAATACCATAGTCAAATTTCATCCCAGCAACACGATGTGTCAAATAGGCTTGAGAAGAAACCTCCATTACAATATGAGTTACTTTTGCATCTACCATTTCTCGAAAAATTTTCTGTATTTCATAAGATTCCGGTGTTGTATTATGTGTTTCAATTACTACATCTTGATATTTTGCTCCAATTGTTCCTATAATCCCAGTTACTTTTCCAGACGCTTCTAACAGTTCTTTTATCATATAGGCAGTTGTCGTTTTCCCTTTTGTTCCAGTAATTGCAATGGTAGTAAGAAAACGGGCTGGATAGCCAAAATACGCAGCCGACATATAAGAAAGCAATTGTTTGCTGCTCTTTGTATAAATTACAGTAATCTCTTCTAAAACTTCAATCTCTCGTTCAATTACTACCGCTACAGCCCCTTTTTCCACTGCTTCCTTTATAAAATTATGAGAATCCATTCGACTTCCTACTACACAAAAAAACACACAATTCTTTTGTACTTTTCTGGAATCATAAATTAAATCAGAAATTTCAATTTCTATACTGCCTTTTTTTATTTTATAATCATCCGCTTGTGACAACAGATCTGCTAAAATCATAATTTTCCTCATTTCTATTCTTTTAATTAAACTATTTAAAAAGTTTCTTCAAATTCTTCTAAAGACATCAATATTTTTCTTGGTTTTGTTCCCTCTTCCGGCCCAACGACTTTGGCATCAGCAAGTTGATCCATAATTCGTGCTGCCCGATTAAAACCAATCTTAAACTTCCGCTGAAGCATACCAATCGACGCTTTTTCACTCTGCAAAATCAGTCGTCCTGCTTCAACAAAATGCTCATCTCTTCCAGAACTTCCTCCTTCACTTCCTGATTCTGAAACAATTGCTGACATCATTTTACTTGCTATTGTATTTTGCGTTATAAATTCTTTCTGTCCTTTTAAAAATTCTACAACAGCACTGACTTCCGCATCAGATACAAAAGCACCTTGAATACGAGTTGGGCTAGAAGCACCATATGGTGCAAATAACATATCCCCTCTGCCAAGCAATTTTTCTGCTCCAACTGTATCCAAAATCGTTCTAGAATCCACCCCAGAAGAAACAGCAAACGCAATTCGAGATGGTACATTTGCTTTAATCAGTCCAGTAATTACATTTACAGATGGTCTTTGTGTAGCAATAATCAAATGAATTCCTGCTGCCCTTGCAAGCTGTGCCAAACGGCAAATTGCCTCTTCTACCTCATTTGAGGCTACCATCATAAGATCAGCAAGCTCATCAATAATAATCACAATCTGAGGCATCTTTTGTATCTTCTCTTCTAATTCCTCTTCTTTTAATAACTCTACTTTTTCATTATACCCTTGAATATTTCTTACATTCCATTCAGAAAATTTATGATAACGATCGGTCATTTCTGCTACTGCCCAATTTAGTGCACCTGCTGCCTTTTTGGGATCGGTAACAACTGGATTTAAAAGATGTGGTATTCCATTATATACACTTAATTCCACTACTTTAGGATCAATCATAATCAGTTTCACATCTTCTGGATGCGCTTTATAAAGAATACTCATAATTAAAGTATTAATACAAACAGATTTACCAGAACCTGTTGCTCCTGCAATCAAAGCATGTGGCATTTTTGCAATATCTGTAACAATTGTTTTCCCTTCAATATCTTTTCCTACTGCAAAAGCAAGTTGTGAGGAATGTTGTTGAAAATTCTCTGACTCTAGCAAATCTCTTAACATAACGATCTCAACTTCTTTATTTGGTACTTCAATTCCTACTGCTGATTTTCCTGGAATAGGTGCTTCAATACGAATATCTGCTGCTGCAAGACTTAATTTTATATCATCTGCAAGCCCAACTATTCGGCTTACCTTTACTCCCTGATTTGGCAAAAGTTCATATCGTGTTACTGTAGGGCCAGAGGTAACATCGGTCACTGTCACACCAACTCCAAAACTCCGAAGCGTTGCTTCTAACTTTTGAGCAATAATTTGATTTTCCACTTCCTGCTCTTGTTCTGAAAATACATGTTTTCCTTTTTTCAATAAAGAAATGGATGGAAATTGGTATACTATTTCCTCTTCCTGATCACCACTATCACCTGTCTTTTCCTCTTCCAAATCAATGATTCTTTCCTGATCTTCCACACTTACTGTTTGTTCTACTTCTTCCTGCTCTGTCAAAGAATAATTGTCCAAAATATTCCAATCTTCCTGCTTCGAAAAAGTGACCTCTTCATAGTTTTTCCCAATAATTGAAAATGGAACCATCTCTGGTGGAATATCCACACCAACCTCATCCTCCATTCTCACATTCTGATAAATTGTCATATCTTGCGGTGGTCTTTCCTCTATCTCGGATACTTGCATAAAAGCTTCTAATGGATTTTTTAATTCTTCCAATTCCTCCATCTGATCAATCGGATTTGTATCAATTTCCTGTTCCTCATATGGAATCTTTACTTCCTCCTCTGTTCTTTCCAAAGGCAAGACATTCTCTTCCTCCAATGTAAAAAATGTCGCTGATGCAACCACCTTTTTCTTTTTCTCCGTTCTTATCTGTTGTTGTTTTTCTTCACGACGTTCTTTTCTTGTTTCTACAAAACGCTGTGTATCTTCTGCAGCAGTTCGAACCATACGACTTCCATGTTTCTTTACCCCTCCAACTAGTGACTTTTCTGTTATTAACACTATTCCTGCCAATATCACTGCAATCATAAAAATATGCATCCCAAGTTCACCAATGATTGGTACAAAAATCCGTCCTAATAATGCCCCAAACCAGCCGCCTCCAAGATGTTTTTCTGCTGAAAACTTATAATATACCATTAAACCAGTATCTTTTTCATAAGGAAAAGAAATCTGTTCTAAAACGGCACAAACAGCGAAATATACAACAAGCGAAGCAATTAACTTTATCCTTGCTTTTCCACTTCCAACATTTGACATCCAAAAAAGTACACCTACAAAAAGTAAAATAGGAAAAATATAAGCAGTAATACCAAATAGTCCAAACATAAAGCTACTTACTACCGTTCCAAATTTCCCACCTAATCCAAAATTACATAATAAAAATACAAGTGCTATTGCACTTACTGTTAGCATAACAGCTTCTCGCACCATTGCAGAACTTATCTGGTTTTCTTTCGCACTTCTTTTTGAAGAACTTCTCTTTCTTCCATTTGCAGTTGTTTTTCCTTTTGCAGTATTTATGGTTGTTTTCTTTGTACTTTTTTTAGCGGAGTTTCTTGTGTTCGTTCTACCTGTATTCTTTTTTGTTGTTCTTTTCTGATTTGCAGCCGCCAACACCTTCTCCCCCTTATATCTTTATTCAGGATACTACCTTAATATTTTCTTTTCTATTAAAAACAATGTATCCTCTCTGTTCAGTCTTCCCTAATTTTTTATTTTTCTTTCCACAAGTTTTATTATTATAACTCAAATTCTATCATTTGTCGAGATGTAGCAAACAAATGTTTTCAATCACATTAGGATAAAAAGAAAAAAGCTTGTCTTTCAAAATTGAAAAACAACCTTTTTCTAAAATTAATGCAAAAATAACTCCTTTTCCCCATTTAACCAAATATTAATCATTTAAAATTCGAACACACCCAATAATATTTCGATAATACATATTGGAATATCGTATTCCTGTTCGTTCGTTACTTGCATGAACAATTTGTCCATTTCCAAGATAAAGAGCTACATGCTCAATCTGATATTCTCCATAGATAATCAAATCTCCTGGTCTTAATTCAGAAGTACTAATCTTTGTTCCATAATTATACTGTGTTGTAGCAGTACGAGGAATCGAAATTCCAAAATTAGCATAAATCAAATTGGTAAATCCAGAACAATCTGTTCCATGAGTCAAACTATTTCCTCCATATACATAAGGATTCCCCACAAACTGTTGTGCAAACTCACAAATTTCAACTCGAAGGTCTGAAACCTCCATTCCATACATCAACTGAGCCAATGTTCTTGCTGTCTGAAGTTCTTCTGATACAGTTACATATTCCTCTGATACATACCCCTCTGTACTATCTACAACAACCTTTACCCAGCCATCTAACACTTCTAATACTTCCAATTTTTGAGAGTTTCCTAATATTTCAACAATTCCACAATCTGTATTTGGCTCTTCTCTTAAATTTAATGAATCTGCATTTACAGTAGCCACTAATTCCACCAAATCATATGCTTTCTTTAGTGCTTCTTCTCCTGTTAAAAGAAATTCCGAACTTACATATCCCTCAATGTCTCCTGATTTTATGTAACACCAGCCATCTTCTTCGCTGATAATATCACATGCTGCATTTGCTGGAAGTCTTCCAACAATTGTTCCATCTATTGGTACTTCACGAATATTTAGTACATCTGATACATTCGCAAGTGCTAAATTATCATAACCATCAATTGGTTCATAAACTTCCTCTATTGAAGTAGTTGCTACTCCTTCTGTCTTTACTTTACTCGCTTTTTCACTATTTTGATATTGCTCCATCAATACTGCAATTCCGGCAACGCCATCTGTTCCAGAAGTATTGTCTGCTACTACATATTCAAAATTCGATAATACAAGCAATGCTCCCATTGCACATATTGCTGCTGTCTTTTTCATATTTCGGTTCATATCGATAACTCCTTCGTAATTGTTACATAATTATTAACTGATTTAATCGTATTATAACAATTTCAAAGTCATTTGTCAACCATTCCTTTATTTGTTAACATTTCGTTCATTTTTGACATAGTTTCCTCGATAATTTCCCACATAATTCCATATATTACTACATTTTTCCAATATAAAAAAGTTACAAAATAGATATCTATGTAACTATTTCGTAACTTTTTAAATATGCAGCCATTCTCTTGTTGTAATAAGATCCGAATAAAGTTGTTTTTTCAATGTTTCTACCGAGTCAAACTGACATTCTTCTCTTTCATAATGCAATAACTGTACTGTTAAATCCGTTCCATATAATTCTCCCTGATAGTCAAACAAATAGGTTTCTACATTTTTCCGATTTGTACACTCCACCGTAGGGCGAACCCCGATATTTGTCATACTATAATATTTTTTGTGTCCTAGTTGCACACAAGAAGCATAAACCCCATTTGGAGGCAGAAATTTATCTGTATCAGGAAGCTGATTTGCTGTAGGAATCCCTATTGTCCTACCAAGTTGCTTGCCAAAAATTACTTTTCCAGAAATAAAAAAAGGATAACCAAGAAGTAATTTTGCCAACTCCATATTGCCTATAGAAAGCATCTCTCGAATATAAGTACTGCTAATATCTCTCCCCTGATACTGCTCTTTCGAAAGTATAACCGCTTGATAGTTATACTTTTTCGCCAATTCTAAAAGTAGTGTTGTATCCCCTTTCCTCTTGTATCCAAACCGAAAATCCTCCCCTACTGCAATGAAACCAACATTCATTTTCTTTACCAAAATATCTTGTATAAAATCTTCTGGCTCCATACAAGCTACTTCTTTTGTAAAAGGACACTGTACCATACAATCCATCTGCATCCTTTCTGCTAAAATACGTCGCTCTTGATTGGTAAGAATCGTTTTATTGCTCTGCCCATTAAAAAGCTTGCTTGGAGGTGTATCAAATGTAAAAATAACTGCTGTATATCCTTCTTTTTTCTTTTGCAGCACCTGATTTATCAAAAGCTGATGTCCTCGATGCAATCCATCAAATTTTCCTAATGTAATGGCAGAACGTTTTTCGATTTTTAATTGTACCAAATCTGTAATAAACTCCATCCGAAAAACGCCCCCTTTCTATCTCTATAAAAACATTCGAACTGGATAAAACGTTTCTGCTTGATATTGATACAAAGCAAGAAACGTTCCTTTCCAGTCATATACCCGCACCATATTTTGTCTCATATCTTCCTTTTGTTGTATAAAAGATAAATCCGTTCCCGATTGAAGGTTCTTAAGCAAAAGGGGATTTCCATTATAAAGCAAGCGACTGCTTTCCTTTTGTACTATAATAGCAGGATACTCTTTTAAGATCTGATCCACTGCTAAAATATACGCTTCTACTTTTCCGCTTGCAACAAACTCCTCCACTTTCTTAAGAGAAACTGCCTCTTCTATCCGAAACCCACTTACCCGTGTTCGTACCAACTCTTCCATACATCCTTTACAGCCAAGTTTTTCTCCAATATCATAACATAAGGTACGAATATAAGTCCCCTTTGAACATCGCACTTGAATTTTAACACGTGGAAGTTTTATATTTAAAACTACAATTTCATAGATTTCTACTGTTCGGGCCTTTCGTTCAATTACTTTTCCTTCCCTTGCCAACTCATAAAGTTTCTTTCCATTCACTTTTAACGCAGAATACATTGGTGGAATTTGCTGATACTCTCCCTGAAATTGTTCTATCACATTTTTTACTTGTTCTTCTGACACAGTTACTGGATATTTTGCCAACACTGTTCCACTTGTATCCTGTGTATCGGTTTCCACTCCCAACAACAATACTGCCTCATAAACTTTCTCTTTCTCTGTCAGCATTTCACACAGACGGGTAGCCTTTCCTAGACACACTGGTAAAACACCCTGTGCATCTGGATCAAGTGTCCCTGTATGTCCTATCTTCTTCATCTGAAGAATCCCTCTTAACTTAGCTACCACATCATGGGAGGTATACCCTTTTTCTTTATAAATATTAATTATTCCATGATACACATTTTTTCACCTATTCTTCCCATCCTGCTGCATTGCAAATTTTTCCATCTGATCCTCAATCTGAGAAGAAATATTATTAATTACATCATGTTCACTTCCCATCATAGTACATCCTGCTGCTCTAATATGTCCGCCACCGCCAAAATGCGCTGCTATTGCACTAACATCTAACCAACTATGAGAACGTAAACTAACTTTAAAAACTTGTGGCGAGGTCTCATACATAAAAATTGCACATTCTATTCCTTTTGTTAATGCAAGCTGACTGACAATTCCACTTAAATCACTTGAATTAACTCCATAGAAATCCAACTCTTTTTTCCGCAATACAGCAACAATACATTTCTTATCAAAAAAACGAATACTTTCTAACAAAGCCCTTCCTAAAATCTGATTTTGCAGATACGTTTTTTGATAAAAACTTTCCTCTATAATATTTGTAAATGGCACATTTTTACTGATCAGCTTTCCTGCAGCTACCATTGTTTTTTCTGTTGTATTAGAATACTTAAATACTCCTGTATCATGCACCAATCCAGTATAAAGTGCAGTCGCTACTGTCTGTGAAATTTTTTGTTCTTCCATTTCATAAAAAAGAATTTCACAAGTAGCTGCTGCATCCGTTACAACTAAATTTTCCATTGCATACTTGGTATTACTGATATGATGATCGATGCAAAGCGTTCGCTTTGCCCGATCAAAACAATTTGCCATCTCTCCTAATCGTTCTTTATCACTGCAATCTAATGCAATAAAAAAGTCATAGACCATTTCTTGTTCTTCCTGATGCCGAATATACTCCACTCCTGCAATATAAGAAAACTCTGGCGGAATCTCTTCTAGATAAACTTGTGGTTCCATTTCAGGATAATTCTCCTTTATGTACCAATACATAGCCATACAGGAGCCAATACAGTCACCATCTGGCCGAATATGACCTGCAATGGCAACTGTACGGATATCCTTTAACTCATCAATCCGTTTCATCTTCTTCCTCCCGTACAAGATCCTTGTTGACAGAATCAATTAGCTTTGACATATTGACTCCATATTCAATGGATTGATCCAGTACAAAAGTCAATTCTGGTGTATTTCTTAAATTTACTGTTCTAGCAAGCTGTGTTCGAATATATCCCTCCGCACTCTTTAACCCTACCATTGTTTCCTTTTGCGACTCTTCATCCCCTAATACACTAATATACACTTTACAATGTTTTAAATCTGGAGCAACTTCTACCGCAACCACAGAAGTCATAGGATGAATTCTTGGATCTTTTACGCCTTCTCTGATAATATTGCTCAGTTCCTTTTGAACTTCCCCATTGATACGGGTATTTTTAATACTATTTTTTCTCATACATACTCCTATCTATTTTATCACAAGATAGAATCCGTTATCTTGCTACTTCTTCCATAATATAGGCTTCTACTTGATCGCCTTCCTTGATATCATTAAACTTCTCAAAAACAAGGCCACACTCATAACCAGCAGCTACTTCTTTTACATCATCTTTAAACCGCTTTAAAGAAGCCAATGCTCCATCAAAAAGCTGTTCTCCTTCTCTTGACACACGGCACTTTGCTCCTCTTTGGAACTTACCATCTAAAACATAAGAACCTGCAATTGTGCCAACACCAGAAGCCTTAAAGATTTGACGTACCTCTGCATGACCAATAACCTTTTCTTCAAAAACAGGATCTAACATTCCCTTCATCGCTGCTTCTACATCTTCTATTGCATTATAAATAACTCGATACAAACGAATATCTACATTTTCTCTCTCTGCAATATTCTTTGCTGTTGGATCTGGTTTTACATTAAATCCAATAATAATTGCATTGGAAGCAGAAGCCAAGCTAACATCTGATTCATTTACTGCACCAACACCGCCATGGATAACCTTTACTACTACTTCTTCATTGGAAAGTTTAATCAAACTTTGCTTAATTGCTTCTACAGAACCTTGCACATCTGCTTTTACAATAATATTCAGTTCCTTTACATTTCCAGCCTTAATCTGAGAAAACAGATCATCTAATGACATCTTAGCCTTTGTATCCTCTAATAACTTTTCTTTACCTTGAGAAATAAAGGTCTCCGCAAAACTTCTTGCTTCTTTTTCAGAATCACATGCTACAAAGATTTCTCCTGCATTTGGAACATCATTTAGGCCTAAAATTTCCACTGGTGTAGATGGAGTTGCCTCTTTTACTCTGCGTCCCTTATCATCAATCATTGCACGTACTTTTCCATGACAAGACCCTGCTGCAATGACATCTCCAACATGTAATGTTCCCTTTTGCACCAATACTGTTGCAACTGGCCCTCTTCCCTTATCTAACTGTGCCTCTATTACCAAGCCACGTGCTTTTCGGTTTGGATTTGCTTTTAGTTCCTTTACTTCTGCTGTTAAAAGAATCATCTCTAACAGCTCTTCTATTCCTTCCTTTGTATGAGCAGATACGGGAACAAATACTGTAGTACCACCCCAATCCTCTGCTACTAATTCATGTTCAATTAATTCCTGTTTTACACGATCCACATTGGCACTTGGCTTATCTATTTTATTAACTGCTACAATAATCTCTAGTCCAGCCGCCTTTGCATGGCTAATTGCCTCCACTGTTTGAGGCATTACACCATCATCCGCTGCCACTACTAAGATTGCAATATCTGTTGATTGCGCTCCACGCATACGCATAGCGGTAAATGCTTCATGTCCTGGCGTATCCAAAAATGTTATTTTCTGTCCATTAATTTCCACTACATACGCACCAATATGTTGTGTAATACCACCTGCTTCTTTTGCAATCACATTTGTTGAACGAATCGCATCCAAAAGAGAGGTTTTTCCATGATCCACGTGTCCCATTACACAGATAACTGGTGGACGTGCTATCATCTTACTTTCATCTTCCTCTTCTTCTCTTAATAACTCTTCAATTACATCTACTTTTACTTCTTTTTCACAGATTACTTCATACTCTAATGCAATCTCTTCTGCCGTTTCAAAATTTACTTCCTGATTAATTGTTACCATCTTTCCCTGTAAAAACAGCTTCTTTACTACAGCAGAAGGTTGTAATTTCATTTTTTCTGCTAATTCTTTAATCGTAATTACTTCTGGTATTTGAATTACTTTAATTTCAGGTTCTTTTTCCACTTGTTTTTGTGGCTTTACCATCTCTGGAATTGGTTTTCCAAATTTTTTCGAAATTGGACGATCTTCAAATTTATTTGTCTTTTCCTTCCGATCCTTTTCTGGACGATCTTGTCGTCTTTCTGTCTTTACTTCAATAAAATCTGGTCTTGCCTTTTCAATCTTTTTATCTAAAGAATCTCTTCTGCCACTATTATTTCTTCCTGTATTTTCTCTGTCTTTATTATAACCTCCCTGTGAACGGCCTCCCTGACGATTATTATCTCGATTATAGTTACTTTGTCCTCTATCGTTTTTTTGACCTTCACGATTCTCTCTGTTATAACCGCCTTGTGTTCTGTCACTTCTTGAGTTATTTCGATTGTCTCGATTATAACCGCCCTGTCCTCTTTCATTCCGATTTGAATTATTTCTTTCATTTCTCGTTAAATTCTCTCGGTTCTCTCTTTCACCTTGATTTTCTCTTTCGTTTCTTTGACTATCTCGATTGTCTCTTTCATTTCGGTTTAAATTATCTCGATTATAAGTTCCTTGTCCTTTCTCATTTCTTTGGCTGTTTCGATTGTCTCGATTATAACTGCCCTGTCCTCTTTCATTTCGATTTTGGCCATCTCTGTTATAGTTATTTTGTCCTTTCTCATTTCGATTCCCACGCTGCCCGCTGTTTTGATTATTTCCTGTTCTTTGATTATTATTTCTGGTTGGCTGCGCACTATTTTGTGGATTATAAACAACAGAAACCTTTTTCTTATGTTCCTGTCCATTCTCTGTTTTTACCTCTTCTTTTACAGATTCATTCTTTCCATTTTCTGCTTTTACCTCTGTTTTTCCTGTTTCCGTTCTTTTTCCCTCCATTTTTGTATTTTCTGTTTTTATCTCTTTTCCTTTTGTTTCATTCTTTTCTTCTGTCTTCGTAATTCCTTTTCCTTCTGTCTTTGTTTTCGTTTCTGCTTTTCCTAAACTTTTTGTTACAGCCAAATGCTTTTTCACCTTTTCTGCTACGTCTTCTTCAATACTAGAATTTGCCACAAAGCGTTTTCCATTATTATCAATAGAAAGTGCATCCAACGCACTGATAATATCAATATTCTTTTTATCCATCTGATTTGCAAGTTCACTTATTTTAATTTTCGCCATACTACTTACTACCTCCGTTCTCTTCCCTGTTCCATTCACCTGTAACGATCTTTTCACCCTGAACTGTCTTTTCTTCTACGATTCCTATCATAATCAAACGTTTTATAATCGTATCCGCAAAATTTTTGTCAATAACTGCCAGGGATGCCCTGCTTTCCTTTCCCATGCCGTGGCCGAGCATTTCTTTTGTTCCATATATATAGAGAGGCACTTTATAGTAAGTACACATATTTCGAAACATTTTCCTGGTATTACCGGATGCATCGGCTGCTACAATCACCAGATATGCCTGGTTGCCTTTTACTGATTTCTCTGTCATAAATTCTCCACTGGCTGTTTTTCCTGCTCTTGTTGCCAGACCAATCATAGAGATTATCTTATCTTGCCTCAAGTTCTGTCAACTCCTTTTCCAGTTGTTCATAAACCTTATCTGGAATCGGCATCTTTAATGAACGTTCCAGCCCTTTATTCCTACGTGCCTTTATTAGACAATCCATAGAAGGACACAGATATGCACCTCTTCCATTTTTCTTTCCAGTTGCATCAATGAAAACTTCCTCTTCACTGGTCTTTAATACACGGATCATCTCTTTTTTATTTTTCTTCTCTCCACAGCCAGCACATTGCCTTTGTGGTATCTTTTTTGTTACTGCCAATTTATCACTTCCTGCCTTTTTTATTCCCCATCAAACGTTTTTATTACTTCTTCGTCTTCTTTTTCTTGTACAGGTTCCTCTCCTTGTACAAGCTCCTCTTGTAACGTTTTTGTTGTATCATACTCATATAATCCACCAAATTCTTCTAATTCTCTTGCCTGTGTCTCATTTTTAATATCAATCTTATATCCAGTCAATCTTGCAGCCAATCTCGCATTTTGTCCTTCCTTTCCAATTGCCAAAGATAACTGAAAATCAGGAACAACAACCTTTGCTGTTTTCTCTTCTTCATCTGCAATTACAGAAATTACCTTTGCTGGACTTAATGCATTTTCAATCAAAATTGCTGGATTCTCACTCCAATTAATAATATCAATCTTTTCCCCTCGCAATTCATCTACAATAGCGTTGACTCTTGCACCGTTTACCCCAACACAAGATCCGACTGGATCCACATCTGGATTATTCGACCAAACAGCAATTTTTGTTCGAGAACCTGCTTCTCTAGAAATACTTTTAATTTCTACTGTTCCATCTTTTACCTCTGTTACTTCTGCTTCAAATAATCTCTTTACCAATTCTGGATGTGTTCTAGAAACTAATATTTTTGGCCCTTTTGTTGTATCCTTTACTTCCAAAATATAGAGTTTTATACGTTCTGTTGGAAGAAAATTTTCTCCCTTTACTTGTTCATTTTCCATCAGCATAGCATCTGCTTTTCCAAGATTTACACTGATATTCTTACCTACATAACGCTGAACAATACCTGTTACAATATCTTTTTCTTTTTCAAGATATTGATTATACAGGGATTTTCTTTCTTCTTCTCGAATTTTCTGTAAAATTACGTTTTTTGCATTTTGTGTTGCAATACGTCCAAACTCTTTTGATTTAATTTCAATTTGTGCAATATCTCCAAGATTATACCGAATATCTCGAATCTTTGCATCCGCAAGACTAATCTGCGTCACATCATCTTCTACTTCTTCTACTACTGTTTTTTCTGCCATTACTTTAAAATCACCTGTTTCACGATTAATTGTAACCTTTACATTATCCGCCTTTCCAAAGTGATTTTTACATGCAGTCAGCAGAGAATTTTCAATCGCTTCAATTAAAGTGTCCTTGCTGATATCCTTTTCTTTTTCAAGAGTATTCAGTGCCTCAATTAGTTCCTTATTCATTTTTTCTGGTTCCTCCTTTATATTCTGCCAGTTTTTTAAAAGTCGAATGTCAGACGGATTAGTGCGATATCTGCTCTTGGAATCTGAAGTATCTCCTCATTCTCTACTTGCACTGTTACCGTTTTCTTGTCAAATGCTTGTAACAATCCAATATATTCCTTTTTCTTATTAAGAGGCTTAAACAAACGAATTTCTACCTCTTCTCCAATACTTCTAGAAAAATCCTTATCTTTTTTTAATGGCCTTCCAAGCCCGGGAGAACTTACTTCTAAAATATAAGCATCCTTAATAAAGTCTTCTCGATCCAATAAATCACTTAATGCTCTGGAAACAATTTCACAATCATCAACTGTAATTCCCCCGTCTTTGTCAATATAAGCACGAAGATACCAATTACTTCCTTCCTTTACATATTCCACATCTACCAATTCAAATTGGTTTTTTTCTATAATAGGCAGCAACAACTTTTCTGTCTTTTGTTCATAATCTTCTCTTTTCGCCATAGATACCACTTCCTTTCACTGGCATGTAGTCTTCCTGCATTATTTCCTTGTTTTCTTTGAAACAATGTCTGCTTGCATACATACATAAAGAGTGGACTTATCAGCCCACTCTTTTAGTTAATCATTATTATCATAACTATGATAACACCGATACAGCAAGATTGCAAGCACTTTTTTCATTTTTTGGAAAATTCCCTCCTATATTTTAAATCGTTTTCCTCTTTCTCTAGACATCTTTTTTCTTTCATAGTAAAATATAAATCACTCAAACCTACAGGAGGATTTTATTTATGAAAAAATACTCTTATTTATTTTTTGATCTGGACGGAACCTTAACCGATCCGAAAATTGGCATTACAACATGTGTTGCCTATGCATTGGAATCTTTTGGTATCCAAGTAACTAATCTTGATACATTAACCTGCTTTATCGGCCCTCCTCTTCTTGATTCTTTTATGGAATATTACCATCTTTCCAAAGAAGATGCAAAAAAGGCAGTTGAAAAATACCGAGAACGTTTTACTAAAATCGGGCTTTTTGAAAACCATATCTACGATGGAATAGAAGAGCTTCTAAAAGAATTAACTGCTTCTCACTATCAGCTTATTCTTGCCACCTCAAAACCTCATATTTATGCCAAAAAAATCTTGAAATTTTTTCATCTAGACTCCTATTTTTCTTTTTTAGCAGGAAGTGAACTAAATGGAACCCGTTCTAAAAAAGGAGAGGTAATTGCTTACGCATTAGAACAATATCCTATTTTGGATCGTTCCCAAGTACTTATGATTGGAGATAGAAAACACGATATTCTTGGAGCAAAAGAAAACCATCTCGACTCTATGGGAGTTCTCTTTGGCTATGGCAGCCGAGAAGAGCATCTTTTAGCAGGTGCTGACTATATTCTGGAAAGTGTAGAGGAAATGCGAAAATTTTTCCTTACCTAAAAAATCCTCTTTATTTTTCCTTTAATCGTTTTTCAATTGCTTCCACTACTGTTTCTAATACCTTTACCCTTGCATACTGTTTTGAATTTGCCTCCACCACAGTCCATGGTGCATACGTAGTGGAAGTACGTACTAACATCTCATCTACAGCCTTCTCATACTCGTCCCACTTTGCCCGATTTCTCCAGTCTTCATCTGTAATCTTCCATTGTTTCTCTGGTGTTTCCATTCTATCTTTAAATCTTCTTTCCTGCTCCTCTTTATCAATCTGCATCCAAAACTTTAATATAATTGCTCCAGAATTTACTAGATGTTCTTCCATCTCATTGATTTCCTGATAAGCTCGCTTCCATTCAGCTGTACTGCAAAATCCCTCAATACGTTCTACCATAACCCGTCCATACCAAGTGCGGTCAAAAATTGCAATATGCCCTGCCTTTGGCATCTTATTCCAAAAACGCCAAAGATAATGATGTTTTCGTTCAATATCATTTGCCGCAGAAGTTGGACAAACCGCATAACCTCTTGGATCTAATTTACTGGTCAGTCGTCGAATTGCTCCTCCCTTTCCTGCTGCATCCCATCCTTCAAAAGCAAGAATCACTGGAATCCGCCGGCGGTATAACTCACTATGCAAAATTTCCACTTTTTTTTGTAACTTATCTAACTGTTGTTTATACTCTTTCTCAGAAAGATTTTTCGATAAATCTACACCAGACAGTACACCAATTTGATATGTTTTTTCAAATGATTCTTCTGTTTTGAACTTTGCAATCTGTTCTTCTATTTCATCTCTATGCTTTTTCTTAACTAATGCCTCTTGTAATCGGTGGATAACAATATTCATAATCTTTACTGCTGCATATTCCTTATCTGTTGCCTCCACAATTGTCCATGGTGCAAATTCAAAATCGGTCTGTTCTAACATTTCATCACACAGAGAAAGATATTCTTTATACTCTTTATTTCGATCCCAATCTTCCTTCTTTACTCTCCAAGCAGTTTCTTTATTCTCACTTAATTTTTTAAAACGTTTCTCTTGTTCCTTTTTTGAAATATAAAGAAATAACTTAATAATAACAGTTCCATCATCAGTAAGCTGCTTTTCAAAGCTTCGTATATCTGCAAACGCAAAAGGAATCTGCTTTTTTGGTGTCAATCCTTCAAACCGATCTCCTAATACCCTTCGATACCAACTTCGATCAAAAATAGCAATTCTTCCAGTTTCTGGTGTTTTTGACCAAAACCTCCATAAAAATGGTCGCATTTTCTCTTCTTCTGTCTCCCGATTTACTGTATATACATCAAATCCTCTTGGATCTAATGCCTGAATTAACTTATTAATCTGTACCCCTTTTCCAGAAGCACCAATTCCCTCAAATGCAATCATAATTGGAATATTCGCTGCCTTACACTCTCTTTGCAAATGAGATAACTCTACTCCCATTTTTTCTAACTTTGCTTTTGCTTCCTCCTTTTTTAACTTTTTCGATAAATCCACTTTTTCTAACATAAAAAACCCTCCTTTATAGATAAACTATCATTTCTGTATTTTTATCTATTATTGTACACGAAATTCCTAATTATATCTATAGATAAACTACAACATTTTGTTTCAATTTTTTAACCATAGCCTGTCACGTACTTTCATTAAAGTATAACCCAAAAGATTTTTTCCCTTCCATTCCTGTAAAGAAAAACGTCTTTTATCCTTCATAGATAACCCTATTCCCCAGATACAATCCCGCACAGCACACTCTGCTAAAACTGCATCTTTTGTAGACAAAAGTTTGTTTTTTAATTCTTCATTCTGTCCAAATTTAGCTAATAATCCCTCATAAACAATAATCTGACGTACCCCATTCCAAATAATATCCTCATAATTTTTAACCGAACGCCCAAGCATCTTTATTTTTCCTGCTTGATTTGTCTCTAAAATCTTTTTCGCAACTTCCCAATCTTGAAATAATTCTGCCTTTTTATACATCATATATTGTTCCATAGAAGAAAACCTTTTTTCATCTATCCAAAACTCAGACAAATACCAATTACTTAAAAATCCATTTTCTTCCTCTGGATTGTGAAAACATATCACTTGTCTCATTCTTTTTTCCTCTTCTCTAAAAACAACAAATAGCACATTTTACGAACAATTCTTATATTAAATTAAAAAGTCGGAAATACCTTTCTATTTGTATTCCCGACACCAAATTTTATTATTTCATTTATCATCAATAGGTCTTTTAATAGACAATTTCAATCTGTGCCGCTAAAAGTGCCTGTTTCCATCGTTCATCTGGTTCTATATCTGTCACTACCATATCTACATCCTCTAATTCACAAACTTCTGTAAAAGAAATCCGATCAAATTTAGAAGAATCTACCGCCAAAATCTTTTTCTTTGCTGCCTTACAAATCATTTTTTTTATCTGTGCATCACTTTCATTTGCGTCTGTTACACCATGCTCTATATCAAGTCCTTTACAAGAAAACACAGCTATATCTACATGAAACGTATTAATCATTCGTTCTGCCTGATATCCCACCAAAGCAAGTCCGCCTTCCTTTAATCGGCCTCCTGTAGAAAGAATTTTCCACCCGCTTCGATCCGATAACTCCAATAAAATTTCAACCGAATTTGTAATAATTGTAATATTTTTTTTCTCTTTAATCTGTTTTGCTACAAATAAAGCAGTGGAACTGGCATCCAATATAATATGATCTCCATCCGCAATCATTTCACTTACCTTTTCAGCAATCCATTGCTTTCCTGATACATTTGCTTTTTTTCGCACTGTATAGGGCAAATCAATATTAAAGCTCTCATTTAAAACTGCACCGCCATAGGTCTTTTTCGCCAGTCCTTCTTTTTCTAGTTTTTCCAAATCCCGCCGAATTGTTTCCTCTGTTACCTGATAAAGCTGGCTTAAATCACTTACTACCACTTTCTTTTCTTCTTGAAGTTTTGCCAGAATCTTATTTCGTCTCTCAATTGCCAGCATCCTTCTGTCCACCCAGCCTTTCTGATATGGTTATTTCTTGATATCACTTTATAAAATAGAATCCCAGATTCGCTTATCTGGTCCAGCAATAACAGAAGATTCTAAAAACATTCCACTTTTGCTGACTTCCTCTTTTCCTCGCTCTATTGCTGCTGTCACTGCTGCCACATCTCCAGTAAGAAGCATATAAGACTTTCCACACATTCCCTTTGCAATTCGAAGCTCAATTAAATCTACGAAAGAAGTTTTTGCTGCTGCATCTGCTGCCACAATAATAGATGCTGCGGAAAAAGTTTCTAATACCCCAAGTGCTTTTACTTCTCCAATTGATGCTGCCCCATAAATAGCAGAAAAAATCGATTCATGAGGATTTCCAAGTACAAACGAATCAATCATCTGCTGTGGATACTGCATCTTGGATGCCTCTACCGAAGCATTTACCGCACTTAAATCTCCTGCAATTAATACAATATATTTCCCTGGACAAACTACCTGTGCTTCCAAAATCTCCACCTCTGCCGTTTTTAGCATGAGATCGGCCGCCTGTATCCCAGTAGATACGGTCTTATATTCTACCATTCCAATTGCTCTACCCATTACTTACTTCCTTCCTATCGTACTATCTTTGGATTGTAATAAACTTTTCATTGACATCTATTATGGTTCCATCTATAGATGCATGTAGATTAACCCCCAACTTCTCTGAATCCACTCTGCCAATTACCTGTCCAGTCACTACAATATCTCCTACTTGCACTACTGCTTTTGCTGGTGTTCCGATATGTTGTGCAAGCAATATCTTCACCGTTTTAGGTTCTAATAATTCATCTTTTAATGGTGCCGGAACATTATATTTGACTAATCCAAGTCGAGCCGTCAACCGTTCCATAGGAACCCGTCTATAGTCTCTTTCTAAACTTACTGTTTTCATTGGTGTTCCTTTTGGAACTGACACACCATTTTTTTGAAGTCCTGTCTTACATTCCCTAATCAAAGTACGAGGAGATAAACTTTGTACACATGAAAACATCTCACATAAACCACACTGTGAGCAAAACATCGTGTTAATATAAGGTGATACATCTTTTGTGACACCACTTGTAGCAGAACGCATAAATTTATGAGGTTCAATTGGATGCCCTAAAAGATGACGTGGGCAAAGATCTGTACACATCTGACATTGACAGCAGGCTGCCATTGCCCGTTTCATATCTATCCTTATATGACTTGTTCGTTTTAATACGATAAATGCATTTTTTGGCATAACCAAAACAGCATTACTGGTTTTGGTCACTGTATCATAGGCATTTACAATTCTTCCTGTCATCGGACCACCACCGATAAAAACAGGATCTTCTACTGTAGTGCCACCAGCTTGTTCGACTAGTTCCTTATAGGTCATTCCAAGAGGAGCTTTTAATGTAACTGGCGTTTTTACCTCTCCGGCAATCGTAATATACTTATAAGTAACAGGCTGTGCATCTCGAATCGCACGATACACATTATAAATTGTTTCCACATTATAGACAATCACACCTACTTCAATTGGAAGGCTTCCGGGAGGTACCACTCTCTTTGTTGTTTCATAAATTGTGATTACTTCATCCCCTGCCGGATAGATCTCTGGTAAAATTCCAATCTGTATATTCTGAAAAGAAGCCAGATTTGCCTGAACCGCCTCTACTGCTGCTCGATAACTACCCTTAATTGCAATAATCACCTGCTTTGCTTCTAATACATCTGCAATCTGAGCTAATGTACTCATAATCTCAAATGCATATTTCTCCATGACTTGTCTATGGAGTTTTAAAAGCGGTTCACACTCTGCGCAGTTTAATAAAATGGTATCCGCCTTCTTATTTAATTTGGCATAAGATGGGAATCCAGCACCGCCTGCGCCAACGATACCATTTTCACGCATCACTGCACTTAAATCCGTAAAGTTCATCTTTTCCCTCATTTCTGTGTGTCCTTATTCCAGTCCGATTCCATCATCTACAATCCCAACGATTGCTGCATCAATCGGTGACTGTTCCAACCCACAGCCAATTCTAGCAGCACTTCCACAAGCTACCAGCACAATTTCACTAATTCCAGCCCCAACATGATCGACTGCAACAATCCGTTCTTTTCCACCTTTCATGGAATCGAGTGGCTCTACAATTAAAAACTTACTTCCAATCAAATTTTCATTTTTTCTTGTTGCAATCACACTTCCAACTACTTTTCCTACTATCATAATGAGTCTCCTATGACGATTTCTTGATATTTCTTCTTATTTTATTAAAATTCCAATATCTCCCGTCTTAATCTGAGAAGCATTTGCCTCATCTGTATCAATATGCATCTCTAAAGTAAAGCTGTCATCTACTCGAATCTGTACATTATTAAAAATGGTTCCTCTTTCATTTGTAAACTTAACCGATACAATTTCTCCGTCCTTGACATTTGCTTGTTGTGCATCAACCGGATTCATATGAATATGACGCTTTGCTACAATACATCCCTCATTCAGATAGATTGCTCCTTTTGGTCCTACAATTGCAATTGGTGCTGACCCTTTCGTTTTACCAGACTCACGAATTGGTGCTGCAACTCCTAATTTTACTGCATCTGTTTGTGAAACTTCCACCTGAGAATTCTTCCGTACTGGTCCTAGAATACGAACATTTTCAATCGCCCGCAATTTGGTTCCTACAATTGTTACCTGTTCATTTGAGGCAAACTGTCCGCCCATCAGATCCTTCTTTTTTGTAAGCTGATAGCCCTTTCCAAATAGCTGCTCTACATGCTCTTGTGTCAAATGTACATGTCTTGCAGATACTCCCACTGGTATCGTATAACCATTTTCATACCCTTGATTGTTCATGGCCTCCATAACCAGTTTCGCTATATACTCTACTGTCTTTTCTTCCACCTATTCCACCTGCTTTCTATTTTCTCTTTTGCTGCAGCTTATAGATAGATCTTTCTTCCTTTGCTATATATAAGCTGCTGCTTACTCTATCATATCTTTTATTTTAAAGCTGGAAGAATCTTTTCTACATCTGTATGAGGTCGTGGAATTACATGCGTAGCTACTACTTCTCCAAGATTTGCTGCATTTGCCGATCCAGCTTCTACTGCTGCCTGCACTGCCCCAACATCTCCACGCACCATTACACTTACTAAACCAGAACCAATCTTTTCTGTTCCAATCAGTTCTACATTAGCAGCCTTTAACATAGAATCTGCTGCCTCTATTGCTGCTACTAAGCCTCTTGTTTCTACCATTCCTAATGCTTCTTGTGCCATAGCTATAACCTCCACCTTTGCCTGTTCTATTTTTTTAAACAGACTTACACTCTTCTAATTTCTGTTTCATACGATTTGCACTGTTCTTTATAATACGCCATACTTCTTCATGCGGATTTGCAATCACTGCATATGCTGCTGGCTTTAACAGTGCTTTCTCTACTGCACTTTCAATTGCCTGGGTAACTGCAGATACATCTCCTTGTACTACCACAGTCACCAGACGTCCTCCAAGTTTTCGCTCCCATGTAACAAACTCCACATCAGCTGTTTTACACATGGCATCCAGTGCGGTTACTGCAGCAGCTACACTCGGAATTTCTATCAGTCCTAAAGATTTCATCTGTATTTACTCCTCTCCGCTTCCATGCATGTTTGCAAATGAATCGGACTCTGCCTATTTTATAGTAGGAAGAATCTTTTCCACATCTGTATGTGGTCTTGGAATTACATGTACTGCTACCAACTCTCCTAAACGGCTTGCTGCATTTCCTCCTACTTCGGTTGCTGCCTTTACTGCTCCTACATCCCCACGTACCATAACACTTACTAAACCAGAACCAATTTTCTCTGTTCCAATTAAAGTTACTTCTGCTGCTTTTACCATTGCATCTGCTGCTTCTATTGCTGCTACTAAACCTCTTGTTTCTACCATTCCCAATGCTTCTTGTGCCATTCTTTTCTCCTCCTGAATCTTTTTTCCATCCCTTTTGCTTATATTGATTATACTGTATTTCTTTTATTTTTCCTAGTTTTTTTTCAATTTTTCTATTCTTTTTATCTTTTAGTTTTTATCAAAACCACTTAGTTTTAACATCTTTTGTGTGTCCTCTTCTGGACGTGGAATAATATGAGTCGAAATTACACCAGAAACTGTTTTTGCTGCTCTATCTGCTGCCTCTATCGCTGCTCTTACCGCAGCCACATCTCCACGAAATTTAACAACTACAATAAGTGGTACCGGAAGCGAATCTGCATTTGCCGGCTTGTTCTTATCAAAGTTTTCCAATGTTACATCGGCTGCTTTGCAGCCTGCATCTGCGGCCACGAACGCTGCTACCAGTCCGTATACCTCAATAATCCCTACTGCTTTATTCATATCTGCCTCCGTACTACCTATTTTTTATTTATTCATTAACAATAGCAATCTTTAGTCCTTCCATCTTTAAATTTGTCTGGAATCCTTCATTAATTTTTTCTAATGAAAACCTATGTGTAATTAACTTCTCTATTGGAAGTCCAATTCCTTTTGCTCTCTTTAAGAAATCAAATGTGGTCACATAATCTCTTAATGTATAAACCCAAGAACCTACTGTTGTAATTTCCTTTGCGCAAATATCAAAATGTGGGTTAATTGTTGCATCTCCGCCATTAATAAAGAACCCTAATTCACAGAGCCCTCCGCCATTGCGAATAAATTTGTAAATATTTGCATGAGCAATTGGAGAACCTGTACATTGAAATGCAAAGTCAGCCAAATATCCATCAAAACTATCTTTTACTCCATCAGCTAATGCCTCTATACCCTGGAAATTTTTAAAATTCACTGTTTTTGTTGCACCCATCTGTAGAGCAAAATCCAATCGCTTTTGCTCTCCATCCACTGCAGTAATATGTTCAATTCCCATTGTCCTTAATACTGCAATACAAATCAATCCAATTGGGCCGCATCCTTGTACTACTACTCTACTGTTAAAGCGTAAAATTCCTGTTGTCTTTGCACGTTCTACTGCATGAATCAATACAGCACAAGGCTCAATTAAAATTCTTGAGTCCAAATCTAAATCACTGACATTAAATACAGTCGAACCTTCCCGAATCACAATATAATCTGAAAACCAGCCATTGAGATGCTTTTCATCATCTGGAAGCAGTCCATAGACATCCGCCCCTCCTACATTCTGCTTATTTAAATCAAACATTGTAATATCAGGATTATCTTTAAAAATCATACAGGTTACTACTTTATCTCCTACCTTCAATGTTTTTCCTGCGCTGTCTTTCTTTACATTTTTTCCAATCTTTACAATTTCTCCCGTTCCTTCATGTCCAAGTACTACTGGAATCAATCCAAATGGGTCTCTTTTATATTCATGTGCATCTGTTCCACAGATTCCACATCCCTCTACCTTTACTAAAATATCACCATCTCCAATTTCAGGAATTGGATATTCTTTTAATTCTATCTTTTCTAATCCTGTCAGCATAGCTACCTTCGCTGTCTTAGGTACCACTCCTGGCTGTACTGCCTTTCTTACAGTATCTTGTATCGTTGAAGAAACCGATGTTTGTCCTGTCATCCCTTGAAGAACCTGTTTTACAATTTCTTCAATATTCACGGAATTCATATCCATTTGTGTCATTACCTCCTTTTCTTTTTATCGTACACAAAGACTATCTGACATCACACAGCGTCTTCTCTTTGTAAAAGTACTCGCTGAAGTAAGTCCCTCTCCAGTACGGCTTGCAATTGTAAAAGTACAAAAACCTTCCCCTCCAAATCCCAATGCTGCATAAGAAGGCCCATTTTTTACAAAGATTGCTGTATCAATTGCTTTTCCAAATTTTGTTAAATTCTCTACATTCTTTGAATGCATATGTGCAGAATGGCGGTTTCCATGCTCTAACCACACTGCTTTTTCAATTGCATCATCAATATCTTTTGCTCGCACAATCCCAAGAATTGGCATCATCAGTTCTTCTGAAATCAATGGATGCTCCTTTGGACCTTCAAATATAATGCATCTCGTCTGTTCTGGTGCTGTAACTCCAATCATAGAAAGTAATGTTTTTGCATCCCGTCCCACACACTTCCGATTCAGTCCCTTTGGCGTTAAAACTGTTTTTGTCAGTCGATCCTGCTCTTCTTTTGAAATCACATAGCAGCCTTCTTCTATCATATAATAAATCAATTCATCTGCAATCAAATCAATTGCAACCACTTCTTTTTCTGCAATACAAGGCAAATTGTTATCAAAAGTACAACCATTTACAATGTCCTTTGCTGCTTTTTTAATATCTGCCGTTTCATCTACTAGCACAGGAGGGTTTCCTGCACCTGCACCAATTCCTCTTTTTCCAGAAGAAAGTACAGAAGTTACCACACCTGGGCCACCTGTTGCTGCAATTAATGGAATATCTTTATGTGCCATCATAATCTTGCTGGCTTCCATAGTAGGATTAACAACACTGACTGCAACATTTGCTGGTCCTCCTGCTTCTATCGACGCCTCATTTACTAAATTAACTGCATATTGCGAAGTTTTAATTGCCGCTGGATGAGGACAGAACACCACTGTGTTTCCACCTGCAATCATCCCAATACTATTGCAAAGAATTGTTTCACTTGGATTGGTACATGGAGTAATTGCTCCAATTACGCCAAATGGGCCCATTTCAATTAATGTCAATCCTCTATCACCAGACCAGGCTGTTGTTGTAATATCTTCTGTTCCTGGTGTTCGTTCTGCCAACAGATGATGCTTTAATATTTTATCACCTACATTTCCCATACCAGTCTCTTCCACTGCCATTTTAGCAAGTGTCTCTGCATGATCCTGTGTTTTTTTGCGAATATTTGTTAAAATCTTTTCCCGAAAATCCATTGGCATCTTCTGCATTACTTTCTGTGCTTCTTTTGCTGCCGCAATCGCATCATTCATCTCTTCAAAGATACCAAGCGTGGTTTCCGGCGCTTTCTTTTCTGCTTGCAATTTTGCCACAACAGCCGTTACGATCTGCTGAAGCTGTTCTTGATTTACTGCCACGAAAATGCCTCCTTCGCTATCTGCTTTCCATATTCGGCAAGTGCAGTATCCTGCTCCTCTGTTCCACCACTTACACCGAGACCTCCAAGTACTCGTCCATTATGTACTAGCGGTTCTCCACCGCCGAATATAACAATCCTGCCCTGATTTGTATTTTGAATTCCATACAATGGGCCACCTGGTTGGCTTAGTCCTTTTAATTGTATTGTAGACATCTTAAGTGCAACTACAGTATAAGCCTTTTGAAATGCAACATCATAGCTGGCAATAAACGAATCCTCCATACAATGAACTGCTACTGGATTTGCTCCTGAATCAAAGATCGCAATCACTGCCTTTACTCCTATCTTTTCTGCCTTCTTTTCTATCTGTTCCATTAAAAACTTTGCCTGTTCCAAAGTAATACTTGTCTGCCCTACTTTTCCAATTACGGATGTTACAATCTGTTTTATCTGCTGCTCGTCCATAAAACCAACCTTTTCTTTTTTATTTCAAATTTAACTGTTCCATTACTTTTTTTGTAATTTCTGCAACTAATAAATCATTTGCTTCTCCATGTCCGCCACAGGAACCACTACAGCTATGGCAGCTTGGCTTTCCAGCTTTTTCATTTGGACAAAGATTCGCTGGATGTTTTCCAGGAAGCCCAAAACGTCTTCTAATTTCATATAATTGTTCTACCTGATCTGCTGTAAATTCCTTTGGTCCTCCTAATTGTCTTGCTTTATAAAGCAATTCTGCATAAAATTCAACGGATTCCATCTTATGATATGCACTTAATAGATCTACACTAAAAGTTAGTGCACCATGGCTTTCCAATAACACTGCATCATAATATGGCAACCATTCCTCTACTGCATCTGGAATCTCATCCGTAGAAGGTCTGCCATACTTTGCAATTGGAACACATCCTAATGCAATTACTGCTTCTGGCATAATTGGCTGAGTTAAAGGAATTCCTGCAATTGCAAAAGAAGTAGCAAATGTTGGATGGGCATGAACAACAGCTCCTACATCAGGTCTTTTTTCATACACTCTCATATGCATTTTAATCTCAGAAGATGGACGGAAGTTTCCATTTGCCTGAATAACATTTCCTTTTCGATCCACTTTACAGATATATTCTGGTGTCATAAATCCTTTTGAAACTCCAGTAGGAGTGCAGAGAAATTCATTTTCATTTAATTTTACAGAAATATTTCCGTCATTTGCAGCTACCATATTTCTGTCGTAAATTCTCTTACCTATTTCGCAAATTTGTTTTTTGATTTCATATTCTGAAGCCATTTTTAAATCCTCCTTTAAGAATTTTTGTTGATTTGTGTGGTTTTTGTTTGTTTTGATTTTATTTTATCATTTTAAATAAGATTCGTCAAGGTAAATTTACTTATTTTTGTAAGATTTTGTTGATTTTAAGGAGATCTTTGTTTTTTGTGTTGCCTTATTATTCCCATGGCATAACTTCTCCTTCTTCTTTTAAATAATCTAGTATCTGCCAGACGCCTTCCCCTGTTACAGAACTGATATGAAATATTATCTCACACCCTGCTTCTCTTAACCAGCTTTCTGCTAGTTTCGGATTTGCATTTGGTTGATCAATCTGTGTTACAATTCCTATTACTTCTCGGTTTACAGTACAGGTAATACAAGGAGGATATAACGTATAAGATTCTGTTGCACTGACAAGAAGCCCTACCACATCCGCTTCATATGCATATAAAGCAAGTGCTCTCCCTAAAATTTTATTCTCAGCATATTCTCCAGGCGTATCAATAATAACATCATAGTGATTCATATATTGCGTCTTATGATAAGTAAGCTTTTCTCCCTTTAATGCCTGAGTTAAACTAGTCTTTCCACACTCACTTCTCCCGATTAGAATAATCTTTTTCATTCTCTTTTTTTACTTTCCTCTCTGTAACCTTTTTTCCACTAAAACTTAATAATATCTTTTAAGTCCGAGTTCTCTCACAAACTGTAAATCCTAATTTTCCTCGGCAATATTCCAAGATCGCCTCTAAAGCAGCCTCCACCTCAGACACACTTCCTGTCACAATTAAAGTTCCGCTAAACCGATCTACAAATCCAAGTTCTACTCCAGAAGCCTTTAAAGCCAAATCCGCTGCAATCACCGCTGTTTCACTTGGACTAATTGTCAAAATCCCAATCGCTCCACCTTTGCTATAATCCACAGCCGGATTTAGCCCTAACTTCTTATACAATATCATATCTGGATTTGCAATCACATGAGCTAAAGTAATCTGCTTTCCAGGCACTAACTCCTGTACAATCCGCATCCGTTCTGTCCATCCCATTGATTCTTCCATACTTCCCATCTATTCACTTTCTCCTTATCCGCCAATCTGACACTGAAGTCCTGTCTTTTTTACTTCCAAAAACAAAGGCTCTATATCCTGCTCTGTAAAAGGCATATATCCATCTAAAAGATATTTTCGCCCTAGTCCATTATATTTATCTTGTCCCAAGCGATGATAAGGTAACAGATGTAACTTCTGCACATTTGGAAGAGAGGCTGCAAATTCTGCTATCGCTCGAATTTCTTCTTTTGTATCATTAAAAGATGGAATTACAGGCACACGAATTACCAATTCCTTTGCATCTAAAGCCAGACGCCGTGCATTTTCTAAAATTAATTCATTCGATTTTCCAGTAAATTCTTGATGCTTTTTTGCATTGCAATGTTTTATATCCATAAGATATAAATCTAAATATGGCAAAATCTTTTCAATTATTTCATATGACGCACAAGCAGTTGATTCTATTGCTGTATGTAATCCAGCCTCTTTACATTCCATTAATAATGCTTTCGTAAACTCAGGCTGACAAAGAGCCTCTCCTCCTGAAAGCGTCACTCCTCCGCCAGAGCGCTCATAATAACGGTTGTCCTTTTGAATTTCTTCCATTACCTCTTCTACTGTAGCATCTCTCCCTATTCTCTTTTCTTTTCCATCCATCACCATAGTCTGAATAGAAAACTCCTGTGATTCGGGATTGCAACACCAACGGCACCGCAGTACACAGCCTTTTAAAAATACCAAAGTCCGAATTCCCGGACCATCATGAATCGAATAGCGCTGAATATCAAAAATTCGTCCTACTACTTGCTTGTTTTCTTCCATTCCTGACTCCTTTTATATGCTTCCCTGCTCTGTTCGACTGATAATATCATCTTGCAGTGAACGGGACAATGTGGTAAACAATGCACTATAACCTGCCACACGTACCACTAATGTTTTATAATTCTCTGGATGCTTTTGTGCATCCAATAAAATTTCCCTGCTTACCACATTAAACTGCATATGCATTCCTTTTTTATCAAAAAAGGTTCGAATGAAAGAGACAAAATTTTGTAGTCCCTGCTGTCCTTTTAATGCAGAAGGATGGAATTTTTGATTAAATAATGTTCCATTCGAAGCAATTCCATGATCTAACTTTGCTACAGAATTTGCTGTTGCAGTTGGGCCATGTATATCCCGTCCTGCCATTGGGCCTACTCCATCTGCTACTGGTGTATGTGCCAGTCTTCCATCTGGAGTAGCTCCTGTCTGCTGCCCCAATGGTACATTTGCCGATACAGGATAAAGTCCTGCTTGGAAAATTCCGCCTCTTGGATTTTTAAACTGTTCCATTGGCCTAGTATAGGTATAGGCTACTTCTCTTGCCATTTCATCTGGCTCTTCCAAATCATTTCCATATTTCGGAACGGATTCAATCATAGAAAGAATCTCCTTATAACGTGCTTTTTTCTCTGGTGAAACTTCTGTATTCAACACAGTAATAAAAATTTGTGCAATCTGCTCTTCTGTTACCTTCTTTCCCTTTTCAAGCAATTCTTTTACCACAGAAGTTGTTATCTCTTGTGCCTGTTCATTTGAAATTCCTTGTCCAAAATTTGCTTCCAATGCTTCTTTTAATTCTGCCATAGAAAGTCTTTTTTCCTCAAAAATCAACTTTTTTACTACCATCATAGAATCCGCCACATTGGCAATTCCAAACCCTTGTGGTCCAGTAAAATTATAGACTGCTCCACCTTCTTGCAGTGTCTTTCCTCTTTGAATACAATCGTCTACCATACAAGACTCATAAGGAAGAGGACAACGTTCTTTATGTGCCACATCAATTGCATTATCTGCATTAACCAACAAGCTTATCATATAATTCATCTGCTTTTGATATGCTTCAAAAAATTCTTCAAATGTTTGCATTTTTGTTACATCACCTGTCTGAATTCCTATCTGCTCTCCTCGGTCCATTCCATTGGAAAAGACTAACTCTAATACCCGACACATATTAAAAAATGCAGCATCATGCCATCCTTCTGTCTTTCCTGCCTTTTGTGGTTCTACACAACCAATAATATTATAGTCTCTCGCATCCTCTAAACTTAGTCCCCTACTCATCAACGCTGGAATAATTACCTCATCATTATAATAAGCTGGCAGTCCAATTCCTGTTCTAGTTAATTCTGCTGCTTTTAATAAAAATTCATTTGGTGATCCATTCCAAACTCGAACGGATAGAGATGGCTGCGGAAGTGCTACATGCATGGATGCTTCTATACATAAAAAAGACAAATCATTTGTTACATCGACTCCCTTTGTATTCTGACCGCCTGCAATTAGATTTTGAAACAAACTATAACCAGCAAATCCTTCTGCAGAAGCTGCATCTCTTACTTTGTTTAAATCATTTAACTTCACCCAGATACAGTCCATATATTCTTGTGCCTGTTCTTGGGTCAGCTTTCCTTCTTTTCTATCCTTTTCATAATAAGGATACATATACTGATCAAAACGCCCTGGAGAAATAGAATGACCACTAGACTCCATCTGTAACAGCATCTGCACAAACCAAAATGACTGACAGGCTTCGTAAAAACTGGTTGCACCATACTCTGGAACCCGACGGCAATTTGCTGCAATCTGAAGCAGCTCCGCCTTTCTTTTTGGGTCAACACATTGTGCAGCAAGCTGCTCTGCAAGATCTGCATAGCGGTTTGCATAGCGGCAGACTGCATCACAGCTTAAAATCACTGCCTGTAAAAAACGTGTTCTTTTTGCATAATCAGCATCTCCTAGCTGACAGGTCTCTAATTCCTTTTGTGCCTTTTCCTTAATTCCACGATAACCAATCTCTAACACTTCCCAATACTTCACTGTGATATGTCCTACTCCATTATAAAAATAATTTCCTGGTGTAAACATATTGTGTTCCATTGCTTTTTTGGTTTCTGGTGCCATATAAGAAGTAGCAAGTTCACTTGTTGTTTTGCCTGTCCAATATTGATATACGGCATGAAGTGACTGCTTTGTTTCCTCTGAAATAAAAAAAGGATCGGCAGCTCTTGTTGCAACTGTATCAAATTCTTCCTCTAACCAAGTAAAAGAAAACTCTGGAAAAACTTGACATCCTCTTGGCTTTTTTGTTGCACTTCCAACAATCAATTCCCCCTCTCGAATGGTAATTGGAATCTGATCCAAAATATGTACAAATGCCTTTGCTCTTCTTATTACCATTGGTTCCCCTTCTGTCTGGCGATAGGATTCTGTTAAAAGAACAGCTCTGTCCGCTTCAATTTCTGGAAGTTCTTTGTACAAATCTTCTACTAATTTCGATATTCTCGGACTTTTTTCGATTGGCCCACTTTTGTACTTCATTATGTTCCTCCTTAAAAATAATTTTTTATAAAAAAATTTGGTTTTTTATTGTTTTAATTGTATTATAATACTTTATTATGGTATTTGTCAATAAAATCAACATAAAACAAAGTTTTTTTCTTTTGTTTGTTGTTATTCTTTTAGACAAAGATAGCGAATGGTTTCCACTACATCTTCTGTCTCATAAGCACATAACTGTTTTATCTCTGCTTTTGCCTTTTTCATCACATAAGCAAACTCTGCAAAAGAAAGTAATTCTCTATCATTTTCATTATCTCCAAATACCAATAATTCTTCCTTTTTTATATGAAAAAGTTCTAATATCTTCTCTACTGCTGTTGCCTTATGAACGCCACAAGCAGTAAATTCTATCCATTCTCTTGAACAATAAGGAATATGAAACTTCTCCTTCCAATACGGAAGATACTCCTTTAACTGTGTTTCTATATTTTCTTTATAATAACAAGCAATTTTCAAATACTCTTCTTGTACTCGGTTCATACATGATACAACCTGAACCTCTCCTAATCTTGATATTATCTCTCTAAATTCCTGTTCTTTTGGAATAATATAGGTTCTTTCCTTACCATATAGTACAACTTCTGCTTTTGTATATTGATAAATGTCTTTTAAAAATTCAAATCCCAATGCATGATCAATCGGAAAACAACAAAGTACAGTTCCCTTATAAACAACAACTGCCCCATCACTTGCAATAAATAAAATCTCTTCTTTTACTTCCTGAAAAATTCTAACTAAATCCGAATAACACCTTCCACTTGCTGCCGCAAATAAAATTCCTTTTTTGGTCAACTCTTTTATCATAGCAATTACAGTCTGACTTACTATCTGCTCTTTTGCTCTTAATAATGTTCCATCCACATCACTTACCACTAATTTCATTCTTTTACTACTCCCTTTTTCTTATCCACTCAAGTATTTTTTCTACCGACTCATATTACTATTGTGATATTCTTCCTTCATTGTCACATCCTCTCCAAACCAATCTAATGGCTGAAATGCATCACAAGCAGCCTTATCAGGAAATTCCACTTCTGCTAAAACAATTCCTTGATGTGCTCCCTCAAAAATATCCAATTCCACTTTTAAACCATCCTGAATCGGAATGATATATCGCTTTTTTCTAATAATTTTTCCATCTGCCTTTTCTTTTAGGTGTTCATAAGATACCTTATCTAATGGAAGATTATACTCCTCTCTTACCATCATTCCGCTTCCTTTATAAGTCAAAATATAATCCTCATTTTGTTTTCGAATCCGAATTACTGGTTCCCGATTTAAATAGGCTTGTTCTATCTCTAAACAAGTATATTGACTAAAACATTCTGGCAGCCTTTTTACCAAATATTTTCTTTCTATTTCCATTTCATTCTCCCCTTTCTATATGATTTATTATAATTCATCAAAACATCCCTTACAAGAAAAACTTCAAGCTACTTTCTTATAATAGGATAACCTTTATTTCATATTCTTTTCATTTTTCCCTTGCAACTCTCCCCCCTTACTACTATAATAAATAGGAATCAAAACAATAAATAAATTAGGAGGTATTTAAAATGAATCAAATATATGCCTTTTTAGCAGAAGGATTCGAAGAAGTCGAATGTCTAGCTGTAGTAGATTTACTACGCCGAGCAAAATTCCAAGTTTCTCTTATTTCTATTACAGGAGAAAAAGCTGTAACTGGCTCTCACCATATTACTGTTCTAGCCGATGCACTTTTCGAAGATATCGATCTAAATAAAGCAGATCTTCTCTTTTTACCAGGAGGTGTCCCAGGTACACCTAACTTAGCTGCACATAAAGCGCTAACCTCTGCTCTAAAAACCCATGCCGCAAATGGCAAACGCCTTGCCGCAATCTGTGCAGCACCAAGCATCTTAGGAGAACTTAATCTATTAAATGGAAAAAAAGCTACCTGCTATCCGGGATGGGAGGACAAGCTGCTAGGTGCTATCTGCCAGCCAGAAGGAGTGGTAACAGACGGCATGATTACTACAGCCAGAGGATTGGGATTTGCAATGGATTTAGGTCTTGAACTTATCACACTGTTATCCGATCAAAAAACCTCTGATGAAATAAAATCCAATATTCAATACCAATAACATTAAATTTTTATAAAAGAGGAATATTATGAAAAAGAAAACCCTGCGCTTTCAATTATCTCTGCTTATCAGCAATCTTGCTATGCATATGCAGAAGCTACTAGGTATGAATGCTAGTTACTTTCCAGGCAAACTTGCAATCAAGCTTTGTCCTGACTTTTTAGGACAGATTGAAAAACCAGAAACCATAATCTGTGTCACTGGAACCAATGGAAAAACAACTGTCTGCAATATGATTTTAGACGTTCTAACTGATCATGGCTATGATGTATTAAACAACAAAGCTGGTTCCAATATCAATGCTGGAGTTGCAAGCTCTCTTATTGCAGGCAGTACCATAACTGGAAAAGCCAAAAAAAAAGTAGCAGTATTTGAAATTGATGAACGCAGTTCCAAATTAATTTACCCCTATATCCAACCAGATTTTGCGGTATGTACAAATTTATTTCGTGACTCCATTCACCGAAATGCTCATCCAGAATTTATCTTTAATATTATCTCAGGAAGTTTTCCGAAAAATGCCCATCTGATTTTAAATGCAGACGATTTAATCAGCAGTGCACTTTCTCCTGAAAATAAAAGGACTTATTTCTCGATAGCAAAACTAGACAGCGATTTAAAGGAATGTATTAATATTATCAATGATATGCAAACTTGTCCAAACTGTCATGAAACACTTTCTTGGAACTATATCCGCTATCATCATATTGGAAATGCTTACTGTCCAACTTGTTCCTTTGCTTCACCGCCAAGTGACTATATCGCATCCTTAGACTTTTCTTCTCATACCGTCACAATTTTAGCTTACGGAAAAGAAGAAACCTATCCATTAGTAAGCAGCAGTATTTTTAATACTTATAATGAAATAACCGCAATCACCTTATTGCGGGAATTTGGTCTTACCAAAGAGCAAATTTTTGCTTCTTTAAAAAAATTAAATATTGTAGAATCCCGTTATTCCTCCGAAACAGTAAATGGAATCGAAATTGTTACACATATGGCAAAAGGACAAAATCCAATCGCCTGTTCTTGTGTCTTTGACTATGTAAGACAAGAATCTGGACAAAAGGAAGTGATTCTTATGTTAGATGATGTCTTTGATCGGGATGGTTCCTCTGAAATTATGACCTGGATCTATGATGCTGACTTTGAATTTTTAAACTCAGAGTTAATCCATCGAATTATTATCAGTGGAGTTCGTTCTGCTGATTATAAATTTCGTCTATTAATGGCAGGTGTACCAGAAAGTAAATTAATCTGTACCCAAAAAGAAATCGATGCCCCTAACCATCTTTCCTTAAATGGAACAGAAAAAGTTTTTATCCTGCATGAATTATATGCTGCTGAAGAAGCAATGCGTGTGAAAGACAAAGTAAAAGAAGCGATTCAAAACAGGAGGAATTCCAATGTCTGAAATAAAAATTGAAGTGCTTTACTCTGAATATGCAAACCTATTTGGTGATCTAATGAATATTCACTATCTGGGAAAATGTATTCCACAAGCACGTATTATTTATACTGGTCTTAACGATATTCCAGCTTTTACCAAAGAAACAGTTTCTATGATTTATATGGGTCCTATGACAGAACATCAACAAGAACTTGTCATCCAAGCGCTGCTTCCTTACAAAGAACAGATTCAAAACTGTATTGCAAATAATACAGTCTTTTTATTAACTGGAAATGCTATGGAAACGTTTGAAGCATATATTGAAAATGAAAATGGCAGTCGAATTATGGGTTTAAACCTTTTTCCCACCTATGCAAAACGTGATATGTTTCACCGCTATAATTCTCTGATTTTGGGAGAATATCAAGGGATCACTTTAGTAGGATTTAAAGCACAATTTAGTCACTCCTATGGAGATAATTATCATTGTTATTTCTATAAAGTACTTCGTGGAGATGGTCTTTATCCGGGCAGTCAATTAGAAGGGCTTCATAAAAATAATTTCTTTGGAACTTATACGGTTGGTCCATTTCTAGTAGAAAATCCACTGTTTACCAAACATCTTATAAAGCTTATGGGGATTTCTAATCCTGTACTAGCTTTTGAATCTTCTATTATGGAAGCTTATCGAAAACGTCTAGAAGAATTTCAAAATCCAAAGTTACGTTTTCATTAGTATTTGGTTTCCAATTTTGGGTTTACTTTTTATAAAACTTGTGATATAACAGGTTGGTATAGATGGGTTGAGTAGAAAAAGCCAACTGAAATGGTGATAAAAAAGGAGTATGTAATGGAACAAAAAAAAGTATTTGAAACCTATGAATCAGAAGTTCGCTCTTACTGTCGTAGTTTTCCTTCTGTTTTCCAAAAAGCAAAAGGCTCGATTATTACCGATGTAGACGGAAAAGAGTATTTCGACTTCTTCTGCGGAGCAGGTGCCGTAAATTATGGACACAATAATGATGTTATAAAAGAGAAATTAATTGCATACCTGCAAAATGATGGAATTCTTCACGCACTTGATATGATGACCGATTCCAAGTCTGAATTTTTGGAATTTTTTGAAGAACAAGTCCTAAAACCACGTGGACTTAATTATAAAGTCATGTTTGTTGGACCTACTGGCACGAATGGAGTAGAGGCAGCATTAAAACTGGCAAGAAAAGTAAAACAAAGAGAATCTATCTGGGCACTTATGGGATGTTTTCATGGAATGACTTTAGCATCTCTTGCCCTTACTAGTGATAAAGACAGTCGAAAAGGAGCTGGTATTCCTTTAGAATATGTTACCCATATTCCTGCTCCCTATATGTTTGAAAATCTAGATACGATTTCCTATATGGAAACACTATTGACAGATGATCACTCTGGAGTAGAAAAACCAGCTGCTCTTATAATCGAAACAGTACAGGCAGAAGGTGGAATCCATGTCTTTGATGCAGCTTGGTTACAAGGAGTACGCAATCTCTGTGATCGCCATGATATCCTGCTTATTGTAGATGATATACAAGTTGGATGTGCACGAACAGGAACATTTTTCTCTTTTGAACGGGCAAATATAATTCCAGATATTGTTGTTTTATCTAAATCAATTGGAGGAATTGGACTTCCATTTGCTCTTACACTATTTAAACCAGAACTAGATATCTGGTCCCCTGGAGAGCATAATGGTACGTTTCGAGGCAATCAGCTTGCAATCGTAGCTGCAAAAGCGGGACTGGAATATATGTTAAAACACCATATAGAAGCAGAAGTACAGCGAAAATCTATTTTAATCAAAGACTATCTAACCAAACACATTCCTTCTGATAAAGCTAGTGTGCGTGGAATTGGTATGATTTGGGGAATTGATGTTTATTGCGGAGAATATTCCGCTGCGATTACAAAAAAATGTTTTGAAAATGGTTTGATTATCGAACGAGCTGGACGGGATAATTCTGTTGTAAAATTAATGCCTGCACTCACTATACCAGATCAACAGCTACTAGATGGACTTGCTATTATCTGTCAAGCAGTAAAATCTGTACTTTTATTTTAACTTTTGTTTTTTATGTTAAAAGCCTGACTTTTTAGAGCCAGACTTTTTTCGTTTTATCAATAAGTAAAATTTGATCCATTTTCATCTTTACGCTTTCTTGAAAATGTAGTATCCTATAATTAAGAAAAGCACTTAGGTGCAAAATAGAAAGGAAACCGATTTATGTATTCCATTATCAAACTAATCCGGCAATTTTCTAAGAAAATCCAAAGCGACAATGTGAATGCGTTTGCTGCACAATCTGCACTGTTTATTATGATTTCCTTCTTTCCACTTATTATGGTTATCTTAAACCTACTTCAGTTTCTTCCGATTTCATCTGAGAAATTTATTGAATTACTCCTTCAGGCATTTCCAGAAATCTTTGAACCCTATGTTCGTGAGATTGTCAATGATCTCTATGAAAAATCTTCTGGAACTATCTTAACAATTACCTTACTTACTTCTATCTGGTCTGCTTCAAAAGGAGCACTTTCTTTAGTAAGAGGGTTAAATGGTGTATACAATATTGAAGAAACTAGAAATTATATTATCCTACGGATTGTATCTTTTTTTTATACCATAGCTATGATTGGATTAGTTCTTGCTTCTTTATTTTTATTAGTACTAGGAAACACGCTTTACCATCTAATCCTTAACCTTATGCCGTGGCTAAGTACCATCCTAAACTTATTTATCAATACTCGAACAATTTTATTTTTATGCTTTATGATTTTATTCTTTATGTTAATCTATAAAGCAATTCCAGCAAGGAAAAGCAAACTAATTATACAACTACCTGGGGCAATTTTTTCCTCAATTGCATGGATGTTATTTTCCTATGGATTTTCCTTTTATTTTAATCACTATGGAAACTATTCCTATATGTATGGAAGTCTTACTGCCATTGTTCTAATTATGTTATGGCTCTATTTTTGTATGTACATCCTATTTTTAGGCGGTGAGATTAATCATTTCTTTGAGCCATTTATTATGCATAGCCGATACCAAATCAAAACATCTATTCGAAAAAAATGGCTCTCTTTAAAAAACCAAAAAAATAAATCTTAATAAAATAAACAGGCGTAAAAAGGCATTGCCTTATACGCCTGCAAAAATCTTTTTTCTTTTTATCTTGCCCCTTTATCATAAGGGATTCCCTCTGCCTTTGGCGCTCTAGACTTTTTAGAAGTAGCAACTAATACTAACATAGTCACTATATATGGCACCATAAGATAAATATATTCTCCAGACTTAATTCCACTAAATGAAGGTAAAAAAGGAATACTTGCACTATAAGATCCAATTACTTTAAAGAAAGCAAACAACAAAGAAGCTCCCATAATACTAACTGGCTTCCAATTTCCAAAAATCATAACTGCCAAAGCCAAAAATCCATATCCTCCAACAGAAGATTCAAAACCACTTCCAGCCGCAATTGTAAAAGCAAGTCCTCCAATTCCTCCTAAACATCCAGAAATAAATACTCCTGCATACCGCATCCAGTACACATTGATTCCAACTGAATCCGCTGCCTGTGGATGTTCTCCACAAGCCATTAACCGCAGCCCAAACCGTGTCTTATAAAGCACAACAATACTGATTAATAAAAGTAATATTGCAATTGGTGTTGTCAAATAAAAATTTTTAAATATTACATTTTGTAAAAAGCTATCATTTTTTGTAATTCCAAAATTATCCTGTGTAATACGAACCCAATTTGGAATCATAATCGTTGTATTTCCTTGTCCTTGCAGTGTCCAAGAAAGTACAATTGCAAAGGCTGGAGCAATTAAATTTAATGCGGTTCCGCCAATCGTCTGATCTGCCTTTAAATGAATTGCTGCAAAAGCCAACAATAAGGAATAAATCGCACCAGAAATTGCTGCAATTAAAATAGCAAGAAACATAGCAAAAATCGGATGTTCTACACCAAATCCACTATTATGAAATCCTTTTAAAGTCAGACAACTAAACAACGCACCAATTACCATAATTCCCTCTAAAGCAATATTAATGACACCACTACGTTCGGAGAACATTCCGCCAAGTGCCACCAAAAGCAATGGCACCGCAAAAATAACAGTAGCACTAATTACTGTTGCCAAAACATTCATTTTTTTCGCCTCACTTTCTATTGCCCTTTTTTGGCTGTTCATTTTGTTGTTCTGCATTAACATTTCCCTTATCTGCCTTAATAAATTTTCGAATAATTTCCTGAATTAACAGCGAAAATGCACTTAGATAGATAATAACAGAAATAATAATATCAATTGTTTCTTTTGCAAACTCTGGCTGCATTGCATCTCCACCCACCTGAATATAGGAAATAAATAAACCACTAAAAATGGTTCCAACTGGATTGGAACTAGCAAGCAATGCTACCGGAATTCCATTAAATCCTGCCGCTAGTAAAGATTTTACCAGATTATATTGTGCTGTTCCACTTAAATAATAAATTCCGCCACCAATTCCAGCAAGTGCTCCTGAAATTACCATTGAAAGTACAATATTCTTTTTTGCATTAATTCCAGCATATTCACTGGCATTTCGATTATAACCACAAGCTTTTAATTCATAACCAAATGTTGTTTTCTGCAAAACCAGATAGACAAGCACTGCAATCAAAATAACCATAAAAATACTAATATTCATATAGTTTGATCCCATTAACTTATCCAGTCCTGCCTTTGGAATCATTCCTGAAGGATTTGCTACAGCCAGACTTGCTGTTCGATCACTCTGCGGCCCTGCCCAATAATTTGCAATCATCTTTGGCATATTGCTAATTAATAAATTGACTAAAAACATTCCAATCCAATTAAACATAATTGCTGTAATTACTTCATTTACATTAAAAAATGCTTTGCAAATTCCAGGAATTGCTCCCCAAAGTGCTCCACCAATCACTGCTGCTAACAATCCAATATACCACGGCATCTGGAATTGAATTACCGCAGTCAGCGCACAAAAAGCTCCTATTGTATACTGCCCCGTCGCTCCAATATTAAATAACCCCGTTTTAAAAGCAAAACCAACTGATAATCCAGTCATAATCAGCGGAGCTGCTTGATAGAGTACTTTTGCCAGTTTATCGGAAGAACCGATTCCAGTTGCTATCATCTTATTAAAACCTCGAAGTGCAAACTCTGAATTAAATAAAAATAATAGGATAAGTCCGAATAGCAATCCAAACAGAATCGAGAGAAATGAAGCCATACAGCTTACAAAAGATTGACTTGTCAAAAAATTTTTGGTCTTATTCATCCTATGCTCCCTCCTTTGCTTTTCCATGTTGTCTTTTACCGCCAGACATATAAAGTCCTAATTCCTCTGTTGTTGTTTGCTTTGGATCAAACTCGCCTACAATCTCTCCCTCATACATTACCAAAATCCGATCACTGACATTCATTACCTCATCCAACTCTAATGATACCAACAGTACCCCTTTTCCAGCATCTCTTTGTGCTACAAGCTGCTTATGAATATATTCGATTGCCCCAACGTCAAGTCCTCTTGTTGGCTGTACTGCTACCAAAAGTTCTGGTTTTTTTTCAATCTCACGTGCAATAATCGCTTTTTGTTGATTTCCTCCTGACATACTTCGTACAATCGTAGACACCCCTTGTCCGCTTCGTACATCAAATTGTTGAATTAACCGTTTCGCATACTCTCGTATCGCCTTTCGTTTCATAAAACCATGATTTTGAAACTCTGGTTTCCAATATTCCTGTAGGATCATATTTTCTTCTAATGTATAGTCCAAAACCAATCCATGTTTATGACGATCTTCTGGGATATGACTGATCCCACTTTTGGAACGTTCTCGAATTGAGATATGAGAAATATCTTTTTTGCAAAGGGTTATCTTTCCTTCTGCCATTTTTTCTAACCCAGTTAATGCAGATACAAACTCTGTCTGTCCATTTCCTTCAATTCCAGCAAGACAGACAATTTCACCTCCTTTTACTTCAAAGGAAACATCCTTTACTGCATTATTTTTATGAAACTTAGAAGCAACTGTTACATGTTCCACTTTTAAAATAGTATCCCGCAGCTTCTGTTTCTTTTTTTCTACTTTAAAATTAACCTCCCTTCCTACCATCATTTTTGAAAGTTCCTCTTTTGTAGTATCCTGAATTTCTACTGTACCAATATATTTTCCCTTTCGAAGAACAGTACAACGATCTGCAACTGCCATAATTTCATTTAACTTATGTGTAATAAATAAAATAGATTTTCCTTCTTTTGTAAAACAACGCATAATTTCCATTAATTCATCAATTTCTTGTGGTGTCAATACAGCAGTAGGCTCATCAAAAATCAATATTTCATTATCTCGATACAACATTTTTAAAATTTCCACTCTCTGCTGCATCCCTACTGAAATATCCTCAATTCTAGCATCTGGATCTACTTTTAATCCATACTTTTCACTTAGTTCCATTACCTTCTGACGAGCTTCTGTCTTTTTTAAAAATCCCATCTGATTTGGTTCTACTCCCAAGATAATATTATCTAATACGGTAAACACCTCTACCAGTTTAAAATGCTGATGCACCATTCCAATATTTAATGCATTGGCATCATTTGGGTTTTGAATTTTTACTACTTCTCCATTTTTTTTAATACAGCCTTTTTCTGGCTGATACAGGCCAAATAATACACTCATTAATGTTGATTTTCCGGCACCATTCTCTCCAAGAAGTGCATGTACTTCTCCCTTTTTTAGCTGAAGTGTAATATTGTCATTTGCTTTAATCCCCGGAAACTCTTTTGTAATATTTAACATTTCAATTACATATTCACTCATGGATTCTGCCTCCTTTTGTTTTTTCGAAGCTGATCTCTATATAGCAGAAAAGACGGTTTCTCTGATATGCATTTACATATCATAGGAACCGTCCTATCCCGTTTCACAGGAATCATTCCTGTGATCTATCTGGTACCTTCCGTTTATCTGGTTTGGTATTCCATTTTTAAATTAATTCTGGAAATCTACTGTAATTTTTGTTGTAGCAGGAGCTGCATTCGTATCGTTTGATACTTCAATCGATCCGTCCTTAATTCCTTCCATAACCTTATTATACTCGTCCACTGTAAAAGTATTAAATCTCCAAGATTCCTCTGCTGTAGGCAAACCAACCATATCTTCTGTTGCACCAAATGTAGAAGTTGTACCAGCAACTGCATCTGGCCATACTCCATTATTTGCATATAAATCTGTCAGTGCTGTAACAACAGAATGTCCTAAATACTTCATAGCAGAAGTAATCATTAAATCAGAATCTCCTGCTTGGTCAACGTCTACACCAATCAGTTTTCCACCATTTGCTTCTGCTGCTGCATTGGCAGAAAGCCAAATCTTACCACCACAAGCAAATACCACTTCGGTTCCCTCTGTAAACCAGCTTGACATCTTTGTCATAATCTCATCATTTGCAACAAAACTCTGACTATACCAATATTTTACATTTACATCAACACCCATTTCTTGTGCAGCAGCATCTACACCCTGTAAAAATCCATAACCATAACGTTGTACAGCTGGAATTTCCATACCACCTAAAAATCCAAGTTGTGTATAGCCATCTTTTACAATGGAATAACCTGCTACATAACCAGCCTGCTCTTCTTTATATAAAATGCAATAAACATTTTTTGATGTAGAATAAGTAGAATAATCTGCTGAATGTGGTTCTCCATCAATCAATAAAAATTGTACATCTGGATACTGATCCTGCATCTCATATACTGCTGGCTCAAACAGATAACCAGGTAATACTAATACTTTTGCTCCATTCTCTATTGCTGTCTTCATAGTCTCCATACGGGCTTCATCTGAATCCTCAGACGGACGATAATAGCTATATGTCTTATTATTTGCTTCTGCAAATTCAATTAATCCTTCCCAAGTTCCCTGATTAAAAGAACCATCATCAATATTTCCAACATCAGTTACTAATGCAAGTTCATAACCATCTGTAGAATCAGGCGAACTTGTTTGTGCTGAAGTTGTTTCTTGTGATGAAGTTGACTGATTTGCCTCTGTAGTTGTTTCATTCGCTGTTGTGCCACTTGTCGTTCCATTTGTTCCGTTATTTCCGCCACAAGATACCAAAGAAGCTACCATTGCAACAGAAAGAACGAATGCTGCGAATTTTCTCATAATAAATCCTCCTTAAGATTGTAATGAAGTATTTGATTTCTAATCGAAATCAGAATAACACATTTTAACAGAAGTTTCAATACCTTATTTATTTCTGAATTCGTTTTTTCTCAATTAGAAAGATTTTCTGGTGAAAATCCGAAAGGAAGGATTTCTTCTAAGGTATAGATCTGAAATTCTTCTTTTGAACGGGCAAGAATAATAAAAAACTTTTTTGGATGACAAAACTCTGCCATTACCTGTCTGCATACTCCGCAAGGCGGACAAAACTGTTCTAATACACCTTCTTTTCCCCCTACAATCGCAATTGCATCAAAATGACATATTCCTTCACTAACTGCTTTAAAAAATGCGGTTCTCTCTGCACAACTTGTTGGTGTATAAGATGCATTTTCAATATTGCATCCCGTATAGATTTTCCCATTTTCTGCTAGTAAAGCAGCAGCTACTTTAAAATGGGAATAGGGAGTATAGGCATAAGGAAGGGTTTCTATTGCTCTCTCTATTAAATTTTTGCAAATTTCCTCTGTCAGTTCTTCTCTTCGCATAATTCTTCTCTTTCCTTTCTATTTATATAATTATATAAATATCATCTCATCAATATTCATTTTGCTCTGCTTCTTCTTTTTTATTTCTGATTAATTTTATCATTCGACTAGTTCCAAGCCGGGAAGCTCCTAATTCAATAAACTTTTTCGCATCTTCCAAAGAAGCAATGCCTCCTGCTGCTTTTATCTCTACACCTGAACCAATATGCTTTGCAAACAATGCAATATCCTCAAAAGTGGCTCCTGCCTTCGAAAATCCTGTAGAAGTTTTAATAAAATCTGCTCCTGCCTCTGTTACAACTTGACAAAGTGCTATCTTCTCTTCTTCTGTCAATAAACAGGTTTCAATAATTACTTTTAAAACTTTTTCTTTACACACTGCTTTTAAAGTGCGAATTTCTTCTTTAATACAATCGTACTTTCTATCCTTTACCCAACCAAGATTAATTACCATATCAATTTCATCTGCCCCATTTTGAATGGCATCTTTTGTTTCAAATTCTTTTACTGCTGTGGTATGATACCCATTTGGAAATCCAACTACAGTGCATACCGCTATCCTGCCCTTTAGATATTCCTTTGCCTGTTTTACATAAGAAGGTGGAATACAAACAGAAGCAGTCTGATACATAACTGCATCGTCACAAATCTGCTGAATCTCTTCCCATGTAGCTGTCTGTGTAAGCAACGTATGATCCAATTTTTCAGTTATACTTTTATTATCCATTCTATCATCTCCTTTTCTACAAATTCTATCAATTAGTATGTATTATAACAGTTTTTTTATCCTATGTCTATCTATCAAAATATATTTTCTACCGTTTTTATTATAATCTGTGTAAAACGGTTTTCCAAATTTTCTTCTCGTTCCTTAATACATGTTGATATTAAATTTAATTTTTTATACACAAAAAATATTACGCATCTAAATTTAAACACGTAATACTTTTTATATTTATCTATCCATATCTCCCCTATATATGAGTAATTGCAAAAATCATTCTCCTTTATTATAAGATATTCTATCTCAATAAACCATGATCATTTTTTAAAATTTTTAATCAAATATTTTACTAAAATGATCATGGATTTTTTATACTTTCTATATTATAATAAAAATGAATCTTATCAAATGTTATGATTCATTCTTTAAATTATGATAATACACAAAAGGAGATATAAACTTATGAAAAAAACAAATTCTATACTTTTCGTTTTACTTTTACTATTAACACTTATTACTTCTATTAAATCTAATAATGTTATAACACCATATTCTGATATTGATTTTCCTATTACAAATTGTTCCTTAGACTAACTTTTTCTTAAAATCTTTTTTATATAAGTATTCAATTTTCTGTTGTAAAACAAAATTATTCATAAAGCCACTAATCCAATATGCCTGTTGATAACATTTCATACAGGCATTTCTTTTTTCCTTTGATAAACTATCTTCATTGTTCTTCCAAATATTCCACCCTTTTTCATAAATCAAATAGGGTATCATATTTCCTTTTCCAAATTGTAAATTCATTCTTAATGTTTTCTCTATCTCATCTAAAGCTTCCTTATAATTCCCCATATTTCCTATACATTTAGAATAACTTACTTCCGTTAAAGTAATTGCTGAAAGATGATATTCTTCCTTTATCTCACTCTCCTGATAAACTTTTAAAATTGCTTTTAAAATTATAATGGCTTGCTTATTCTGTCCCAATTTTATATAACTTGCAGCAATATTATTTAATAAAGTTGTTTCATATCGACTTGGTATATGATATTTTAAAAAATTTTCTTCTAAAGCATTATATTTAGGAATTGTCAAACGCATAGCTTGTTCTAATCTTTTTAACTTTTCCTGTTCCTTTAATCCATGTAAATAAAAATCCAATATCGTCTGCGTCCTAATACAATACTGTTGATTTTCTGCTTTTTCTTTTGGAATTAATGGTTCTATTTCTAAAAATAACTGCTGGGCAGCCAAAAATTCTCTGCGAAGCAAATAGCGCTCAACTTTTCTTATTTTTTCATATAAAGTATAATCTTCTACTGGCAAAATTACACCATATTTTTCTTTTGGTATTCCAATTTCTTCTACAAGAATTTGATAAATTTTATCACTTGGTTTTCTCTTTCCACTTTCATAACGCGAAATTGTTTCTGGCTCAATTCCAATTTTTTCACTTAATTGATTCTGCGATTTTTTTACTCGTTTTCGATAATCTAAAATCATCTCTTGTAATAAAAATACTTCATTATATTCCTGTTTTATTACAAAAAATTCCCTTTTTCCATAATCAATTTGATACTCCTGTTTTAATTCTTGAATACTTTTTAATCCCATAGATACATTTTGATATACTAATTCTTCTAATTTTGTAAATTGTCGTTGCCCTTTCGCTATCTTCTCTTCTAATCCAACTTTATAACATTCTAACAATTCATCCATCAAAGTTAATATTCCATTTTCTGCTAGCAAGTCTATTGTTTTTTGACAAAATGTAATCCATTTCTCGTTCTCTATTTTTACATCATATACTTGCAATAATAATAATATGACTTGTGGATAAATCTGTACTTTTTCCTCTGTATCTTGATATCGTCTATCTATACAGGCAATTAAATTTTCTAATAAAATTTTTGCCTTTCTTCTCTCTTTATATTGTTGATACATAGATGCCAATAAACAACAAAGACTAATCTCTTCTAAGCAAAGATAATATCCTGAAACCTTCTCTATCTTAAATTGTGGGATTGTAATTTGAATAATTCCTACTAATACCTCTTCCATCTCATCCAACCCATTGTATAAGTATTCTCCCATTAAAAATTTCATTTTATAATAAAATTGTTTATCACATCGAGACCTATTTAAATTTTTTTCTTTTAACTTTTCCATCTTTTCCTGTAATTTCTTATTATCACCTATTAAATAAGCCTCTTGAATTTGATTTCGTAACTCATACAACTGATATTGTTCTTTTTCTAAAATAATAAAAAAATTATCTGCTGCTCGTCCCATTCGTCCAAGCAATGCATCTAATAAAGTTTTTTCTACTTTTCTTTCTCCAGCTTCAATTTTTCGAAATTCTGCCAAAGAACATAATCCCTGTGATAATTCTTTCTCTGTTATCTGTTCTTGCTTTCGCAATTCAAAAATTAATTTTCCAATACCATCATTTTTCAATTTTATTCTCCCCTACCCAATAAAAATAATAAGGTAAAATTTCTTATAATCTAATATAACCTTTATTCCTTTTTAAATTAGCTTTCCATAATTATACTGTAAATAAATGTAAAAATCAAGATATTTACTAAAATTATATTAAATATTAAACTTTAATCTTATCAAATAAGTAGAATAAAAAATAACCTCACAAGAATCAACATCTAACAAATATCAATTCTTATGGGGTTACTCTTGTTTGAAACACAAGGATCTTAATTTTTAATAATCCCTTTCTAGAAAACGTTTCACCTATTATGCTTACTTTAGTATCTACGTGGATTGTTTGCATCTTCTTGAACATAACTTCCAATACAAATCAAATCATTTTCACGCATTTCTTCCAATTCATCAACTGTAAATTCTAAATCATACATAAATAAAATCCTCCTTTTTTATTATTTTATATAATCGCTTTTCAAATCTAGCGTTATATACACTTCTCATTATACTTTTTATAAAACATCATGGATAAAACTATAATAAAACTCCCAAATCCTGCTATATAAAAAGAACTATTTACACTTAATACACTAAAAAAATTTGCTCCTAAAAGAAACACTACATCCATGATATTTTGTCCCATACTAGAAAGTGACAGTATTGTTGCTCTATTTTCTTCTTGTTGAAATGAATCAATATACTTATTTTCTAATTCACTCAATTCTATATCAATCATCATCAAAAACATTGGTAACAAAACCATAAAAAATAAATTTAAAAATCCTGTACTAATAGCTAAATAAAAGAAAATACTTGTTGTTATAAAAGATACAAAAAAAATTATTTGTCTTATTGTGCCTTTTTTCTTTGCTATTTTTATGCATTTTGGAACAAAAATTTGTACCAAAGAATAAGTCATTATTATAGTAGACATCCATGCAACATTAATTCCAACTTGCTGAAGTTTCACTACATAGAAAAAGTTTACTACAAAAAAGCCTACACTACACGCACTTTTTAATATAGACATTATTCCAATATTCACTAAAAATTTTTTATTGGTTACCTTTTTGTCTACTTTTTTTCTTACAAATTTACAATCTTTTTTTTCTTGAAGAAAAAAGATTGTAACCATTCCAAAAAATGAGCTAATTACAGTTGCAATTAATAATCCATCTAAGCCAAACCAAAGAAAAATAGGAGAATATAAAAGAGTACTTATAATAAAACTGATTGTTCCATAATTACTTATCTTTGCTGTCTCTTCACCATATTGCTGTGGAGTTTCGCAATATATTGCTGCTTCTAAAGTTCCTGATGATAAACTAAATGCAACTGCCTCCACAACTGCCTCCAATAAAAACCAAACAAAATGATTCGCTATCCATAAAAGAACTCTTGCTAAAAACAAAAATACCTGTGAAATAATTAATGTCTTTCTATATCCTATTCGATCAGCCATGTATCCACTAGGTATTTCAAATAAAAATATTCCTACTGATAAAATTGCTTGTAATATAAAAAATTCTGATGTTGTAATTCCTCTCTGTGTTCGAACTAACAATGCAACAGGAGCAAAAAAAACTAACCCATTAAATAGAGAAATTATTTTCATCACTTTTATATTCTTCAATTTTTTCTTCTCCTTCTTTGTTCATTTTTGCTTTTAAATATGGTATCAATACAATTTTAACAAATTTTTCAAAACTTTTTTTTTCAAAATCACATTGTCTTTTAAAATCTACTTCAAAAGACAATTGGCATCCTCCTGCACAATATCCTCCAAGTTTACAAGAATAACACATTTCATTTTGCAAATATGTTCTATTATAAGGTTTATATTTTATTAAATTTTCTCTTGTAAATTGAAAAATGCTTTTTTCTTTATGTCCCACCGAATAAGTACAACGATAGGTATTAAATTCATTATCAATATAAAAAACTTTATCTAAACCTGATGATGTCCAACAGTAATTATACGTCCCTTTTATTTCTGTTTGTCCATAAAACATTCCCATTTTTTTACAAAGATTACTTGCTGTTTTTATAAATGCTCATTGTCTTTTAAAATCTACTTCAAAAGACAATTGGCATCCTCCTGCACAATATCCTCCAAGTTTACAAGAATAACACATTTCATTTTGCAAATATGTTCTATTATAAGGTTTATATTTTATTAAATTTTCTCTTGTAAATTGAAAAATGCTTTTTTCTTTATGTCCCACCGAATAAGTACAACGATAGGTATTAAATTCATTATCAATATAAAAAACTTTATCTAAACCTGATGATGTCCAACAGTAATTATACGTCCCTTTTATTTCTGTTTGTCCATAAAACATTCCCATTTTTTTACAAAGATTACTTGCTGTTTTTATAAATGCTGCATGCATATTAGAACTTGGAAATTCAATTTTATTTAATTCTAAAATTATATCTGTTTCTTCTATAATATCTGGATAATTGGTTTCATATAACCGATCATCTACTCTTCCTATATCCCATCGAAATTTTTCATATCTATAAAATCCACATTTATTAAAAAATTCATGAATATTTGAAATTTCTATTAAGTTATGTGCATCAATATTAGTAGTAACATTAACCCTTATATTATAGTAAAGTAAAGTTTTTACTGCTTTTAATATGGTAATTCCACTTTCTTCTACTTCACTTTTTTCTTCTTCCATATTTATTCTAGTTTTCTCATTACATACCATACTATCTACAGTCGTATTAACTCCATTTATTATCTTTCTATAAATGATTATTTTTTTTAAATATTCTTTTAAGAATATTCCATTTGTTGTAATATGAACTAAAAAAAGATTTTTCTTGCAAAATTCAAAAACTTTAGTAATCAAATTTTCATTACTTGGAAGTAAAGGCTCTCCTCCAAATAATCCAATTTGTATAATTTCATTTGGATATTCTTGATGATATTCTAAAATTATCTGAAAAATACTTTCTATTTGTTGTTCTGTCATATTAATTCTTTTCAATTTAAGCGAATGTTGCTGATAACAATAAGAACACCTCAAATTACATTGATATGTAATTGCTAAAATAAACGTTGTTATAGGTTTCTTATTTATATTATACTCTTCTAAAATATTCTTTTCAAATATTGCTTTGTTTGATTCCATTGGAACCTGAAAATCCTCTTCCTCTATATATTTTTTTCCATTAAAAATCTCTTCTGAATCTTTTTTAGATAATATGAAGCATTTATCTTTAAAAGAATTAATTACAATATCCCACTTATTATCTAATGAATAGCATATTAACTTTTCTGGATTAAACCCAATAACTTGACTTTCTTTATCATCTACTACTTTTATTTCCAGCCTTTGGTTTTCTAATTCAAAATATTTCACAATCTACTCCTCCAATAACAGTATATAAGAATTTTCTTTTTCCTCTGTGTTTCTTATATTATACTTTTTACTATATCAAAATACCATGATCAATTATAAATATTTTAATAATATTTTGGAGGGAAAAATGATCAAGAATTATATAAATTTTTCTAAATATAGCCAAGATACAAATTAAAATATTAAAAAAACAAAAAATTTTTTTAATATTATGTACAAAAAACTGAAACTCATTTTAAAGATAAAGGAAATCTATAAAAAAATGGGACTAAAACATAATAAAAAAACAAAAATATATCTTTATATTAAAAAATAAAATATAAAACTATAATAAGTTATTTAAATAAAGTACCAAATCCTTTTAAAATATTATAAAATTACCCATTTATTTAATAATATTGTAAAAAAGAAGCATATTTTCTATAAAAAGATATATTTTTAGCAGACACCAAGCTTTCTTAATGTCTGCTAAAAAAGTTTTTCTATTCTTTTTTACTTCACATGATCTTGAATCTCAATTCGAACCAATGCCCGCCGAAGTGCCATCTCTGCCCGTGCAATATCCACTCCAGCTTCTGCATTGCCAATTCGTCGTTCTGCTCGAATCCGAGCCTCTTCTGCCCGATTGACATCAATCTCATTTGGCCATTCTGCAACCTCAGCCATAAGTGTAACCTTATCACCAAGAATTACCACAAATCCAGAATGAACCGCTGCCTCTTTGATTCCGCCTTCTTCATGAATCCGAACAATCCCAGGTGCCAATGTTGTAGTCACAGGAAGGTGTCTTGCATAGACGCCAATTTCTCCCTCACCCGTAGTCATCTCCACCATAGAAACCGGATTATCATAGAAGATACGGTTTGGTAAAATAATCTGTAATTGAAATAATTCTGCCATTCTACACCTCTCCTATCCGCCTTATCGATTCGTCAGACAAATCCATTTGCCGCCTATTTACACCGAGCCAATACGTCATCGATACTTCCGGCATTCAGGAAATAACTTTCTGGAATTTCATCATGTTTTCCTTCCAAAATCTCTTTAAATCCACGAATCGTTTCACTGACAGGAACATAACGTCCTTCATACCCAGTAAATTGTTCTGCAACAAAGAATGGTTGCGACAGATATCTTTGTATCTTTCTTGCTCTTGATACAATCAGCTTATCATCTTCAGAAAGTTCATCCATACCAAGAATTGCAATAATATCTTGTAATTCTTTATAACGCTGCAAAATCTCCTGTACACCACGTGCTACTTGATAGTGTTCTTCTCCAACAATACGAGGATCTAAAATTCTAGATGTAGATTCCAATGGATCCACTGCTGGATAAATTCCAAGTTCTACAATTGAACGGCTTAATACCGTAGTTGCATCCAAATGTGCAAATGTAGTTGCTGGAGCAGGGTCAGTTAAGTCATCCGCAGGTACATAAACTGCCTGTACGGAAGTAATAGAACCATTCTTTGTAGAAGTAATACGCTCCTGCAAAGCTCCCATCTCTGTCTGTAAAGTAGGCTGATATCCTACTGCAGAAGGCATACGTCCAAGCAGCGCAGATACTTCTGATCCTGCCTGTGTAAAACGGAAAATATTATCAATAAATAACAGTACGTCCTTACCGCCCTTATCACGGAAGTATTCTGCCATGGTAAGTCCAGTAAGACCTACTCTCATTCTTGCTCCTGGTGGTTCATTCATCTGTCCAAATACCATCGTTGTCTTTTCAATAACGCCAGATTCTTTCATTTCATAATAGAGGTCATTTCCTTCACGGGTACGTTCCCCTACACCAGTAAATACGGAATATCCACCATGTTCTGTTGCAATATTTCGGATTAACTCCTGAATCAATACGGTCTTTCCTACTCCTGCTCCACCAAACAGACCAATTTTTCCACCCTTTTGATATGGACAAAGAAGATCGACTACTTTAATTCCTGTTTCTAACATTTCTGTTGAAGTAGACTGTTCCTCAAATGCAGGAGCCTGTCTATGAATTGGATAATGTTCTTCTGTCTTTGGTGGCTCTAAATTATCAATCGGTTCTCCTAATACATTAAACATACGTCCTAATGTATTCTCACCAACTGGAACTGTAATTGGTGCTCCGGTAGCAACTGCATCCATTCCACGCACCAATCCATCCGTTGGTCCCATCGCAATACAGCGCACCGTATCATCACCAAGATGTTGTGATACTTCTACTACCAGTGTCTTTTGATCCTTTGTGGTGATCTGGATTGCTTCGTTGATATCGGGCAGTTTTCCCTGAAATTTTACGTCTAAAACTGCACCGATAATCTGCGTAATCTTACCAACATTTAACTCTGCCATTTCCTCACTCCTTTATAAATAGAGTCTATTTTTCTTTAACTGATTGCCTGTGCTCCAGCGATAATCTCGGTTAATTCCTGTGTAATCGATCCCTGTCTTGCACGGTTGTACATTAAGGACAGATCCGCAATCATTTCCTCCGCATTGCTGGTTGCAGAATCCATTGCCTGCATTCTGGCACCATTTTCACTGGCAACCGCTTCCACCAGCGCACTATAAATTAAACCACAGATATATTTTGGAATAATAATATTCAATACCTCTTCCTCATCTGGTTCATAATTCATAGGTATAGATTTTCCATCTGTAGCTGCCTCTTCTTTGTTTAATTCAACTGGAAGAAGCCTCATCAATTTTGGCTGATGGCTTACTGTATTTTTAAACGAAGTATAAGCCAAATAGATCTCTCCAACTTCTCCGTTTTTAAATGCATCCAATACGGCTTTCCCGATTTCCTGCGCATCCTTATAAAGCGGCTCGTTAATTACATCCGAATAATCCGCAGCCATCTCGTATCCTCTGCGTTCCAAATATTCTTTTCCTTTTCGTCCTATGGAATAAATCTTTACTTCTTCCTGTTTTAACTCGCCTCTGGTAATCAGTTTTATAATATTGCTGTTATATCCGCCGGCAAGACCTCGATTCGAAGTTACCACAATTACAGCTTTTTTCTTGGATTCTCCTGCTTTCAGATAGGGATGATTCATATCGGAAGATAAAGCAAGCATACTGGATACGGTATTGTACATATGCTCAAAGTACGGTCTTGCCTGTTCTGCCTTTGCTCGTGCCTTCTGAAGTTTTACAGTGGAAACCAATTTCATCGCCTTTGTAATCTGTCCGGTACTCTGAATACTGTTTTTCCGTCTCTGTATATCTCGCATAGACGCCATAACTGGTCACCTTCCTTCTCGCCTACTTAAAGCTCTTCTTAAATTCATCCAGTGCATGTTTCAACTGGCTTTCTGTTGCCTCATCCATCTGTTTTGTTTCTCTAATCTTCTTTGGAATTTCTGAATACTTCGTATCTACAAATTCAAAAAATTCTTTCTCAAAGCGCAGTACGTCTGTAACTGGAATATCCAACAGATATTTCTTTGTTGCTGCGTAGATAATCAACACTTGATATTCTACTGGCATAGTCTTATATTGAGGCTGTTTTAGCATTTCTTTAATTCGTTCACCTTGTGCTAACTTTTCTTTTGTATCTGCATCTAACTCTGAACCAAACTGTGAGAAAGCTGCTAGTTCACGATACTGTGCCAACTCCACACGAATTGGTGCTGCAATCTTTTTAATCGCTTTAATCTGTGCTGCTCCACCTACTCTTGATACAGAAAGACCTGCATTTACAGCTGGGCGGAAACCTGCATTAAACGCCTCTGTTTCCAGATAAATCTGACCATCTGTAATCGAAATTACATTGGTAGGAATATAAGCAGATACGTCTCCTGCCTGTGTTTCAATAATTGGAAGTGCCGTCAAAGAACCGCCTCCCAATTCATCCGATAGACGTGCTGCACGTTCTAATAGTCGAGAGTGAAGATAGAATACATCACCAGGATATGCTTCACGTCCAGGTGGTCTTTTTAATAGTAAGGAAAGTGTACGATATGCTGTCGCATGTTTACTTAAATCATCATAAACTACCAAAACATCTTTCCCTTGTTCCATCCATTCTTCTCCAATCGCACAACCTGCATATGGAGCGATATACTGAAGTGGTGCCAGCTCACTTGCTGTTGATACAACTACTGTTGTAAAATCCATTGCACCATATTCTTCTAAAGTTTTTACAATCGAAGCAACTGTAGAAGCCTTCTGTCCAATTGCTACATAAATACAATTTACCCCTTGTCCTTTTTGATTAATAATGGTATCAATTGCAATTGCTGTTTTTCCTGTTTGTCTATCTCCAATAATCAACTCACGCTGTCCACGTCCAATTGGAATCATTGAGTCTATCGCTTTAATTCCTGTCTGTAATGGAGTATCTACCGATTTTCTAGAGATAACACCAGAAGCCACACGCTCTACCTGACGATATCGATCGGTTACAATTGGACCCTTTCCATCAATTGGCTGCCCCAAAGCATTGACTACTCGTCCTATCATCGCATCTCCAACAGGAACTTCTACCACTCGTCCTGTGGTTTTTACCGTATCACCTTCACTAATATTGCCTGCACCTAACAATACAGCACCGACATTATCTTCCTCCAAATTGAGAACCATTCCATAAACTTCTCCTGGGAATTCCAATAATTCACCCTGCATAGCATTTTCCAGGCCGTGGATACGTGCGATTCCATCTGCTACCTGAATTACTGTACCTACGTCAGATACTTCAAGCTGTGTGGAATAATGTTTGATCTGCTCTTTGATTACAGAACTTATTTCTTCCGGTCTCAAATTCATGAACTTTTCGCACCTTCTTTCCTAAAGTTGTATCTTTATCAATTCTCTGGTTATATTTTCCAGTTTTGTTTTAATACTGCTGTCTACCACACGATCTCCAATTCGGATTACCATACCGCCAATTAGATCCTCTTGTATTTTATACTGAACTTCAAAGGATTTATAATCCGTTGTGGCAAGCAACTTCTTTTCTATTTCTTTCTTCTGTGTATCCTTAAGCGCAACTGCAGAGGATACATAGGCTGTTCCAATCCCCTTGTATTCTTTTACTCTTGTAATAAAATACGAAAAGATTGCCGGCAGCTCATTATAACGTTCCTTATTCACAACCAGCGTGATAAAGCCTGTTAAATGGTCAGATACTCTGCCCTTTAATACTGCTTCGACTACCTGAAGTTTTTCCTCTTTTGCAATCTTCGGGTGATTCAATATCTTCATAAATTCATCGCCAGTAGCTAGAACCTCTGAAAGAACCTGGACTTCTTCAAAAAGCATATCCATGGCATTTTCCTCTAAAGCCAGTTCAAATAATGCATCCCCGTATGTTTTGGATACTAATTTTGCCATGTGCTCTCACCCATTTCCTTTAAGGTTTCTTCTACCAACGCATCCTGAATTTCTATATTCATGGACTGTGTTACAATCTTTCCTGCCATCATGGATGCAATTTGAATCATTTCTTTCTTCATATCATCCATTGCACGTTTTTTCTCCAGCTCGATTTCGGTCTGGGCTCGCTTTATAATTCTTGCTGCTTCTTCCTTTGCCTCTGCTACAATTTCCTCTTCACGCTTTATCGCCTTTTTGCGTGCTTCCGAAAGAATGGCCTCTACTTCTTTATCTGCTTCTTTCAGTTTCGTATCATAATTTGCTTTTAATGTCAACGCCTCTTCTTTGTTTTGGGTAGCGGAAGCTATATCGGCTGCAATCTTGTCCTGACGTTTCTTTAACATATCCCGCACAGGATTAAACATCAAATAAGATGCTGCAAAGAACAGGATAAATACATTAATCGCCAGTATCAGTGCATCGTTTAAAAGCTGCAAGTCCAAATCAAATATTCGTCCCAATTTTTCGCCTCCTTTTGGCCTCTTTTAATCGGTATATCCTTTCAGAGTACGAATTAAAGTTTCCCAAGTAATGGTGCTACGAATAGCAGGATAATTGCAGTTGCAAAACCATAAAGACCTGTTGTCTCAGCTACTGCTTGCCCTAAAAGCATAGTAGAAGTAATATCTGATTTCGCACCAGGATTTCGTCCTACTGCATTTGCAGCAAAACCAGCAGCAATACCCTGACCAACTCCAGGACCAATACCAGCGATTAATGCTAACCCTGCACCAATTGCGGAACATGCTAAAATTAAACCTTCGTTCGTAATGTTTGACATAATGTTGTCCTCCTTAAAAATCTTGTTTTCTTTTACTTTGCGTCTTAGTCTGCAATCTTATCATTGACATATACCATAGTCAGCATACAAAATACATATGTCTGAATCGCACCAGAAAATACGTCAAAATATACATGCAATGCCGCTGGGATTCCTAATTTCACCAAAAGCGGCAACAATCCATACCAGAGTCCCATCATAACTGTTCCTGACAGCACATTACCAAACAGACGCAATGACAATGATAATGGAACTGCAAATTCGCCGATTATATTAATCGGAAACAGAAGTGGTAATGGTTGAAACAGGTTTGTAAAATGCTTCCCCTTATTCTTTTTAATACCATTATAGTGTACAAGTGCAAAGGTAATTAAACCTAACGGAAGTGTAACACCATAATCTGCAGTTGGTGGACGTAGTCCAATCAGGCTGGAAATATTACAAACCAGGATGAAAAGAAAAATCGCAGAAATATAGTTTACAAACCGTATTCCATTCTCTCCCATAATGCCCTTTACCATATTTCCAAGCATCTCTACAAACAGTTCCAGGATGTTCTGGAATGTTCCAGGCACTTCATCTGGATTCTTCATCTTACGGTTAGCACATACAAATAGAATTAATAATAACACAGTAACAATAAAAAGGCTGACATGTGTTGTGGTCAAATATAATTTCTGTCCACCTATCTCGTATTCATATAAATACTTGATATAGAAGTCAGCTTCTTTTTCCTGTGCCATCATTCTTTTTGGTACGATTCGATTTACCGCAGATGCAGTAAGATTCATTGCCCGTTCTGCCATTAATAGCACATTCACTCTTTCACCCTCCTTATTATTCTATGAGTAAACGGTTGTAAATACACCGCTACTTTTAATGTAAATATTCCTGCAATACAGCTTAATAAATTTGCCTTTTTTGTTACAACAACAGTTAATAAGACAATTATCAGACCTATTGTTCTAACTGCATAACCTTTTACTGCCCCTTTTCTTGCAGCTCCCTCTCCCATATCCAAAATTTTCGTAATGGAATAATTCATATGAAACACCATAATAACCGCAGTAAGAATACCAATCCATAATCCAAGACTAAGTGAAACCTTATCTGGAAGAAACGCTAACAACAGCAATTCCAATATTCCTCCAGTAAAAAGAATACCAATTACCAATTCCCAGACGGTACTATTGATGTGTTTCATCCTTTTTCTTCCTCCTACTATCCTTCTTTACTACTCCCATTGCTAACATCCAAGCATTTCTGCCTCCTGCTGCAATTCCCATAAATAAAAGAGGAACAGTAAACCAAGTTCCAAATGTTTCATCTAACCAAAGCCCCAAAAAGAGACATAAAAAGATTGGCACCATAATCTGAATACTAATCTGGGACAATAAAACAAGATTTTGATAACCTCCTGTATGTTTATTCATAATATTTCCTCCTAGAGCTGTTGTTATGATTCCCCATTTTTTTATATCTCTTTCATCTTTTTATAAAAAAACAGTTTCTCTCTATCTTTTCCCTTTAATTTCCATATTCTGGCTACCGCCTTTTGATTATAGCACCTTTTTTTCCATAACACAATATTTTATAATCATTTTATTAAATATTTATTAAATAATTCGTTTTTTCTTTTGTTTTTTATTATATCATACAGTAACTCTTCTTGCACAAGCAATTGCAAGTGCTCCTTTTCCAATATGACAAGATACGCTTAAAGAAAGTGGATCTCCCATAATCCGAATTCCTGGAAACGCTTCTTCCATCTCCTGTTTCCACTGAAGCGCTTCTTCTGGATTGCCAGAATAAGCATACATTAACTCCATTTCTCCTTTCTCTACATATGCTTGAAACCTAGTTTGAAAATCTTTTTTCATTGCTTCTATCATTGTCTTTTTTGCTGCTTTCATTCCTCTTGCTTTTGCATAAGCATCCAGCTTTTCTCCCTGTATCTGAAGCACAGGTTTTAAATTTAAAATGGTTCCTAACGCTGCTGCTGTTGGTGTAATACGTCCCCCCTTTTTTAAATATTTTAAAGTTTCTAATGAAATATAAATACTAGAATCAAACTTTTGTTCTTCTAATATCTCTTTTATTTCGATTGCATTTTTTCCTGCTTTTCCTAATGTTAGCGCATCCATTACAGATTGTCGCATAGTAACAGAAATCCTCTGATTATCGACTACTTGTACCTTTCCATCATAATCTTTCGCAAGCATTTGTGCAGTAGCACAGGAGCCACTTAATCCGCTTGACATTGGAATATGCACAATCTCATCCGATTCTTCCAACAATCTATCCCATAATTCTTGTATATCGGTTGGAGATGGCTGTGAAGTTGAAATATCTGCATCTTCTTCTAATCTTTTATAAAATTCCTGTTGTGTTAAACTAATATCTTCATAATATATCTCACCATTGATAAAAAAAGGCATTGGAAGAACGGTAATTCCCAATTCTTTTGCCTCCTTTTGCGTAATTCCACTGTTACTATCTGTAACATATGCTATTTTGCTCATTTATTTTACCCCTTTGCTTAAAATTTCTTTTTAACATTTAATAATCTAATATTATCTGGGATTTATTATAGTATTCTTCCTATCAATTGTCTAGCCCTTTCTTTTTTCTTGCAGAGAAAACCAGAATATTATATAATAAAAATAATAAATTATAAAAAAAGTTATGATACGGAGGATTACGATTTATGAATTGGGAATTTACCGTTTTAGATTTTATTGCAAAACACCTAAGAACTGAAATAGGAAACCTATTTTTTCCCTTTATCTCTTCTCTAGCAAATGGAGGAATGATATGGATTCTTTTCTCTCTTTTCCTTCTCTCGCAAAAGAAGACTCGAACTATTGGTCTTGCTGCCCTTCTTTCTCTCCTTTTTATGCAGCTGATAGGAAACTCCTGCATCAAACCACTAATAGCAAGAGAACGTCCTTTTATTGCCCGACCTGAAAAACTAACCTATCTATTAATTGCTCCGCCAGGTGAATATTCTTTTCCATCTGGTCATACTTTCTCTTCCTTTTCCGCTGCTACAGTAATCGCACTTGGAAATAAAAAACTTGGGATTCCAGCACTAATTTTAGCTGCCATTATTGGATTTTCCCGTCTATATCTATATGTTCATTTTCCAACAGATGTAATAGGTGGTATGTTTTTTGGAATCTTACTAGGAATACTTGTTTGGAAATGCTTTCTTACATACTTAAGTAAAAAATAAATACAGCTTGCAAATTTTCTGCAAGCTGTATCAACAGGGCTACAAGGATTCGAACCTTGAAGTGCTGGAGTCAGAGTCCAGTGCCTTACCGTTTGGCGATAGCCCTATTTTCTATTTTATTTATTGCAAAACAGGGCTACAAGGATTCGAACCTTGAAATGCTGGAGTCAGAGTCCAGTGCCTTACCGTTTGGCGATAGCCCTATTTTTGTCACATTTACTGGTGACAGTAGGTATTATATCGAATACAACTCAAAATTGCAAGTACTTTTTTAAAAATTTTAAAATTTATTTTTCTCCTACAATTTTTCCTTCCTGAATCATAAGAATCCGATCGCAAATTTGATACATTACATCCATATCATGAGAAATAAATAAGTAAGACAACTGAAATTCTTCCTTTAAATCAAGTAAAAGTTTTAAAATTTGTGCCTGTATGGTAACATCTAAAGCGGAAACTGGTTCATCTGCTATAATTAGTTTTGAACCCTGTATCAACGCCAAAGCAATCCCCACTCTTTGCCGCTGCCCTCCACTTAAATCAGATGGTTTCCTTTCTAGATATTCACAATCTAACCCAACTTTTTCCAACATACGTATTACTGTCTCTTGCCGCTTCTTTTCTTCTATTTTTTGAATTCGCAGTGGTTCTTCTAAAATCCAGCCAATTTTCTTTGCTGGATTTAAAGATCCATATGGATCTTGAAATACCATCTGTGGCCGTATGGTCTTATGCACAATTTCTCCCTCTATCTCCTGATTTAACCCTAAAATTGCTTTTGAAAGTGTTGACTTTCCACAGCCACTTTGCCCCACTAGTCCAACAACCTCTCCTTGATGAATCTGAAAGTTAATATCAAAAAGTACCTGCCTTTTTTTCTTTCTTCCAAATCCTTTTCCTTCTGTATAAAATACATTTAGATGAGAAACTTTTAAGATCGTTTCGCTTTCCTTTTCTCCTGACAAACAAATCCCATTTTTTGAAGGAATAGATGCTAACAGCTTTTTTGTATAAGCTTTTTTTGGTGCATAAAAAATCTCGTCTGGCGTACCACTTTCTACAATTTTTCCCTGATGCATTACTAAAATCCGATCACTAAAGTTCTTTACTACCTTTAAATTATGAGAAATAAAAAGAATTCCCATCTTTTGTGTCTGATTAATCTTTTTTAAAAGTTCTAAAATCTGCTCCTGCACTTGTACATCCAACGCAGTTGTTGGTTCATCTGCGATCATAAGTCCAGGATAACAGATCATTCCTATTGCAATCATAACACGCTGCCGCATCCCACCTGAAAGCTGATGGGGATATTTTTCACAAATATCTTCTTTTAATCCCACTGCTTCTAATGTTTCTTTAATCCGTTCTTTTCGTTCCTCTTTTGTAATAGAATCATGTAAAATCAACTGTTCTTCAATCTGTTTTCCAACTTTCATTACGGGATTTAAAGATGTCATTGGCTCTTGAAAAATCATCGATAATTCTTTTCCCATATAAGTCCGTCGTTCTGCTAAAGAAAGAGAAAGCAAGTCCACACCTTTATAGAAAATTCGTCCACTGCATTGTGCTTTCTCACTTAAAAGTCCAATTATTCCAAGTGCAGTCTGCGTTTTTCCAGAACCAGATTCTCCAATAATTGCAACAATTTCTCCCTGATTTATTGTAAATGAAATTTTATCCACTGCTTTTATTTTAGAATCTGTCCGATTTTCAGGAAATAAAATGGATAGCTCTTCAACTTTTAACATACGATTCCTCCCTTTACCTTCCAGCAATACCTTCACTAATAAAACTAAATCCTAAAATCAATAAAATAATAATCACTCCTGGACAAAGTGCATACCAGGGCGCAGAAAATAGATAACCCTGCGCCTCGGAAAGCATTTGTCCCAAACTGGCATCTGGAGGCTGTACACCAATTCCAAGATAACTCATACCCGCTTCAGCAAGTACTGCATTATTAAATCCAACTGTAAGAGCTGACAAAAGAGCAGGAATTCCATTTGGAAGGATATGTACTAACATAATCCGAAAATCAGAAACTCCCATTAATTTTGCACTTTTTATATAATCAGATTCTCGAAGACGCAAAAATTCTCCCCGTACAATTCTCGCATAACTAGGAATAAAGATAATCCCAAGTGCCAAGATAATAATATACTTCCCACTTCCTAATATACTAATAAAAACAAGAGCCAATAAAATACTAGGAAATGCTGCCAACATATCATTTAACCGCATTAAAATCTCATCTAGCCATCCCCCATAATATCCAGTAATCGCCCCTAAAATCGTTCCAAAAAAAGCTCCAATTCCAGTAACTGAAATTGCAATTAATACTGTCATTCCCATTCCTTGTTGTACTCTAGTAAAAATATCACGTCCAAAATTATCTGTTCCCATCAAATGCGTTAGACAAGGAGCCATAAATTTTTCTTTTTTATTCATCTGCGCCACATCATAAGGAGAAAAAAGAAGTCCCATTACCATCATAAACAACAAAAAAGCAACCAAAATCAGTCCTATCATCAAAGTAATATTTCTCTTATTTTCTTTCTTTTTTCTTATTTTTGCTGTTCTTATTTGGCTAATTTCCATTCTGTCACTTCCTTTCTCTTTTTTATTCCACTCGAATTCGTGGATCGAGATAGCGATAAAGTACATCTACAACCCCATTCATAATTACAACAACAGAAGCAATATAGACAAGAATTGCCTGTACAACTGGATAATCACGGCTTCCAATTGAGGATACCAAAAGTCTTCCAAGCCCAGGAAGATTAAAAACTTGCTCTACTACAATACTACCAGCCATTGTTTCTGCTGCCATCATGCCTAAAATTGTCGCAACTGGAATCAAAGCATTTTTTAAAATATGCCTATAAAACACTTTTTGTTCTGTATTTCCTTTGCTATAAGCAGTTCGAACATAATCATTTTGTCCTTGTTCTAAAACCGAATTTCTTAAAAATTTTACTACCATAGCTGATTTTGGAACGGCAATTGCCATAGCTGGCGCAATCAAATACAGAAAAAAACCAATCTTATTTTCCGTATAGCTTACATATCTTCCAGGCGTAAACCATTTTAAAATTAATCCAAAGACCAAAATAATCAATACTCCAAGAAAAAAGGAAGGAATTGCCATGAAAACCTGATTGACTATATGCATCACGATTCCAATCCGCTTTTTCGCAAACCGCACTTGAAAAAGTCCAAATGGAATAGATAAGAATAAAATTAATAAAAATGTAATTCCAGCTAAAGCAAATGTCACTGGCAACTTATCCTTTAATAACTCTGCAACTGGAATTTGATAGTGATAAGAAATTCCAAGATTTCCTCTACAAAAATCCATAATCCAACTGATATAACGCACGAAAAGCGGTCGATTTAGCCCTAATTGTTCCCGCATCGCTTCAATCTGTGCATCTGTAGCATCCATATCTAACATCATAGCTGCTGGATCTCCAGGAATAATTTGAAATACCAAGAAAGCTGCCATCGAAATAAATAACAATGTGAATAAGAGAGTCACTATTTTTTTTCCAAGATATTTCATAAAAAAATCCTTTCTTTTTCGTAGACGAAACCCTACGTATTTTACTTTCGATAATAAATTTGACTCATATCTTGCACATAAACTGGATAAAAGGTATATCCGCCCAGCTTTGGATTAAAAGCAATCAATACTGCTGCATCTTGAATAAACACAGAAGCTGCCTGTTCTGCCAAAATCTCCTGCAAACGATGATAATTTTTTACTTTTATATTATCATCTACTGCACGTAATGCTTCTTCTAATATCCTGTCATATTCTTCATCCGAAAATCCTATAAAATTATTCTTTACTTCACTTCCATATCGCTTCAATAACGCTTTTGGTGCCAAATCTGCATCCAATCCAACAATCGTAGACTGAAACTCTCTTCCACGATATACGTCACTATACCAGCTTGCCCATTCTACCAGTTCAATCTTCGCATTTACTCCAATCTGCTTTAATTGTTCTACAATCACTTGTGCTGTATCAATGTGAAACTGATAGTTAGAAGGAACCGTGATGGTCATCTCAAACCCATTTGGATAACCAGCCTCTGTAAGCAATTCTTTTGCTTTTGTAATATCTACAGAATAATATTCAGATAAATCTTTATAATATTTTCCAAAAGCGGGAAACATATTACTTCCAATCTCAGTTCCATATCCATCCGCAATCATATCCATAATTTCTTGTGCATCTACTGCATAACAAAGTGCTTGCCGAACTTTTACCTGATCAAATGGAGCAACTGCATTGTTTAAAAATAAAGCTTGTACTAAATTACTCGTTCCAATTAAAACTTCAAATTGGCCAGATAGCTCATTCGCTTGATCAGAAGTCAAATAAGGATAAATATCAATCGAACCTGCTTTTAATTCCATCATAGCAGAATCTGTATTTGCCACAATCCGAAACTCAACCTGATCCAAATAAGGTCTCTCTCCCCAATAATGTTCAAATCGTTTCATTACAAAAGATTGCTGTGGAGCATAGGATACAAACTGAAACGGTCCGCATCCGATTGGTGCAGATGCTTGATTTTCATATTCTTTTGGTAAAATTGCTTCTGTTAAATACCCAATTAATTCTGTATCCGCTTCGGAAAGCTTTAATTCGATTGTTTTTTCATCTAGTGTATTAATTTCTGCAATCACAGAATAAGCCGACACCAAAGGTTCAGTCTGATCCTCTAACATGCCGGCACATCGTTTGATTGAATAAATGACATCTTCTATCGTAACCGGCTCACCATTATGAAATGTTACGCCATCTCTTAAGGTGAATGTATAACACATACCATCCTCTGAAATCTTGTAATCACTGGCTACTGCCGGAATTAGTTCTCCCTCCGAATTGGGCTTTACTAAACCCTCGAAAATGTTAAATAGTACTTCAGATGTTCCTGCCGAACCTGCAAGGTGTGGGTCAAGACTATCCAGATCATTCTGGATTCCTACTACTATAGAGCCACCATAAGTTGCTTCTCCTTCTTGTGTTTCACTTGATACTTCTGCAACTGTAGTGTTCTCTTCTGTGGTGTTACTTTCAACAGTTAAATTGGATTCTGATTGAACCGTTTCCCCTCCTGTATTGCCTGCGCACCCGCCCAGTACAATCATTGTTGTTACTGTTACAACCATAGTTAGAATTCGTTTCATCTGTCTTTTCATAACTTCCTCCTGAATTCATTTATTTGCTCTCTATTCAATTGTTGGCTGTATAATACCATTTTATGTATGAAAATGCAAGTATTTTTTTAAGAAAGAAATTGATTTTTCAATGGATTAGATTACATTTTCGAAAAATTTTATTCTTTCTCTCTTTTATCTATGTTATAATAGTTTCATCTTTGTTTATTATTTATTTTTATTAAGGAGGCTATTATGTTAACCTGTTCTTCAACTTTAGATGTCAATCAAACAATTCCGACACTTAATATGATTGCATTAGGCATCGTTATTTTATTATCAGTTGGTATTCCAATCTATGCTTTTTTAGTAAGCAAACGCCAATTTCTAGGAAGATGGCAACTTTTATTTTTTGGAGCTACAAATTTTTTAGTTATAGAATTTTTTCTTACAAATCTAATATTATTTGTACCATTTTTAATTCCAGGCTTTCAAAATATTCCTACAAAATATCCGCTTCTTTATAGCATCCTCTGTGTTCTTTTTGTTGGTGCTATCAGCGAAATTGGACGTTACATTACGCTACGTATTGGTTTAAAAGAGTATCCTAATATTGGGACAAGTGCAATGTTTGCTACTGGAACAGCTTCCACACACGCATTAATCTTAATCGCCTGGAATGCATTACAAAGTCTTTTAATCTGTCTGACCATCAATCAAACAGGCTTACAGGAACTTGTTACAGCAGCAGGTGAAGAAGCAGAAGAAATGTTGACTACCTTAGAACCACTATTTACGGTCTCTTGGCTGACTTACCTTTCTTCTGGAATTCATGTTGCAGCAAACTTTGTTCTTCACTTTTCTATCAGTATGATCTTTTTTGCTGTCATTAAAAACCAAGCTCCTTCCTATTTGTTGGGACTCGCAATTGGACTGCGTGCCCTATATGAACTGCCAACCTATCTATACACCTATGGAATCTTATTCCCATCTGCTTTTGTAGCAGAACTTTGTGTTATTGCTATCACCGTTTTAATTGGCTATATTGGTTGGACTATTACTCATCAATATTGTGCAAAGGATATTGAAAATCTCCACTGGGACCCTTATGGTGGTACTCCAAAAAAACAAGCTCCATTTCCAAAATTTAATGAAAATATAAAAAAATAGGAAAAAATCTTCTAAAAAAGGAATCTGCACTCTATATTTTAGAGTTTGCGGATTCCTTTTCCATTTTTCTTTCCTATTTTTGTTCTACTTTCTTCTTTTCTTCTATTAACATACGATTTTGATTTAATGTTAAAACAAAAAACGCTTCTACTACAAATGTAACTGCACTAATTAAAACCAAAATCGTAGATTCCATTCCTTCTATACCAAGTTCTGCTGTTAAGGAATCCAAATCAGTTAATCCTAAAAAACAATAGATAAATCGTGACACTGCCACTGCAATCCATGCTCCTCTTAACTGAGAATTTAATTCATAAATTTTATCTGTCTTATTCTTTACATATAACCCTTCCATTACATAATAACTTAAATAAATATATGCAATTGTTTCAATTCCAAGTAAAGTTCCTTGTACTGTAAAAGTTGCATTTATATTTTGTGCAATGATACGACAAACAGATATTACAAAAGCAATTACAGCATATTTCCTAGTCTTTTGAAAACAAGGACTCCATTCTAACAACCCCTTTGTTGCTAAAAAAATCAAACCATAACCAATAAAATCTGGCACAATATCCAAAGTAATACCGCCTAATTTTACTTGAATATTAAAAACAAGAAACAAAAAACCTAGTATCATTTTTAAAAAATTACTCATTTGTATATAATTCCTTTCTTTCTATCTTCGCATATTTTTTTTTAATAAGTCACAAGTAAATCTAATTATACTCTTTTCCATATCATATGTACAGCAAAACTAAATAATAAATTATTATATTTTTCTAAATCGTTCCCTACGCTTATTTGTCAACCAATTTTATTTTATAGTTGACAATTCTTCTATCCTATATTATACTTCTAACTGTAAATGATACATAAAAAAACAGAGGAGAAAGCAAATTATGAATCAACAAGCAATTTCTACAAAATCACTTGTAACTATTGGTATGTTTACTGCCCTAGTCGCTGTTTTATCTATTTTGGAAATTCCTTCTCCAACTGGTGTTCCTTTTACATTGCAAACCTTTGCAATTGCATTATGTGGCTTTGTTCTTGGTTTTAAACAAGGTACGCTATGTGTATTTCTCTATGTTTTACTTGGGGCAATTGGTGTACCAATCTATGCTGGTATGACAGGCGGATTAGGCAAACTATTGGGCGTCACTGGCGGCTTTTTATTTGGATTTATTCCAATGGCAACCCTATGTGGTTTAAAAAAAGACTCCTCCAATAAAGTACTCCCGATTTTACTTGGCTTAATCGGATTAATACTCTGTCATATATTAGGTTCTTTACAATTTAGTCTAATTATGACTGCTAAAAACAATAGCGAAATCAGTTTTATCAGTGCAGCACTCACTGTTTCTGTTCCCTATCTTGCAAAAGATATCCTTTCTGTGATAGGTGCTTATTTTGTTAGTTTGGCATTAAAACATCGATTAAAACAAGCAAACCTATCTATTGGTTAATCTCTCTAAAAAATATTTGCACGCCAAATTTGAACTATTCTTTGGCGTGCAAAACAATCTTAATCCATTCTATATACCACTCCATTTATTGATAAGGCATCCTCTTCTACCCAACAAATTTTTATATCCTGATACATAGCCCAATCTCCAAAATATACTCGTTTTGGTTTCTTCCATATTTGAAAAATATAAAAATTCATTTTTGTCTGAACTTGATAAACCTCTACTACTACATCACCTCCTAAAATCCCCTGATCGTGACAAATTACTGCTGCCCTATAGTTCCCATCTGATGAGTCTAATGTCTGTATAACTGTATTGCGGCCAAAATCCTGAAATAACCAATCGAAAAAAGAAACAAAACTTACTGGTATAAAAAGTAAAAAACAAAGAAAAAATAAAATTCTTCTTAACACCTTTTTTTGGATATATTTTTTTAAATAAATCCCTGCACATATCGAACAAATTGCCATACATAAGATTGTATAGTTCCATCCACTTAATAAAACATAACAAAGCCAATTGAGCAGTGAAATTGGCAGTAATAATAAAATAACTGCCTGATTTACCCATGTTACCTCTCTTTTTTCCTTATTTTGTTCTATTTTTAGTGCAGCAATAGAAAAAATTGCCATCATAATAGCTGAAAAAATATCATTTTGCAAGGAAAGTGTATAACCAATAGATAGGGTAAGCAGTATCCCTACTGGTATTATAGAATAAATAAATAATAAAACTATCGCCATCTTATAGTAACACTCCCCCTATTTTTTAAATTATTCAAATCGTAACCGTTCCACAATACTCTTTTGATTTATCGTTCGGTAAAATCCAAGTGGAATAACCCAAGCAATTCCTAATAAAGCAACCAGCATAATAAAAATAGGAAGCAAAGTAATTGTATAACGAAATGCCCACATCTGTGCGATTATATTTTTGCAAATAAAATAATTTATCGCTTTTCCAATTGTAATCGTCCATAAAACCGCCAATCCAATATAAGAAAAACTCTCTAATATTAACATTTGCTTTATTTGCCTTTCACTCATTCCAACTGCACTTAGCATTGTCAATTCCTTTTGTCGAATTATAATTGAAGTTGCTGTCATATTGCTAAAATTTAAAATTCCAATAAAAGCAAGAATTGTACTTAATACTCCCCCAATTATACTATAGGTCACTTGCGCCTGCTGAAATTCCTGTTTATAAATCTGACTAGAACGATATGATAAATTCTTTTCTATATTTTCACAATATTCCAAAATCCATTTCTCTGTATCTTCAATATAAGAATCCTCTATATTAAAGATCGTACAAAGTGGCTGTGTTTCTCCATAAAGCTCCAAAAAACACGAATCAGGCAATAGAATCATAATTCCAAGATCCAGATAAACCCTAGCATTTAGCCGATGATCGATTTCTCCTATTCCCATCACCTGAAAACTTCTCTCTTTCCCATCTTTCTCTTTTAAGCACAATTCATCTCCTATCTGATAAAGTGGAGAAGCACCTTTTGGGCCAAAGTTTCCTTTATAATAAAAGTCTGTTAAAATTACTCCTTTTCCTGATTCCCATAATTCCATATCCCAAGTTCCTTCTACCAGCTCTACTTGATCAAGCAGAGTATCCTCTATCCCATAAACCAAAGAAGCACACTTATGCTCTGTCGATAAAATTTCCCTATACTGTTCTGGATATTCTTGTGCCACTCGTTCTCCCATCTTATCTGGTAGTTTCTGTATAATCTCTTCTGCATATACACTTGCACTATCTTCCAAACCAGGCAATTGATTTATTTTATCTAAAACTTCCTTACTTACTCCGGAAAAATTCTTTTGATATATTCCTGCTTGTTGTATTGAATAATCACTAATATAAAAATCTGCTATCAAATTTTGCTCCATATAAGTATCAAAATCAAATCCTGTTACTGCTGTAATCGCTTTCTTTCGATTTCGTTTCAAATTTTCAACTGCCATTGACCAAACAGAAATTTTCTTTTGTTTTCGTTCTTTTTTTCCTATTTTCTCTTTTATCCCAGAATAAGAAACGGCTTCTATTGCAGAGATTTTAGCCGCATAATTACAAGGCTTTCGACTACTGATATATACTGTTACAAAAGAAAAAATCGCAGCCCCAACCAAAAAAAGAAAGGGAACTTGGTACTTTCCACTGTCTATAATAGAAGTCTGTGTTATAACAAAAGGTAATAATAAACATCCTATTAAATAGCCTCCTATTAATCCAAAAGGAATCCCAAATAATGCAAGCCAAATAGCTTGTCTTTGTACTATCTTTTTTATTTGTTCTCCACTTGCTCCAATTGCTCGAAGAAGACCAAAAAATTGAATATCCTGTGTAACAGAGATAAAAAATAAATTATAGATAATGAAATAACCTATAAGCATCACTATCATAAGTAACACAATAATAGCAAGAATAAGAAAAATATCGATATTCTTAAAAGAAAACATTTGATAAAGCGGATTTACACTTGCTGGAAGAGAGTTAATTTCGGCACCAATATCTTGACTGATTAACTCATACAACTGTTTTTCTAGATTCCATTTATAAGGAAAATTTACATCTACACAAAATAAACCAGCATAACGTCCAGATTTCTTTAAACTTTGTTTTGCAGCAGGTGCCACTTGATTCGCATAAGAAAGAGAAACCCAAATTTCCTGTGCAGAAGCAATTTTATATCCATCCCAAAATCCACATAACCGAAATTCTTTCTCATAAATAGTTCCATCTATTTCAATCAAAAGAGGAACAAGTTCTCCTAGCTTATAGGGAATTCCAAGTGCATCTAAAACAAGTGTACTCGTTGCAAGTTCCTCCTCTAGTTGTGGCATTGTTCCTGTTGTTGGATAACATAAAAAACTTTTTGCAGCGCCTTCTTGTGCATAACGTACTTCCGTATTTAACTTTGACAGCTCTTTATTACTTGCCATTCCAACTAATCTAGTATAAAAAACCTCTTTTATTCGCTTGGAAGACTTTAATTTTTCATATTGATCTTGTGATAAAAATTTAATTGCAGCATGTCTGGTTCCAAACATCCGTTCATCCATCTGTCTGGCTTGGTTTAAAAGTCCCCCATAGGCAGAAAAAAAAGCAGAAAATAAAACTGTAGTCAAAATTATGGCAGATATTACAAATAAGTTTCGTTGCTTATTATTTTTTAGACGACTTAAAGCTAATTTATCAATTATTTTTTTATTATTGTTTCCAAATAAAATATCATTCATAAATGTTTCCTCCGTCTATTAGAAAATAACTCTTTTTTTATTCTTATCATACTAAAATCCTCCTTACTATTTTATATTTCTATTGTAAAAAGGAATCCTAATAAAATTATCACCATTTTCCCAAATAATCAAAAAAAATATCACAACTTTGTGATATTTTTTTGATTATTTAATAAGGAAGAAAAACAGAAAAGGAAGTACCTTTTCCTATTTCAGAATCTACCATAATATATCCACCTTGCATAGTAATAATCTCACGAGTTAAATAAAGTCCAATTCCAATTCCCTCTATATCATGTACCTCTTCTTCTCGATAAAATCGTTGAAATATTGTTCCTTGTTTCTCTTTTGCAATTCCTTTTCCACTATCTGTAATTGTCACCTTTACATACATCTCCCAAGCCTTTACATCAACTTTAATTATTCCACCATTTGAAGTATATTTTACAGCATTATCCAAAAGATTAAAGAAAGCCTCTCCTGTCCACTTTCGATCATGAGAAACCTCTAAATCTTCTGAACAATTTACCTGCACTTGTATTTCTTTCCTTTCTGCTTGTAATAAGATTCCCCCTAAAGCATTTGCCAATGTTTCATAGATGGTCTGTTTTTGTTTCTTTAAAGAAATTATTCCTGCCTCTAATCGGGAAGTTTTTATCATTGCCTGCATTAAAAAATCTAATTTCTCTATTTGCATATCACAAGCGGTTAAAAATTCCTTTTGTTTTTCTCTCCCCATTTCTTGCTCCAATAACGTCGCATTTACCATCTTTAAATTTGCAATAGGGGTCTTTACTTGATGTGAAATATCTGAAATTAATTCCTGCAAATCTTTTCGCTCTTTTATTATCCGACGTCGATTCTCTAATACAACTTCATAAAGCCTTATTAGACGATACATCATTTTATCAAACAAAGAATCTTTCTCTAAAACTGGAAATATTTCTATCTCTCCATTTAATATCTCATCTAATATTCGACAAAAAGTATTAGAAAATTCCACTAGTTGATAGCGCAACCAAAAAACCAACTTTATCACTATAAAAAATACAGATAATATATATAAAATGCTCCAATAGACCAAACTTATATTTCCTGTTATCAAATAACTTATTATTAAAAAAATAATAGAAAACAATAAAAAAATACCAGATGCTATCATACAAGATTGATTAACAGAACCCCAAGATTGTTTCATTTTCTTCCTCCAATCCACATATATCCCATACCATAAACAGTTTTAATATAGGAAGTATCTGTTTTTTCAATTTTATTTCGGATTCGACTAATGGCAGCAGTAAGTGCATGTTCATCTACAAAGTTTCCTTCTACATCCCATAATTTTTCCAATAACACTTGTCTTGTTAAAACAGTTTGCGTATTCTTTATTAGCACTTTTAAGAGTCGATATTCAAAGGAAGTAAAAAAAATCGGCTGACCAGCTAAAGAAGCGGTCATATCAGAAAAATTAATCCACAAATTTCCATCATCAAAACAATCAGCAAAAGACTGTTTTTTCATTCGAGAAAACAATGCCGATATCTTCTTTTGAAAAACATGAATTGGAAATGGCTTTGTTACATAATCATCTGCACCTAGTTCAAATCCTTTTAACATATCACTTTCCATATCATTTGCTGTTAAAAAAATAATAGCTGTATCTGGATAAGCTTCTTTTATTTCCCGACAAAAATCAAAACCATTTCCATCTGGTAAATTGATATCCAAAACAATTAAATCATACTCTTGTTTTTTACATAACTTTTTAGCAACTGTTTTTGTTATAGCTGTATCTACTATATATCCGGCAATCTTTAGATTATAACAAAGAGTATGATTTAAAAGTTGATCATCTTCTACTACTAATATCCTCATAATATTTGCACTTTCTTTATAAATTTATCGGGCTAATTATAATAAAATTTATCTCTTGTTATTACCCCATAAGATTCATAGTGTCTGGCATCTCTATTATACTGCTTTCCTCATAAAGTGTGGTTGCTTTCCACTGTTTTTTCTGATACCACTCTTTTGATTGCTGATTGGCTGTGATCTTGTTTTCTATTACATCAGTTTCATATTTTCGCTGTTGTAATTTCCTTTCATATATCTTTTTTTCATAAAATTTCTTTTCCAATAAGCGTTTTCTTAATAATTTTTCGTACTGCTCTTTTAACTGTTTTCTTCGTCTAGCTTTTCTCTCCCAAAAACTATTTTTTGACTTTTGATTGTATCGGTCTTTTCCATCTGGTTCTTCCATACGCCAGCTTTCTCCTCGATAAGCTTCCTTTGATGCACCAAAAGAATGAATCACATATTTTCCGCTACTCCCCCATGGATCATAACACATAAAATCTCTTTGTAAGGTATCTAATACCCATTTTTCATATTCTGGATCGGCCTTCATTGCCCGAAATCCTGCATCTGAAATTTGAACTGCTATAAAATCATTTCGATTCGATGGATGGATTGGAAGTTCTGAAATTTTTTGATAGATATATTTTTTATATTCCTCGAACGTCATTTCTTTTGGTGAAATCTCTTCTATTTTTAGTTCTTTTTCATACTCATTAAAAAAATTCTGATATGATTTTGTTCCATAACTAGCAATTATTGTGTTTCTCATGATTACTCCTTTCCTATCATCCTCTCATATAGGATTCTCTTTTATTGTATATCGGAAAACAAAAAAATTTTCTTATACAAGATTTTACAATCTAAATTACAATTATCCATCGTTATGAAACTTACACTATCTTAATCTTCCTATAAACTAGAATTATTCTTTCATATTCAATCTGTTTCTAATTGCTTTATCTTTAATTGGATATATTTTCTCTACTGGCAAACTTTTAAAGTCTAATTTTCCATTTTTTCTTTGCTCATTCCATTTTCTTACCGACAAGGTTATATCCTCTATACAGCAAATCCCCATATCTAAAAAGTCCCTTAGTATCTCACCTTTTAATCCAATTTGAATTGCTGCACGATTTATAACATTTCCATTTATATTTCTATCAGGATCCCATTGACAATAGACCGTAGCTTCATCAAAAGCCTTTTCCCACTGTATGCCTGTATAACTTGTAGAATCTGGTGAGGTCAATACTGCCTTTTGTAATATTTCATTAAACTTTGATTGATATATATCTATAGCTAAGATACATTCTTGATTTTTCTTCATTCCCCAATTAGAACGATACATAAGCCATAAAAAAGATGGTTTTATCCATGTCATTCGATTTCGATTAAAATTCTCTCCAAATGTCTGTAGAGCAATCGCCTCTTTTGCTATTGTAGGATTATATGCTTGATAAACTCGAATACATTGTTTATCATATTGTGCAAATATTTCTTTTACATATTCCATATTGTTTTCTCTTTCTTTTTCTAATTCTACACCATTTTTTTAATTACACTTTTCAATCCTTTTTTCATATCCTTTTTCGTATTACGCATTACGTTTCTTGCATAATCTGTTACAGTTGTAAAATTCAAGTCATCCTGCTTTGAACGATTACAATGCTGACACATACATTGTAAGTTATTTAGATTGTCTTTTCCTCCTCTGTTTTGTGGAATAATATGATCAATATCAATATCCTTCTTTCGGAAATTTTTCCCACATCTTACACAAGTATACCAACCATGATTTGATGCATTGTTTTGAAACCAAAGTTCTCTGTAATTTGCCATAATTTATTCCTCCTATGTTTTTATTGTAAATAATTTACAATTTTTTCTCTTGTTCCTATCTAAACACTATTTTTTACTCTTTATTTCCATAATTATCCACCTTTTTTCTTATTTTGTCAAATTATAAAAAATGAAAATAGGAAATCCCAAAGCTGCCATACTAAATGTTCCAGACCAAAAAATTCCTACTGAAAATCCATAACTTGAGTAATACAAGCAATATAATCGCTTGATTTGATAAGCTCTCAAGCAGGTTGAAATTCGATTTTATTACAATTGATTTGATTACAGAATATCAAAAAACAAAAAACTTCAGAAAATTTTAACTATTTTTAAAAATGTGGTATTATAATATTAGTGGTGAGTCAGATTTTCAAATTCACAAGTTGCTAAAGATTCATAAAGAACTAAACCGCCAATATGGGATTATCTTTGATCCAGAAAGGGAGCGCAATGAGTTGGAACTTGAATGTGACAATCTGAAAGGATTTGCGAAACTCAGATATAGGTATGTTAAAAATATAAGGAATACCGATTACCTAAAATCCATTGCTCAGAAATGAAATGGATATATATCAGTTTCTGAAAAAATATTATGATAAATGGAAGGAACAATAAGAAAGGGTGATATATATGATTAGAGAAATAGTGAAAAACGATTTAGACAGTCTATTAAGATTGTATATGCAGTTGCATGATAATCCTATGCCGGAAAAAACGGCTGAACTTTTGCAGATTTGGGATGATATTTTTCAGGATAAAAATCATCATGTAATTGTTGCTGAAGAAGATGGAAAAATTGTATCTTCTTGTGTCTGTGTCATCATTCCCAATATGACTCACAACCAACAGCCATATGCTTTTATTGAAAATGTGATAACTGATGAAACGTTCAGAAAAAAAGGGCTGGCAACGCAATGTCTGAATTTTGCAAAAGAGATTGCCTTAAAAGAAAACTGCTATAAAATGATGCTGCTAACAGGCTCTAAGAAAGAAAGTACATTGGATTTTTACAGAAAGGCAGGATACAACAGTGATGATAAAACAGCATTTATTCAATGGATATAACGTGGCAAAGGAAATGCCTGACTTGTATTGCGCAATGCAAAACTTAAATCGTGCAACTATAAAGTATGCTGCTGACATGATTAAAGTTGGGACAACTTTACCAAATATTAAAACATTGTGTGAAAATTATTTATTGGAAAATGGGGCAGATTCATTTTGGTATTGGGATGTTGGCGCATTTGTTTTTGCAGGAGATGAAACCTCTGCTTCCATATCAGGCAAAGATTATAAAGTGACGGATAGAACTATACAGGAAAATGATATTATCACAATTGATTTAAGTCCTCAAAAGAATAACATTTGGGGAGATTATGCAAGAACGCTTGTATTTGAAAATGGCGTTTTATGTGATGAAACTGACAGAATAAAAAATGACGAGTGGCGAAGAGGATTGCAGATGGAAGAATATCTGCATAAAACGCTAATTGATGTAGCAATGCCGAATATGACATTTGAGGAATTATATGATTTCATGAATGATTTGATTGTGAAAAAAGGATTTCTTAACTTGGATTTTCTTGGAAACCTTGGACATTCTATTGTAAAAGATAAAAATGACAGGATATATACCGAAAAGGGAAACCATAAAAGATTATCCGATGTTGAAATGTTTACCTTTGAACCGCATATCAGTATTCCTAATTCCAAATATGGATATAAGAGAGAAGATATCTATTATTTTGATAATGGTAAGTTAATAAAATTATAAACTTAGTGTTTTCAAGGGTTAGCAGGGATTTTAATAAAAAATATATTGAACCATTTATTTCTTAATTAAGCAAATTACAGTTTGCAGGGAAAGTGGAGAAAAAGAAAGGGATTTATTTTTATCAAAATTCTATAAACGTCTAAAAGGCACTTTCTTATATAAAGTGCCCCGTGTAAACTCTCTTTATGTTAATCATAAAAACTATATTATTTCAATTTGACACATTTTCATTGTAGTAAGAGCTGCTTCATGGCTTTCTTTTGTTACTCCAGCACAACAAGAAGCAATTATTTTTACTGATACTTCTGGAAGATATGCCTTAATTAGCAATGCATTTGACACTACACAGATATCGGTACAAAGTCCAATCAAAGTTACTTCTATCTCTTCCTTTTGCGCCAATTTTGCTATCTTTTCTGCCAATCTTATGGAACCAAATGTTGGTTTATTTATAATTTCTGCCCCTTTTAACGCATCTTTTACTTGTTGATTAATTTCCCATCCCTCTGTTCCTTCTATACAATGCATCACTGGAAGTTTCTTTCCCTCCTGTGTTTTTAAATAATCTTCTTTATGAGTATCTCTTGTTGCAAAAATATCCTCTGTTTGATATTTTCCAATTTCCTCTACAACATGTGCAACAATTTCTTCTGCTTCTTTTGTACCAAGAGAACCATCAATAAAATCTTTCTGCATATCAACAACAACTAATAAACTTCTCATATCATACTCCTTCTACTCACATTTTAAGTATTTTTTATTACTATTACAACAACGCTTTTTTCAGTTCTTCTATTTTAAAATACATTCCTTTATAACCAATTTTTTGACAAAGCCTCATAAAATAAGGTGGCTCAATACAAGCCTTTTTCATTACATCTTCTTGCGCAAATACTAGTTCCTTTCTTCCATCTGCTAATACCTGACCATGCGCCATCACAATTACTCGTTCAAAATTTTCTGCCACAAAATCCATATCATGCAAAATCGCAATTACAAGCCGTCCCCGTTTTTTTAACTTCTGGATTACTTTGCCAATTCTATCCTTCCCATACATATCTTGTGCAATTGTAGGTTCATCTAAAATCAGTACTTTTGTATCCATTGCAATCACAGAAGCAATCGCAATTAATTTTCTTTGAGAAAGTTCTAAATCATATGGGTTTTCCTGTGCCAATCCTTCCAATCCCACCATTTGCAACGCATCAAATGCTTTTTTTTGTGCCTCCTCTTTTTTCATTCCTATATTTAATGGTCCAAACATTACTTCGTCCATTACATGATACTTAAAAATCTGATCATCTGGATTCTGAAAAACATAGCCAATTTCTCCAGCCAACATAGCAACTGTTTTTCCAACAATATCCTGTTTACCATAAAATATATTTCCTTGAATTGGTTTTAATAAGCCTTTTAAAAGTTTTACCAAAGTCGTCTTTCCTGCTCCATTTTGCCCTATAATAGCAGTAGAACGAGAATCAAAACACAACGATAAATTCGACAAAATTGGAATAGAAGTCTGATAATAAAAAGTTAAATTTTTTATCTGAAAGATTGGTTCTCCTTCTTCCTTTTTTATTTCTTCTTTTAAACAATTTTCTTTTTCCTTTGGAAATTGTTCTTTTTGCTGCAGTGTTTCCTTTTGAGAAGCTGGATAGCAGCCATTCTCTAATTGGATTCCAAACTCCCGACATATTCTTGTATAGATAGGCGCCCTTATTCCATATTCTTCTAAATTTTTTATAGAAAAAATTCGTTCTGGTGTATCAAAAGCCACCTGTTTTCCATGATGTAACAAAAGAATCTGATCACAATACCCAGCTAATTTTTCCATTTTCTGCTCTACCATAATAATTGTAATACCAGATTTTTTTAACTTTTCAACCACTTGAAATACTTCTTCACTTCCGGCTGGATCTAACTGGGAAGTTGGCTCGTCTAGCACTAATACTTCTGGTTCCATAGCAAGAATACTGGCAAGTGCCACTCTTTGCATCTGTCCTCCAGACAAATCAAATGGATTTCGTTCTTGATAGGCTTCCATATCCAACAATTTTAAAACTTGTTTTACACGTGCAATCATTTCCTCTTTTGGAATCCCAAAATTTTGTAATCCAAATGCTATTTCCTCAAATATGGTATCCTTCGCCCCTGATAACTGGTTAAAAGGGTTCTGAAATACCAGTCCCACTTGGCGGCAAAGTTCTGAAATAGGAATCTTTGCTACTTCCTGTTCCTTTATCCATACTTTTCCGCCATAGGCACCTTTAAAAAAATTTGGAACAAGTCCAACAAAAGCTTGACAAAGTGTACTCTTTCCTGCCCCATTTTGTCCAATTATCCCTATAAATGAACCTTTTTCTATCTCAAAATTCAAATTATCTAATGCCAATTTATCTGTATTTGGATAGCAATATTTCAGATTCTCTACCTTTATGTAAGCCATCTAGATCTCCCTTTCTCTCTTGATTGATACGAAGCAGTTGTCTTTCTTCTTCCAAACTTCTCTCATCATTCAAGCTTAATCTAAGCTTTTTATTGTATCATTTCCTTCATAAAGAGTTGTCAATTTCTTAGGAAGCCCCTTTAAAATTACAAATACTATCATAATTGTAATCACCTTATCTGGCACATCTACTACAATTTCATCTAAAAGCGAACCCAAAACTACTGGCATATTTGCTGCCTGTGTTGCAGCAAACACAGAATCTCCCCAAACATTTCCTGTTGTTCCACCCCAAAAAATACAATTTAATGGAGTTGAAATAAAAACTGCCACTAATCCGGCAATCACTGCCGTCAACAATGCACCAGAAATATTTTTCATCTTACCAAGCCGAGCCATCACTCCTACAGTAAATCCAATCCCAAGACTAGTAATTGCATAGATTAATGTAATAGAATCTCCTGTTGTAAATCCATAAATTAAGTTGTTAGCAGCTCCACAAATAGCACCAATAATGGGACCTCCAAGTGCACCACCAATACAGGTTCCAATTGAATCTAACCAAAGTGGTAACTTTAATATTGATGCAAATAATTTTCCCAAATAATTGATTCCAATACAAGCTGGAATCAACACAAGACAAGCTGTATTCAGTTTTGTTTTAAACAATTCTTTCATACTCGTTTTCTCCTTTCGATTCAAACAGTATATTTCCTTAAATACTGTCTGCTATAGATTATCACTTCTTTATTGTCTTGTCAATGGTAATGTCAGAGAAACGACTATCACTTCTGAATCAATAATTCCCCTATTTTTCTCATATCCATATGTTCTAACACATAATCTGCCTTCACAAATTCTTCTTTCGGTGAAATATTAGAATGTACATACAATGTGTGAAGTCCTACCCTTTTTGCTCCCATAATATCACAAACTCCATCATTTCCTACCATAATTGCTGTATCTTTTGCAATTTTATATTTTTCTATTAAACCTTCAAAAAATCGACTATCTGGCTTTTTATAAGAAAAATCAGATGAAATAAAAATTCCTTCAAAATAAGAATCAATTCCCAATGCCTTTATCTCATACTCAGCAAAAATTCTCTGTGCATTCGACAAAAGATAGAGCTGTTTTCCATTTTCTTTTAATAATTCCAACAGTTCCTTTGTTCCCTGATAAAGTTTTATATAGTCCGTCGATAATGTTCTAAAAAACTGCCCTGTATAAACTGCCATTTTTTTATCAATTTCTATCTGCTTTTCCTGAAAAATTTTTAAAAATACCTGCTCAATCTGAATCTCTGGATAGGCTTCATGTCCATCTCTACTTAAAAGATCTTTTCCTTTTTGCATCTTAGCTACAATTCTTTGATAAGCTTTATGTAACTCCTCTGCTTGATAAACAGCCCCATAATATCCTAAAAATAAAGATAGTTTTTTCCAAACTTCTACTTTATCTTCATCGGTATGAATGTCAATTAATGTTCCATATAAATCAAATATACAAGTTTGATACATCGTTATTTTATCCTTTCAAAATATAAATTATAAAATTGCTATTTTAATTCTTACATCAAAAATCCTCTTAATTCTATTTTTCTTTTATTAAAAATATATTATTTATTGACATCTCGATTCCTCTGCTTATATAATAAACTAAAAAAGACAGGAGAACAAAATGACGACACAAAATACACAAACCCTTTCCCGTTATGAACAAAAACAACATGGTACTTCTGAATTTCCTTATGTTGTCTACCATTCTGTTATACCAGACTTTATTCATTCCTATCCTCTTCATTGGCACGAGGAAATTGAATTTATTTTTATTATAAGCGGCCAAGTACTTATTACATTAAATAAAACTCCTATCTCTGTTTCTAAGGGAGATATTATTCCTATTCTTCCAGGCGTACTTCATGCTATCGATCAGGATCAAAATCATACTGCTGAATATTACAATATTGTATTTGATCTTAAATTACTCGGTCAAGACACGTCATCTGATTTCTGCTTCCAAAACTACATTAAACCCTATTTACAGGAAGAAATCGCTCTTCCCCAACTATTGTCCCAAAGTCATTCAATCTATCAAAAGCTTCAAAAGACCTTAATAGACCTAATTAAAATGCAGCATTTTAACTGTCCAGCATCCGAGCTTTATATCAAATCACAGCTTTTTTATATTTTCTGGCTCCTAGAACCATTACAATATAAAATCCAGCCAACCACTCCAAACCAATACCATATCTCTCAAATACAAAAAATGAAAGATTTATTATTATTTATTCATACCAATTATGCTTCTCCTCTTACCTTAAAAGAGGCTGCTAATTTCTGCAATTATAGTGCCTCTTATTTTTCCAAATTTTTTAAATCCTTTACAGGTATGACACTTATTGAATATCTAAACCACTATCGCCTAAAAAAAGCTGGTGATCTGCTACTAACCACCAGCATGAGTATTATAGAAATATCCGAAACAATTGGATTTGAAAACCATTCCTACTTTATACGCCTATTTCGAAAGCACTATCAGACTACCCCAAAACAATATCGAAAGCAACATTAACACCGCCCATATAACTGTGTAATCCGATAAATTTCCTTTAAAAGTCCTTTCTTAATCTCTCCTTCCTTTAAGCGCCATTTCCAATTTGTTCCAAGTGTGGAAGGCATATTCATTCGAGCTGCATTTCCATATCCAAGATAGTCTTGAATTGGAATAATACAATAATTTGCTACACTGCTCATAGCAAGATAAATAATTTCTTTACAGATTTCTTCTGTCTTTCCATCTTCTTTACGAATATAATCTAACACCATCTTTCGATCTTCTTCTTCTAAATTTTGATACCAGGAATAAAGTGTTTCATTATCATGAGTCCCAGTGTATACTACACAATTTTTATCATAATTATAAGGCAAATAGTCTCCTGCATTTTCGGCATCTTTACTATTAAAAGCAAACTCTAATACCCGCATATTTGGATAGCCGCTTTCCCTAACTAATGCACGAACCGAATCTGTCATAAACCCTAAATCCTCTGCAATAATCCGCTTTTGTCCCAGCCTGTGATGAATAGTATGAAACAATTCCATTCCAGGCCCTTTCTCCCAATGCCCATTTTCTGCTGTGAGATCTCCATAAGGAATCGAATAATATTCATCAAACCCTCGGAAATGATCGATTCGAACAACATCATATAATCGAAAACAATGTTCCATTCGTTTTACCCACCAGTCAAATCCTTGCTGTCTATGAAATTCCCAGCGGTACAAAGGATTTCCCCATAATTGTCCTGTCTCTGAAAAAGCATCTGGAGGACATCCTGCTACTGCTACTGGTATATTTGTTTCATCTAATTGAAAAAGTTGTGGACTTGCCCAAGTATCTGCGCTATCAAATGCAACATAAATTGGAATATCTCCAATAATCTCTACTCCCTGCTGATTTGCATATGCTTTTAGCTTTAACCACTGTTCTTGAAACTTAAACTGTAAATACTTATAAAACTCAATTTCAAAATAAAGTTCCCTTCGATAATAATCCAAAGCAAATCCCCATCGAAGCCGGATATCCTCTGCCCATTCAATCCAGCTCTTTCCTTCAAATCGATCCTTTACTGCCATAAATAAAGCATAGTCATCCAACCACCAGCTATATTCCTGACAAAAATGACAAAATTCTTTTATCTCTGTTACCTGGCTGCGCTCATATGCTTTTCTTAAAAGTCCAAGTCTTCCCTGATAAATCTTTCCATAATCAACAAAACCTTCTTCTGACTCAAAATCTACTGCATCACATTCTTCTTTTGTAAGAACACCTTCCTCTATTAAATCCTCTAAACTAATAAAATAAGGATTTCCTGCAAAAGTAGAAAAAGACTGATATGGAGAATCTCCATAACTAGTAGGACCAAGAGGCAAAATTTGCCAATAACTTTGACCTGCTTCCTTTAATTGGTCCACAAATTGATAAGCACTTTTTGAAAAACACCCAATTCCATACTTGGAAGGTAAGCTGCTAATCGGCAGCAAAATTCCACTACTTCTTAACTTTCTCATATCTTTAACCTCTTTTCTTTTCCTAAAACTGTTACAGAACGTGGCAATAGTTCCAACCTATCCATCACAATTTCTAATCCTTCTAAATTCCATCGCTTTTCACCATCTGTTATTAACTTCCATTTTCCATCCGGCAATCGAATCTCATTAGAAACAGAATTCGGATTATAATATACCAAAGCTTGTTCCCATCTTCCTGTATTTTCTTTATCCTCTAGTATAAATCCAATCAAAGCTCCCTTTTCCTCTAAAAATAAAATCTGTTTTGCTGCCTCTTTATCCAATCTGTTTAAAACAGGAAGTGTCTGCCGCATTGCAATTAAAAAGCGATAGTATTCTATAAGTCCTCTATATTCTTTTGCACGGTTCCAGTCTAATTGATTTAACTTTGGAGAACAGTTATAACTATTTTCACATCCATTTTTTGTTCGTGCAAATTCTTCTCCAGCTTGAAAAAAAGGAATTCCAAGACAAGTAAATACAATGCCCGCTGCCATCTTATTCATCTGCAAAATATCTGGATCTTTTTGATTATAAACAGCTTCTCCTTTTACAGAAATCACTAACTTATCCCAAAGTGTTCGATCATCATGTGCTGAAATATAATTAATAATCTGAGAAGGAGCTAACGGTCGAATCTTGTCTATCATCTCCTCTTTACATAAGCCGCACACACTAGCCATCACTTTTTCTTTTGCCTTTAATACCTCTTGTTTTCCACCATTTACATATCCCTTATGCTCCGAAATAAAATTATTTCCCTTCACACTATCCCGAATCAGATCCGAAAAAATAGCAATTCTACTATTAAGATTATGTACATTCTTGGCAACTGCTGGCACAGCTCCTAATTCCATTGCTGTTTTATCTGCTGCCCATGGTTCTCCATACATTAAAATTTCTTCTCCATTTGGAAGATTATCTAACCTTTGACGAATCTGATTCATTGTCTTTACATCATGAAGCCCCATCAAATCAAAACGAAATCCATCGATATGATATTCTGTAGCCCAATAGCAAACGGAATCTCCCATAAATTTACGAAACATTTCCCGTTCACTTGCTGTATCATTTCCACAGGCGGATCCATTTGTATAATTTCCTTTCGAATCGACACGATAATAATAATCTGGCACCGTCCGCTGTAAAACACTATTTAAGTGATAAGTATGATTAAAAACCACATCCATAATTACTCCAATACCAGCTTGATGCAGTGCCTGAACCATCTGCTTAAATTCCAAAATCCGTACCGATCCATCATAAGCATCTGTAGCATACGATCCTTCTGGAACATTATAATTGACTGGATCATATCCCCAATTAAACTGTTCTTTTTCTAAATTTCGTTCATCTACGGAACCAAAATCAAATGCTGGAAGCAAATGTACATAAGTAACTCCTAGCCATTTTAAATATTCAATACAACTAAAAAATTCTCCTTTCCCATCAAGAGAAGTTTTATTTTGTGTAAAAGCCAAATACTTTCCTTGCCAATCCTTCTGCACCCCACTGTGAAAGTCATAGGAAAAATCTTGAATATGTAATTCGTAAATTACAGGCTTTTGAAAAATCCCTTCTGGCCGTCTATCCTTTTCCCAATCTTTTGGATTTGTCTGCTCCAAATTTACTACCATGCTTCGTTCCCCATTGACACCACATGCCCGTGCATAAGGATCGCCTGTTTCGCAAGTCTTACCATCTACTGTTACCAGATAAGTATAATAAAGTCCATTCAAATTCCCCTCAACTTGTACAGACCATGTTCCAAACTCACCTGGTTCCATAAAAAAATTCTCTGCAAAATCTTCCTTTTCTTTCTCTAATGCTTCCTCTCTACTTCCAAACGCATAAATCTTTAAAAAAACCTTCTCTGCTGTAGGTGCCCAAACCTTAAACTGCGTCCTGTCCTTCCTCCAAAAAGCTCCTAAATCCTCACCTGTATAATAATATTTGTTTAGAAATTCCTCAGAGGTAAACCATTCCTTAAGAAATACTCTTTTCTCAGATTCTGGTTTTACCATCTCAACCATCTTCCTCCTTTCCAATCCCATATATGCTTCTTTTTTATCTTTGATCTTTCTACAATTATGCTTCTCTCTTTCCCTCCATTTGTTCGATTTTTGCATAAACTCGTAGAATTTCACCAACACTCCATGCTTGTGCAAAACATCCGCAAGTAGTATTTGGACAATCCCCATCGTAAATTTCAGCAATCTGTCCAATACATCCCTCCAAAAGACATGCCTCCATCGCTAAAAGCTGCTGTTTTACAATTGAAATTGCCTGTTCCTTATCTTCTTCCCATCGAAGCAATGCCAAATAATAAGCACCAAGTGGATAAGCCCAAACTGTTCCCTGATGATAAGCAAGATCTCTTTCTCTTTGTGATCCGCCATAAACAGGATGATATTCCGGATCCTCTGGGCTCAAGCTACGAAGTCCCCAAGAAGTATATAAATGCCGATATACTGTTTGTAATATACTCTTTGCCTGTTCTCTGTCTAACATAGTATAGCTCAATGTCAACGTCCAAATCTGATTACAGCGAATTTGCCAGTCCGCTTTGGTTTCTCCTGACTTTGATACGACATCCCGAAGATATCCTCGTTCTTTATCCCAAAATAACTCCAAAAAACTCTTTTTCACTTTCTCTGCCATTCCTTCAAAGTACGTCTGCTTCCCCTCCCCTATTTTCTCTCTCTTTGAAAGTTCAGCCATAATACAAAGAGCATTATACCAATATGCATTTACTTCTACTGGTTTTCCATGTCTTGGAGTTGGTAATATCGTCTCAATTCGAACATCCATCCAAGTTAATTGATACAATCCCTCTCCTGCTGTAATCAACCCATCTGTATCCATATAAATTTGAAAATCAGTTCCCTTCTGATACCATTCCACAATTTCTAAAAGGATTGGCCACGCTTCTTTTAACAATACTTGATCAAACGTTGCCAGATAATACTGATAAAATACCTCAAAAAATAAAAGAGAAGCATCTACTGTGTTATAAATTGGTTCTGCACCATCTTCAGGGAACATATTTGGCATCAATCCTTTTCTGCAATATGCCAAAAATGTTCGAAGTATGCTCTGTGCACTATGATATTGTTTTGTAGAAAGTGTACATCCGATCATTGCAATCATAGTGTCTCTTCCCCAATCTCCAAAGAAAGGATAACCAGCTATAATAGACTCACTTTTTGTAGATTCCCTCCAAGTCAAAAACTGATTTGCACTTCGAACTAAAATTTGTGCGGTCGGACTTTTTAATCCTGCCTGTTCTATTAACTTTTCCTGCCGCCATTTTTCTTTTTCTTTTTCTCTTTTTATCCACTCTCTGTCTACTTCCTCTAATTCTTCCATACTATATACAAGATAAAATTCCTGTACTCCAGCCGAAAAAGGACATAAAATTTCATGATTTTTTGCTGTACATCCTATAAAATCTCTGCCATCTCGTTTATCCTTTTCATAATACCATCCATCTAAAAACTCTGTTTCTTTGGTTACAATCTTTCCATTTGTCTGATAATAAAGAGAAATTCCATTTGAACAAATCCGTTTTTGATCAATCGTGAAAGTTTGCTGTTTTGACAGCCTCTGTCCTTTTGGTACAAATTGCATCCACGGCGTTAGCTTTAGACATCCACTGCTTCCACTTCGAATTTTATATTCCACTACAACCGTATTTTCTCCTTGCTTCATCCATATTGTCTGTATTACATCCGTATCTCTGATATGATACTGCCACTCTGGAAAAAAGTCCATTACAAAACATTGTAAATATTGAAATCCATCTTGGATACAAGCTACTTCTGCTTTTCCCATCTCCTTATTCAAATAACGTTGAGAAGCTAAATTCCAATATTTTCCTTCCAATTCCAAACATGCATGAACATTCGTAATCATATGATAACGTTTTGAAGGTGCTTGTAAAGCGGCAATCAGCAATGCATGATCATTTCTTACATTTGCCCCAACTATACTAAAAGAAGAAAAGCCCCCTAGTCCATTTGTTAAAAGATAACCATTCTCCTCTCCCTGTTCAATCTTCCGCCAATTATTTTTTCCAAAAACCACCTGCCTTATAGCCTCCTCTCTTTTTGCAAAAAACCTCGCTGCGTGCCAAACAAAAGCACTGCCAGCGAGATTTCTAATTTTTCTATCCTTTTACAGCTCCAGACAATCCTTCTGTATAATATCTCTGCATTACAATAAATAAAATTGCAATTGGAATTGAGATACAAACAGCTCCTGCTGCAAAGCAAGTATACCAGTTATCAATATACTCTCTTTCCAACATCCTCCAAAGCCCAATCGCTACTGTATAATAATCTGCTTCTGCACGGCAGATAACCTTTGCAAAAATAAAATCTACCCAAGGTCCCATAAACGAAGTTAAAACGGTATATACAATAATTGGTTTACTTAAAGGAATGGTAATTTTATAAAATACCTGCCATCTTGTACATCCATCAATATAAGCTGCTTCATCTAGTGCTTTTGGAATTGTATCAAAAAATCCTTTTGCAATATAAAATCCCAACCCAGAACCACCAGAATATACCAGTACTAATGCTACTCGAATCATTGCACCCTCAGACAATCCAATCGCTTTTAAAATATAGTATACTGCCACCATAGACATAAAAGCAGGAAACAATCCAAGTATCATAGCAACGTTCATAAAAGGCTTTCTCATCTTAAACCGAAGCCGTGACATACAGTAAGATACAGAAAGTACAAAAAAAGTAGAAATAATACAGGAAAATATTGCAATAATCAAAGTATTTGCAAACATTTTAGGAAAATTCAATACCGAAGTATTCGTGAACAATTGTATATAATTATTCAATGTATAACTTTTAGGGAAGAAAGAAGATACATAGGAACCCTTCTCTGCCCGAAAGCTGGTTAATACCACCCAAAAAATCGGGAATACCCAAATAATTGCCATAATTGCAAGTATGGTATGTACTATTGTATTGGAAATAAATTTTCTAGCTTTCATAGAGCCTGTAATTTTTTCTTTGCCCATTATTGGAATCCCTCCTCATTATTATAGGAGCCAGTATGCCGATATGTCACCAGTGATACAATTGCAAGTACCACGAAAGTCATAATACCAATAACCGCACCAATATTATAATACTGCTGATCAATTGTCAATTTATACAGCCATGTTACAAGCAAATCTGTCTTTCCTGCCGTTGAACCAACTGGTGTAGGATCGCCGCCAGAAAGCAAGTAAATTACATTAAAGTTATTTACATTCCCAGTAAATGTTGTAATAAGATATGGGGTTGTAACAAATAACATATAAGGCAGTGTAATCTTAAAAAATGTAACAAATGCATTTGCACCATCTACTCTTGCTGCTTCATACAATTCTGCTGGAATATTCTGCAAGATACCAGTTACCTGCATCATAGTATATGGTATACCAACCCAAAGATTAATTACAATTACAGTTACTCTTGCCCAAGTTGCATTTGTAAAAAATGGAAGCGGCTTATCAATTAATCCTAAGTTCATAAGTAATACATTTACTGCACCAGATGGCTGCAGCATAGTTCTCATAATTAACAAGGATACAAACATTGGAACCGCTATGGAAAGTACAAAACAAAATCTCCAAAATCCTTTGCATCTTGTACCTTTTCGGTTAATCATAATTGCAAGAATCATACCAAAAATATAGTTTAACCCGGTAGCAAATACTGCCCAAATTAAAGTCCATCCCAATACTGACCAGAATGTTTGCCCAACTGAACCTGAAAAATTCAAAACCATTCCAAAATTCTCAAATCCAACCCAATCAAATAAAAGCAGATGTTCTCCAAGTTTGCTATAATTGGTAAATGCCATAGAAATCATAAATACCAAAGGCAAAATATTTAAAACAATAATTCCAGCTAATGGCAATGTTAACATGGATTTATGAAGATTTATATGGAATAAATCTTTTATATCATCCAAAAAGGAATTGATATGCTTTCCTTCCTTTTTTAAACATTCTGCTTTATAAGCACTTTTTAAAGAAGCTCGCCACATCATAATAAACCAGACAATTACAAAAATAGTAGCAATTCCATATAATAGAATAAGTAAAGAATTATCACCTGCTACATATTCATAAATTCCTTTTGCTTCATTCCAGATTTCTTGTTGTTCTGCCTCGCCTAATGTCCCTAACATGGACAGATTATGAATACCAGATACCGCCATAAAGCAGAAAAATGCTACTTCCATCAGAAGAAAAAGAAGACCTTTTATAATTTGCTGATGTGCGATATTACCAGCTCCCATAACTACCATACTTAACTTTGTAAACAACCCCCCCCATTTTTATTGCATTGGTTGTTGTATAAGGGGTTGGAAATTCATTTACATATTTTTTCTTAATCGCAGCCACAGTTTTGCCTCCCTGCTCTCCAAGCGGATTTAGTTATCTACAATTGTAGTATTCATATTAGTATTCCAAGCTTCTGTTAATTCAGCTGCATTTTCATGTGTTACTTCTCCATTCCGAAGGGATTTACCAAAATTATCAGAAGGTGTCCAATAATTTGCCATTGGAGCAATAAATGGCTGAATAATCGAAGTATTTGCTACTGTATCATTCTGTGCTTTTACCAATAAATCTTCTGCCATAGCTGGATCGGAAAGTAAGGAAGTATTACATGGAATAATATTTCTGCTTTCATAGTGAGATTTCTGTGATTCTGGACTTCCAAGATATCTTGCTAAAGCAACTGCTACTTGTGGATATTTGGTATTTGCACTAACACCAATTGCCTTTGAACCAGCAAAAGAATACATCTGTTTCTGTTCTCCATTTAAAGTATAAGTAGGAAGTTGTGCACATCCAAAGTTTTCACCAAGTGCTTCCTTTATCGATTCATAGCTCCAAGAACCAGAGAACATCGCTTTAATCGAACCATCACGGATTCCTGCAATACCAGATTCATCTACATCTACTGCAAAATTTGGATTTGCCAATAAATCAACTAAATAATTTGTAACAGCAATTCCCTTTTCCCCACCAAAATCAATTTTCGCATCTGGATTGGTTCCATCTTCAAAGAAAGTACATCCATTTCCTACATAGAAACTTGGTAAATACCAAGAATTTGTAATTGGGAAGGATACCACTCCCTTTTCTAGCATTGTATCTAAATTTTTAATATCTTCTTCTGAAAATACGCTTTTATCATAATACATAAACCAAGTATTAGAAGTAAATGGTACACCATATAATGCTCCATCTACAGTAAGAGATTCTACCATTGTATCCGAATTATTTTCCTTTACAAAGGTTTCTGTTTCTCCACCAATTCGTGCAACTGCCTTTGCTGGAAGTAAATCTGTCAACTGATCATTTGCCATCATAAATACATCTGCTGCCGCTTCTGTATCCTGCGCAATCAGTTTTGCAACTTCTGCCTCAGATGCTACTCCAAAACTAAACGTAATATTCCAATTTGGATGTTCCTTTGCAAATGCATCACATTGTGTCTGAATCCAATTTCCATAATCTGGAGATTGATCTTCTGATGGAGTCCATACCAGCAAATTGCAAGTAATACTTTCCTCTCCTCCAGATGCTGCAGTAGTTTCATTGTTTCCTCCAGATGCTGTGGTATTTGTTGTACTGCCGCCTTTGGTTGTACTCTGTGGTGTTCCATTGTTTCCTCCACAAGCAGTAGCAGACAATGCAAGTACTCCACTTAACAATAAAGCTGCCATTCTTTTCATTTTCTTCATAAAATTTTCCTCCTTTTTTAATCGATTTTCTCTCCTTTTAGGTTTATCGCTAAACTATACTAGGATTTTATCCCTCTATTGACATTTTGTCAAGTATTTCTTTTAATTTTTTTTATTTTTTATAACATATGTATATCATTTTTGTTATTTCTGCTATTTTTTATATTTTAGGTTGTGAATGTTTACAAGTTATGTTATAATGTTTTTCAAGGAAATCTCCCCTTTTCGTATATCGTTATACCCATTATTTCTTATGTTTATATCGTTTATATATAAACCATTTATCAAAAAGCATAAACCTTTTACATTATAAATTTCTTTTTTTATAAGATTCTTCCCTTGCATAATTGCATCATTCGGGTTAAAATTAAAAAATGGAATCTTTTACCAAATAGTAGAAAAGTAGGTTGATTTTATGACTTTAAAAGATATTGCGAAAGAGGCCGGCGTCAGTACCATGACCGTTTCTAATGTTGTCAATGGACGCTTTGGTCATGTATCAAAAAATACAATTACACGTATCAATGAGATTATTAAAAAATATAATTATACCCCCAATATGACAGCAAGAAGTCTTTCTGCTAAAAAATCAAACATTATTTTTTTAATTATCCCTCTGTTAAATACAGAAACCAATATGTTTTATTCTCCTTATATTAGTTCTTTAGTCAGTATTATGGAATATCAACTTCGTATTCTTGGGTATTATGCTATGATTCGTTCCGTCCACGATTTTGAAGAATTAGATGCTCTCTTTAAAAATTGGCCAGCCGATGGTGCCATTTTCCTTTTGCCTGATTTTGACAGTTTTATCGATCAAATTCTTAAAAATATTCATATTCCACTTGTATTTCTAGATAGTTGGCATAATCGTGATAATATGATTAATGTCACTTGTGACGATAAAAAAGGAACTTACCTTGCTACCAAATACCTTATTAACATGGAACATCAAAATATTGCATTTATGGCAGATTATAAAAACAGCCCATTACTTACAGCTCGTTTTTATGGTTATTGCCATGCATTAGAAGAAAATAACATTCCTATTCGAAAAGAACTGATCTTTGAAGAATCGCCGGACTATGATCATGGAATTCAAGTTGGTCGAGCAATTGCTGCTAGTAGCACTCCTATTAGTGCTGTTGTAACCACTTCGGATTATAGTGCTGTTGGAATTATGGAAGGAGCACGCTTAAGCGGCTTAAAGCTTCCTACTCAGTTATCTGTAGTCGGATTTGACGATCTGCCATTTTGTCTATACTGCGCACCAAAACTAACTACAATTAACCAAAATATTGAAGAAAAAGCTCATATAGCAATTAAATTATTAATGGAAAAAATTACAACAGGAAAATTGACACAGAATCATGTTATTGTAGATGTAACATTGATTGAACGACAATCCGCTACTTTTCATGTCTAAAAATTAAAAACCAATTTTTAACGATTGAAACGCCTGTATCAAAAACTTTGATACAGGCGTTTCAATCACAATATAAAACTAATTTTCTTTTTTTAGATAACCATTTGAAAAATCTTCTTTTGTAAACTTACAAACTTTCCAATTTTTCTTTGATAGATATTTTTTTGAAATTCCATCATCTTGATAAAATAAATACTCTGCCTTCTCTGGAACATATCCAATCCACTCATAACTTGCTTGTTCCAAATCAGCCGTAGTTTTTACTTTCTCATTCAATGCTGCCAACAATAATACATGATTTTTCTTTACAAAAAAGACAACTTCATTTAAAGAAACTGAAATATAGTGATGCCCCTTTTCTAATACTTCAAATCTTTTTTCTTCTGGTGAAGTCATACATACCATTAACATTTCTTCTGGCAAATAGACATACCTTCCAACTGCATTTTGTGTATAAACAGGTGCAATCATAATGCTTTCTCCAACCATAAGCTGATCTTCCACTCTTTTTGCCTGTTTATCTTCTGGATAGTCAAATGCAAGCGGCCGAAAATACATCTCATCCTCAAGTGCTGCTTTCATAAATTCACTATACAGATAAGGAATCAATGCATAACGAATTCGAATAATATTTCTAAAATCAGTTGTATCCCCAAATTGATACACTTCCTGCTTTCTAGTTCCAGCCGCTGAATGATTTCGCATTAATGGTGTAAATATACCAAACTCTAACCAACGTAATAATAAATCTTTTGTTGTATCTCCTCCAAATCCTCCAATATCCGATCCTGTATATAATATTCCGCACATATTAAGTGATGGCATTTGTTGAATACTCATTAGTAGTTGCTGCCACCAAGCATGGTTATCCCCTGTCCAAATTCCTCCATATCGATGCATACCAATATAAGAAGAACGAGAAAATAATAAAACTCTTTTTTCTGGATCAATTTTTTCAAATGCTTTGGCAGCTGCTTTTGTCATATAAAATCCATATAAATTATGCACATCTTTATGACAAATCTTTCTTCCATTCATATTATGATAAAAGCTGGCATAATCTTTCGAACTATTCGAAAGACTACAAACCAAATCTTTTAGATAAAAAAAGGAATGAATATCTAAATTTTTGTCTTTCATAGCAGAAATCTCTTCTATTACTTTTTTTAAATTCTTTTCAGAATAAAAGATAGCAGGTTCATTCATATCATTCCAAAATCCATCGATTCCCTGTTCCATCAAATAACGATATTTTCCACCAAACCATTCCCTTGCCTTTGCATTTAATACATCAGGAAAATGTACCTTTCCTGGCCATACGGCTGCTGTAAAATTCTCTCCTTCTTCGTCTTTACAAAAATAATCGTTAGCTATTCCCTCCTCATAGATTGAATATCCCTCTTCTACCTTTACTCCTGCATCAATAATAGGAACTAAATGAATCTGCTGCTCTTTTAACTCTTCTACAAATTCCGAAAATTTTGGGAATTTTTCTTTATCTACTGTAAAATCCTTATATCCTTCCATATAGTCAATATCTAAATAAACTGCTTCCAAAGGAATTCCATTTTCTTGATATCCAGAGACTACCTCTCTTATATCTTTTTCATTTTCATATCCCCATCTAGATTGTTGATATCCAAACGCCCATTTTGGTGCAATATAACTGCGGCCAATTAGTTGCCGAAACTGCTTTACAACTTCTTTTAAGCTTTCTCCTTCTATTATATAAATAACACAATCCTTTCCTGTTGTAATTGTCAAAGTTTCCATTGAAGTTTCCCCAACATCAAATACAACCTTTCCCGGATTATCTACAAAAATTCCAAATATTTTTCTTCCATTTACTATTAGAAAATTATGTGCCCCATATAAAGAATGTTTTCCCTCTGTATGTATTGGATCGTCTGTTGCATCACTAATATAAGAAAATCCTCTTTTATTTATTCCTCTTACTTGCTCCCCTAATCCATAAATAATATCCTCTTCTTCCATTTTACAAAATAGTACAACTTTATCTTCCATCACATTTTGATTCATAACCAAAATTTCTGATTTTGTTTCTGGTATTTCTTGTACTACTGCACCTGTTTCAATTGGTTTCCCAAATACATATTTTTGAATCATTCCTATACCCTCCTACTGATACCATTTTTTACTTTTCACAATTATAGCTTATCCTAATCAAAAATTCTAGCATAATCTTTTCTAAAAAATAGTACAATTCTATTCTTTTTTACTCTTTGTTTTTTTACGTACTTTCTCAAATAAATTTTTGCAAAAATCTACGCTTAATATAAAAATGATTCCTTTTCATATTATAAAATCTGAAAAACTAATTCAAATATATTGAGCCAACTATTACTCTTTCCCAATTTTTATAAACACAGCTATCACATATACTGTACTTTAAAAACTATATCAGTATAAATAATATATTTTATTTTTAATATATAATATAAAAATAAATTTAATATAATAATCGAACGAATATAGAAATTCCTATCGCTGCTAACATCAGAAAGCAAAGTATACCATCTAACTTTTTTATTTTATCCTCTCTCAGGTAAGTTTTTTTACATTTTCCTCCAAATCCTCGAATCTCTAATGCAATCGCCCGTTCTCTAGTATTAATAAGAGAACTCATTACAACAGGTGAAATCAAAGGAAGAAATGACTTTGCTCTAGTTTTTAAATTTCCTTCTGTTTCCATTCCCCTACTTCTTTGTGCATCTAAAATCGTATTCATTGTTCCACTCATTTGAGGAACAATCTGAAATACAGAACTAATCACATAACCAAGCTTTGGGGAAAATCCTATTCGTTCTAAATCCTCCACAAATTCGGCAGGCTTTGTCGTCAAAATAAAGACGGAAAATGCAAGCAATATATTTAAAATATTCAATCCAATTCTAACTGCATATAAAACACCTTCCCGATAAAATCGAAATACTCCTATCTGAAATAATAAGTTTTTATTACCCTGATAAAACAATCCATGAATTATAAATATGGTAATTAAAATAGTAAAAGAAAATGCAATTAATGGAATTACCTTTTTTACAATCTTTCCACTGATTAACATAAGAAAACTAAGTCCAATCCATACTCCAAACATCCAAATTTCTCCTATAATCAAAGAAATACTAATTGCTGTTAAAATATAGCATAATTTTGTAAATGGATGTAGTCTTGTTAGCCAAATGTTTTTTTCAACATAAAGACTGATGCTTTTCATAGAAACCTCCCTATGTTTCTTTATTTGCTATAGCTTATCACTTTGCTATTGTCTTGTCAATGGTATTGTCAGTCTATGCATGAGATAAAATCGGAAATATCATTTTATCCCTTTCTATACGCTCTAAATCCTTACCCAAAATAAATAATGTACAATCCTCTTTTTTACTCTCTCTTATCAAAAATTGTTCCTTTCTTGCAGGTGTATACTCTAAGATAATTTCTTCAATTGTACCTTTAAACGCTCCTGCCAATCGTTCCACTTCTATTGCTCTCTTTCCAAAAACTTGTTCAATATATAAGCAATTTTTCTTTTTATTTGCTATCACATAGACTTCTCTTTCTGGCAAATAATAAAGACTATCCTTATATTCAGTAATCCAAAACTGGTATAAACCAATATTTTTGTTCATATACATCCCATCGTTTTCATTCTTACAATTTGACTGTGCATCTTTCCTTATCCTATTATAAAGCTGTTCTTTTTGCTTTTCTTGGGTAAAATCTACCTTTTTTACAATATAAGAATCTTCTATTTTCTTTTCTTTGCAAGGCAAATAATACTCATATTCCTTTGAAGGCTGAAACCCAAACTTAGGATAATAATGTAACACACTATCATTTCCAAATAGATAAATCCCATCTACTGTATTTTTATATTCCTGTAAAACCTGCTCAATAATTTTGCGATTCCAGCCTTGTCCTTGATATTTTCTATCTGTCATAACTGTTCCAAGCTGAATATAATTCTTTTTTTCTCCTAACAAATCAAACTGCATAATATTTACAGAAACATTAGAAATTAAATCCAAATGTTTCTCTTGTAAGTTGATTAAATGAATTTCGTATAGCAACATTCTCTTTTACTGATGTAGAATACTGATACCTTAACATATTTCCTCCTATTTGCTTTCCTCAATCATACTATCATAACTTTCAATTTTTTCCACAACATTGGACAAATACCGCCATGTTCCATCTTCAAATGGCTGAATTACTATTTGGTTTTTAAATGCACAATCCGAATTATAGTCAATCCAAACGCCATCTACAAACAGTGTTATTGTTCCGTCGGTATTTTCTTGGTAATCCACCACTTCTCCAAATGGAGGAAATTGTTTTGAAAGAATCATTTCATACTCATAACTATCTGTCTCTAAATCATAATGATACAGATTCCTTAACTGTTTTACTGAAATAGGAAAACAAGTTGTCATAATCTTTTCACAAACTTCTGCTGGAATTCTGCCATGTTCTGCTCTAAAATTCTCTCCTGTATAAATCCGGTAAATATCCTGAAACATACAAGGCATTAAAATCTCCTCTACGTTTTCACTATCCCAATTTGTCACAAGCATATTATAATTTACATAACTTAAACCATATAGATATTTCTCTGTCAGTCTTCTACATTCCTCTTTCATTGGCTGAACTCGAAAATATTCTCTTAAACTGCTATATTCCCCCGTTCTCTTATTTGTATAAATAAAATACCCTTTTTCTGTCAATCTAATTTCATTCAAATCGTTTATCACCACTGTTCTTATCTTAGGTATTCCCTCCTGCTTCCATCCAATTCTAATATGATAGGATTGCAACTGCTTATTTCGATATAAAAAAGTCATTGATGACAATTCCCCATCTCGATCTACCAAAAATATAGTAATCATTCCTTCCTTTCCATCACAATAATTTTGATAAAATGTAATCACCTTCTTATAATTCTCCATATTGTGATTTTCAGAAACACTGATCTTACCCTGTTCTCCCAATCGCTCTACTACCAGCTTTCTTTTTTCATCTGTAAATATCTTTATATAAGAATACTCCTCTTGTGGTGTAATAATCTCTACATCCTGATAAAGATCCATACATCCTTTTGCTGCTTCAATCGCTTCTTTTTGTAACCTCTCTTTCTCCTCCTCTGTAAATATACAAATAAATTCTTCATTCTTCTCACTCAAATTGTCAAAAACAATTTCCATTTTATCTATTCTTTGTTCTAGAACTTGTGTATCTGTTTCTAGCTTATTACTACATCCTAATAAAATAAAAATCGCTAAACGAAACCACCATATCATTCGTCCCATAGAAAAACTCCCATTCTATTATGTTCTTTTTATTCTCCCAATTTATAACAAAAAATATAAACTTATTGTAATGCCATATAGAAGAAAAAACAAAGAGTATAAAAAAAATCTATTTCAACCAGTTTACTAATTTTCATATAGTTTTTCCTGCCATGTTTTATATAACTTTGTTTTCCTTTATTTTTCTTTTAAAATTTGTTTTTTTTCTAATACTATTTTAAAAAATCTTATCCCTACTTCTACTAAGTCAAAAATGTTGTTTAAACATTCCCAATTTTTGCCACAAAATACAAAAAATACTTGCAGAGAAAGCAAAAAAGAGTTATAGTGAAAATGAAAACATAAAATAGCAACAAATTATCGTTATAAAATTCAAAATTATATCCTGTCGATTTCAAAATCATAGTATCTTAAAATAAAAGCAGAATATCTTTATCATTTACAATAGGAGCGCACCATGCCTAAAACAAAATACATTGAAATTTATCAAGATCTAAAATCAAAAATTGAACAAGGGGAATATGAATTTCAAGAACTTCTACCTTCTGAAAATATGTTTATCCATACTTATCAATGTTCCCGTAATACACTTCGCCGAGCAATCAGTGCACTTGTCACAGATGGTTATGTACAAACTATGCAGGGAAAAGGAGTCCGAAATATTTTTCAACCCACAAAGCAGACTTCCTTTACAATTGGAGGAATCGAATCCTTTCAAGAATCCGCCATAAGAAACCACCAAAAACCTATGACAAAAGTTCTTTGTTTTACAGAACTTATTACAGATGATAAAATAGCAAAAAGAACTGGTTTTACACCAGGTTCTTCTCTCTATTATCTTCAACGACTGCATTATCTAGATGGCAAACCACTTATTATTAACCATAACTATTTTCTAAAAGATATTGTTACTTCTCTTACACCAGAAATAGCGGAAGGCTCTATTTATCACTATCTAGAAAATACACTTCACATTTTAATTGTTACTAGTAAGCGAATTATGACTGTAGAAAAAATGACACAGATTGATGAAAAATATCTAGAATTAGGAGACTATAACTGTCTTGCTGTGGTCAGCAGCCAGACTTATAACAACGATGGAATTATGTTTGAATATACACAATCCCGGCATCGACCAGACTATTTTTGTTTTCAAGATAACGCCACTCGAATTTACAGAACTAGAAAATAAAAATACTTTTACTGAAAATATAAAAATTCCCTTGAATTTCAAACTTTTAGATATTCAAGGGAATCTTTCATGTTTATTCTCGGTTCCATTCCTCCAGTTCCCGCAATCGCTCTTTTAGTTCTCGTCTGGCATCCTCAATCGCTCCTGTATCATGTGTATTCAACGCATCTTCAAACGCTCGAAGCCACATATCCAAAAGAATCCGTTCATTTCCAGTACTTTCTTCATAAATTCGTTCTCCCTTTAAAAGCAAAAGCCGATTTTCTTCCTGTTCTCTTGGAGGAATTTTTAGATAAGAAAGCTCTTCCATTCGTTCCTCAATTTGCTTTGGCGTCATATCATTTTCTTTTCCTTTTATAATCTGCTTTTTCACTTCTCCGGTCGATACTACTTTTGCCTCTACTTCAAGCAGCGAATTAATATCATAGGTATAAGTTACATCCACTGCTTCCATCCCTGCTTTATTCTTTGGTATATTAATCTCTAAGCTTCCAAGATATAAATTATTTACTGCAAAACGGCTTTCTCCTTGCAATACCCGAATTCGAATCGATTCCTGATTGTCATGCAATGTATAAAGTCGTTCCGTACGACTGGCTGGAATTACTGTATTTCTCTCAATAATTGGTAAAAAATGTCCTGCCTCATACATCCCATATGCCCGTTCTACAGAAACTTCTGTACCAAGTGTAAAAGAACATACATCTGTTAGAATAACCTCTTTTACTGCTTTATGCCGTTCCTTCATTGCGGCTTGTATTGCTGCACCCAAAGCTACTGCCTCATCTGGATGAATTTTATTATTTGGAAACTTCCGAAACAATCGAATAATAAAATTTCGCACAACTGGAAGTCTAGTCGCTCCACCTACTAGTACTACTTCATCCACTTCAGACAAACGAAGGTGTGCATCGGATAAACTGCGTTGAATTGGTTTTCGAATCTTGTCCAATAAAGACTCACACAACTTTTCGTATTCTTCTAATGTAACTGTCAACTCTTTCTCTTCTCCCTCATAGGAAAAATGCATCGTTACTTCATTTTTTTCTGAAAATTGCTTTTTGGCAAGCTCTGCTTCTTTATGCAGTTTTGCAGCTTCTTTTTCTGTTAATTTATCAATATCTATTTTGTTCTTTTCTAAAAATTCATTTTGCAGTATATCGGTAAAATCTTCTCCTCCTAAATAGTTATCTCCTGCCACTGCACGCACTTCTAAAATATTTTGAAATAATTCCAAAATTGATACGTCAAATGTTCCTCCGCCTAGATCAAATACTAAAAAACGTGTACTTTTTGTCTTTTCATATAATCCATATGAAATCGCTGCAGCTGTTGGTTCACTGATAATTCGCTCCACTTTCAAACCAGCAAGTTCTCCTGCACGTTGTGTTGCTTTCCTTCTCTTATCATCAAAATAAGCTGGAACACTGATCACTGCCTCTGTAACATCTTCTTTTAAAAGTTGTTCTGCATCTTCTTTTAATGCTCGTAACACAAAAGCAGATAATTCCTCTGCACTAAATTCCCGATCGCCAAGCTTAAACTTTTTTCCGCTTCCCATGGAACGTTTAAATACCTGTGCCATACGTTCTGGATGTAATAGACCATATTCCTTTGCCGTTTCTCCTACCAAAATCTGATTGTTCTGATCCACTGCTACAACAGATGGTGTCAAAGACTTACCCAACCGATTTTCAATAATTTTTGCTCCTTCTTCTGAAAAATAAGCAGCTAAACTATTTGTTGTTCCTAAATCAATTCCAATTATCATAATTTTTTCCTCTTACCTATATTTTCATCTTATTTAGACGATTCCATAACTCCCTATCCTCTTTTTTCCATTCGATCGTATAACCAAGCTTTTCACCAAGTGTTCGAACCTTATAGTAATACATTTCATCGTTTGAATCGTTTTTCCAATTTTTATACCAACACCGATAGGCTTTTTCCAACTCACCAACTGCCTCATAATACAATGCCCATGATTCAATTAAATCGGTACATTCCTGTTCCCAACAGTGCCGACATCTTGTCATCTTTTTGATTCTCTCTAATTCCTGTTTTGCAAGCTCCATCTGTCCAGTAAAAATCCAATAGCGAATCATTCTGCAAAGATGATGATAGCCACTTTGTGGATCATTTAAGTGCTGTTCTATCGGTGGAAACTCCTCTTGTAAGATGGGATAATGGTCCTCAATTACTTGTATATAACGCTCTGCCCATTTTTCTACCTCTTTTGTATCTTTCGCTTCCCAGTAAATTTGCATTCGTTCTAGATACTTTTTATTATGTTCCCATTGAACCTGTTCCTGTTCCACACGTTCCATTACCAGCTTCTTTGTTTCTAATGCTTTTTTCGTATCATCCAAATAAAAAAATTGAAGATCTGCTAATGTTTCCCATGCATCAATCGAATCAAATTTCTGCGCTGCCTGATAGGCCTCCTGTTCTAACTGTTTTGCTTGTTCTTTATCATAACAAAGTCCTCTTCTAATATCAATACTATCATTTACATATTCTTCTTCCGTAATCAAATTTTTTTGATATGCTTCATTTAATAACAAAAAGGCCTCTTCCAAACGTTTCTGTTCCTCATATAATCCGATTAATTTCCAATAACAATCCTCCTGATCTTCTCCTTCAAATAATGCAATTCCTTTTTGATACCATTTTTCAGCTTCTACATAATCACCTAGTCTTCTACAGCATCTTGCTGCAAAACTAAGCATGTCATGTCCATATTGTTCGACATTTCTTAAATTTTGAATTGCTCTTTCTAGGCAATCTAATGCTGTTTTATAATTTCCTGTATAATAAAGAACTCTTCCTTTTAAAAATAAACCATATGCATTATCCTGCTCTAATTCCAAAGATTTTTCTGCATCTTCCATTGCCTGATCAAGTTCTCCTAACAATCGGCAGATATTTCCCTTTGCCCGATAATCATATGCATTATCAGGACAGATGAAAAGCTGCTGCTCAGCATAAAACTTTGCTTTTTTTAACATTGCTACACTATTTTTATCAAATCCTATCCAACGATAAATGGAAGCAATTTTTCGATTGGCTTCTTGTTGCTTTGGATTTAATAAAAGAACCTCTTGATAAAGCTGAATCGCTTTTTCCCATTCCTCTATCTCATAATAACATTCTGCCATATTAAATGCCAGTCTTTCTGTTATTCCAGCATGTTGCCGATAAATTTCATAATTTTTTATTGCCCCTTTATAATCTCCTTTGTTTTGTGAAATACGAGCATATGTATAATAATAATAGATGATTACTTTTAATGGTTCATTTATTCTTAAACGAATTGCTTTATTGATATACTTTTCTGCCTTTCCTAAATATCCAAAACAATCCTCGGATCTACAGTCCTCTAAAATCGCCATTTCATAATACAATTCTGCTAATTCTCTCTTACTTGCTCGTTCCTTTTCAAACCTTTTCAACAATTTCTTTGCTTGTTTCAACAGCTTATCAAACGAATCCTTTGACTCACATTGTACCCGTTCCAAATACAGCTTTGCCAGCTCTAACCCAAAACTTTCTAACTTTTCTTCCTTTGCCTGCTGAAAGATTTCCTCTGCATTTTCATATTGTTCATAATCTATAAATACTTTTGCAGTCAGCTCATACATTGGCGCATACCCTGTATAAAGTCCTTTTGCTTCTTCAAATAAATCCACTACTTCTTGTGGTCTATCTAGTTCATAACAAGCCTGCTGCTTTTGCACCAATGCTGGAAACCATTTTCTATCTTGGGCAAGTATTTCATCTGCTAATTCAATTGCTCTTTCAAACTCTCCTTCTAAAAGCAGCAGATCCAAAAGTTCCTGCTTTATTCGTAAATTCTTATCCTTGTCTCCAAAATTCTTATCATAAAAAATGGCCTGTAAGAATGCCTGCTCTGCTTCTTTATAACTGGCCATTACTGCATCCCTTCCAGTCAAAGTTTCTGCTATTCCCTGTAAACTTCTTCCCTCGCAGGAATAGGTCATAATCAATTCCGAATAAATTTCGTCCTTTTCCTCTTCTTCTACTTTTTCTGCTATTCTCTTTTCAACATCATTCCTCCAAAGCTTACATTCCTGTATGCTTTCCTGATATCGATCTGCATGAAAATAAAGAGCAGAAAGTACATTATGAATATTTCTAATTGCTTCTTTATAATTTGGGTACTGAAATAATAAATCAAGTCCCTCCTGTACACGCTCTGTCCGAATATAAGAACTACATACATAACGCATATCCTCTGGGGAAAGAATTCCTTTCTCTAATTCCTCTGTACACACTGCAATATAAGCAGCATCAAGTTCCTCTAATACTTCCTCTAATTCACTATCATTTGTTCTTTGAAGTGCCTGTTGACAGTGGCGAATTGCATCTGCAAAATTTCCTTTTTCCTTTTCATAAATAGTCAAATATTTTTCTGAAAGATAGGCTGCTCCAAACTTCTCATAAAACTGTCGGCATACAGTAATTGCCTCTTCTTTTCTATCACAATTCCAAAGAATATCAATACCAAGTAATTGAATTCTTACACTCTCTTGATAGGTTTCTAAAAGTTCCTTTGCTACTTCTCCAACATCTTTTCTTCCTTGTAAAATTGCTAGTCTTGCCTTTGCTGCACGATAATAAGGATGATCAATCTTAAGCTGTTCCATTACTTCTACCGTTTGTTTTGCCTCTTCTATCTTCTCTTCATCTATCCATTCTTCCAATTCATACAAACGATTATAAAATTGATCATAATCTGCTGTATCTGCACCTTCTATCCACTGATAAGGAAAATCTTCTTCTCCCTTTACATCTCGGATTCTTCGAAGTATATAGTCTACAAATGCAGTAGAAAAATGCTCCTTAAATTCCTTTTCTCCTTTTTGAATCTCAAAAAATTCATCTAACAATCGATAGATCGCACTTGGCAATCGGTAGTGTTCTGCTAAAAATTCAAATAATTTCCACTTTGCTTCCTCTCCATAATCCAAATCCATACAAATTTCATCCCGAAAAAGTGCTTTCCATGCGTCTTTACTTAATCGTTTTGGCAAATTATAATAAACCTCTTTTACCTGTTCCATCCAACGTCCAACTGGTGTAAGATCTTCTTTCACTATCTTATCTTCTTCTGGCATTTTAGCATAGGAAAGTGCCTGCTCATAAGCTTCTCTTAACCTCTGAAATCCTTCTGGATGATCTTCTGGATTATTTTCCAATAATTTTATACGATATGCTTGACGAATCTGTTCTTCCTCTTTTGTTTCCTCAATACCAAGTATTGCAAAAATCATAGCTACATCCATTTTATTCCCTCCTAAATTAAATCCCCAACCTGTCTTCTCTCTAAATTCTTTTTAAAAAAGTAAGAAATGCTTCGCTCCTGCTTAAAAATCTAGCGTTTTGATAATATATCTGCAAGCATTTTCTTTTTATAATAAGCTCGATTTCCAGGTTCTCGATCATAGATTTCACAATACCTCTGATATGCTTTCTCGATTTCTCCTATTGCTTCCCAATAAGTAGCCTCCACTTCTTCAATTACCAGACATTCGCAATTACGGCAATCCCGACATTTACCGACTTTTTTTACACGTTCCAATCCCTCTTGTGCCAACTTTAGCTGTCCTGTAAAAATCCAATATTGAATCATATTGTAAAAATTTTCATACCCTAGATTTGGATCATTTAGGTACTGATCTATTGCAGGTTGTTCCTCGGTATCAATACAATAACGAGATTCTATCATCTGTATGTAAATCTTTCCAAACCTTTCTACCTCTAAAGTTTCCCCAAGTTCCCAGTAAATCTGCATCCGTTCCAGCAATTTCCCTCGATTTTCCCACCAATCTTTTGTATTCTCCAATCGTTCTATTACTATTTTTTTTGTTTCTAAAGCATGTTCTAAATCAAACAAACGATAGTACTGAATATCAGAAACATCTTCCCAAATATCAATTGAATCAATTCTCTTCGCTACTTTTAGTGCCTGCTGTTCCAACTCCTTTGCTTGTTCTGTTGTATCACAAAGTATCATTTTTATCCCCAGATAACGAGTCCAATAACTTTCCTCTGTTATACATCCCTTTTCATAGCCTTCCTGTAACCAAGCAAGTGCTTCTTTATAGCGTTTTTGTCCCTTATAAAGTTTTGCTAATTCCCAATAACACCAAGACAAATCCTCTCCCTCAAATAATGCCATTCCCTTTTTATACCACATCTCTGCCTGAGCAAAATTTCCCATTTTTTGGCAGGCTTCCGCTGCATTTGTATACATTGCCCAGCCCTCTTCTTTGGGATTTTTCAAATTTGCAATAGATTTCTTATAGAAAAACAACGCTTGCTGATATTTTCCCATATAATAGAGAATTCTTCCTTTTAGATTTAATCCATATGGATTCTTTTTATCTAACTGGGTTGCCTTTTGTGCATCCTCTAAAGCTGCTTCTAGATCTCCTAACATTTTATAAATAATTCCTCGTCCCCGATAATGATAGGAACTGGTTGGATTAAGCTCTATCTGTCGATTTTCATATGGCAATGCCTTTCGCACCAATGGTACACTACCCTTTTTATCTCCTTCTCTTTTATAGATTGCTGCGATCTTTCCATTGGCATCTTTTTGTTCTGGATTAATCGAAATTGCCTCTTTATAAAACTGAATTGCTTTTTCCCATTCTCCAATTTTATCATAACATTGTGCCAAATTCATCGCTGTCATTTCTGTCATCTGGCTTTGATCTGCATAAGTTTGATAAGCTTCAATTGCTTCTTTATATTTTTCTGCACTTTGCAGAATATGTCCATAAGTATAATAATACGGTGCAACCTCTTCTAATGGCTCCTGCTGCCTTAACTCAATTGCTTTTTTAATATATTCCTCTGCCTTTCCTGGATGCATAAACTCTTTATAATACTGGCAGTCCTCTAAAATAGACAATTCAAAATATAACTCAGAAAACTCTTTTCTTTTTGCTTTTCCTTCTTCAAACTTTTTCAGTAACGCTTCTCCCTTTTTCACCGCCTCATAAAAGGAAATATCATTTCTACATTGCATCCTCTCACAGCGCAACGCTGCCAAATCTAAACCAAATCCTTCTACTTCTGCTTCTTTTGCCCGATTCAGCATCTTTTCTGCATCCTGAAACTGCCGATAATCACAAAATACTTGTACAGCCAGCTCATAGATCTGTGCATATCCTGCATATATCTCCTGTGCCTGATAAAAAAGATCAATAACCTCCTGCGCTTGTCCCAATTCATAACATGCCTTTTGTTTCTGCACCAATGCTGGAAACCACTCTTTATTCCAAGCAAGCAGCTCATCTGCTAAATCAATGGCTTCTTCATAAGAATGTTCTTCTATTAAAAGATCCAGCAAATCCTGTTTTATATCTGTATTATCTTTTACATACTCTAATGCTTTTTTATAAGCTTTTTCTGCATCCTGATAAGTATACTCCTGCTTTTCTCCATTTTCTAAACTATTCTTAACTAACATATAGATTGCTCTTGCTTCATAAGCGTATGATGCCGCCAAATTCCATAAAATAACTTCCTCTTCTTCCTTTTTATCCTTCTTCGCAAGAATTACTTCTCTCCATTTACAAGTTTCTTGTATACTTTCTTTATATTTTTCTATTCGATAGTAAAGTGTAGAAAGATAAGAATAGAGTTTTTCTGACTTTTCCATATACTCTGGATGTTCTAGTATAAAAGAAATTCCTTCTTGGTAACGTCCGCTTCGTATATAAGAACCACAAAGAAGATAAACTCCTTTCTCGGTAAGTACATCTTCTTCTAATTTTTCTTTACATACATCAATATAGGTCTGATCTAATTCTTTCAACATCTCCTTTAGCTTTTCATCATCTGCTTTTTGAAGTGCCTGCAAAGCATGTTCGATTGCTTCTTCTAGATTTCCTTGTTCCTTCTCATATTCTGCAAGATATTTTTCTGCAATATAATAATTCCCAAATTTTTCACAAAAACGCTGAAAAGCCTCTGCTGCTTCTTTTCTTCTTCCACAATTCCAAAGTACTTCTGCACTTAACGCTTGAATTTTTGCATTATCTTTATATTCCTCTAATAATTTTTCTGCAATAACTGCTGCTTCTTTCTCTCCTTTTATCACAGAAAGTCTTGCCTTTGAAATCTGATAATAAGGATGATCAATAGCAAACTGTTCCATTACAGTGACAACTTGCTCTGCTTCTGTTATTTTTTCCTCTCCAATCAGTTCCTCCAGCTCATAAAGCCGTTCTTGAAAACTATCATAATCTGCTGTATCAGCTCCTTGAATCCATTGATAAGGAAAATCATCCTCTCCCTCTACATCTTGGATTTTACGAATCATATAATCCACAAAAGCGGTTGGTAAATGCTCTTTAAACTCCTTTTCTCCTTCTTGAATTCCAAATACTTGATCTAACACTCGATAAACTTGACTGTTCAAGCGATAATGTTCCGTAAAAAAGCGAAAGAGACGCCACTTCACTTCTTCTGCATACTCCAAATCCATGCAAATCTCATCCCGACAAAGTTCCTGCCAAACGGAAGTATCCAGTCTTTTCGGCAGACAAAAATAAACCTCCTGTACCCGTTTCATCCAATTCCCTAATGGTGTATCATCCTCTTCTTTTTCTACTTCCTCCTCTGGCTTTCTCGCATAAGCAAGTGCCTGTTCATAAGCCTCTCTTAACCTTTGAAATCCTTCTGGGTTATCCTCTGGATTATTTTCTAATAATTTCAAACGATAGGCCTGTCGAATCTGCTCTTCTTCCTTTGTTTCTGTAATCCCAAGTATTGCAAAGATCATAGTTATATCCACGATGATTCCTCCTATATTTTTCTCTCTTTATAAAATCATTTTCCCTTTTACATTGTAACACACTCCTGAAAAAAAGCATAGTTTTAGCATTATAAAAATCCCTTTTTCATTTATTTTTATTTTGCTGGAAGATATTCTATTTTCATCTTATCTGCAAAAGATTGATACGGAATTTCATATGTATAAACTCCAAGTCCATTTATTCCATTTAAAAAAAATACAATTCCTGTATCTGACAAATACCACTGTTCTTTCCATATTGCCTTTCTTATATATTCATTCATCCACCATCTTGTCCATTCTACATTCTGTGAATTCTTATCTTCTATATATCTAAGTGCAAAATAATAAAAGGAATCTAGATCAAAAAACAAATCTTTTAAGGTAAGAATTTTACCTGTTTTCGTATCAAAAGTAACGGAAAAAGAATTGACATTCCCATGCGCCCCTCCTGAATAAGTATTTGTCATTCCAGACACACTAATTACCGCATCATCCACACGTTCAATTTCAAGTGATGTATTATAGAAAAATTGAGCTTCTTTCCTCATTTGTTCTGATAAATATATATCATTTTCTTCTATCCCAATTCCCATAAAGTCTTCTTCGTTTTTAGCCTCTTCTTTATAAAATTCCTGAAACCAATGATTTATTTTCTCCTCACTATATTGAATCTTTGGAATTGATACAGAATAATTTCCATTGGCATCTTGGATTAAATTAACTTGGATATTTTCTGCTACTCTTTGTTCTTTATAGGGAATTTCTTTTTGTAAACTTTTTGTCCACCTAGCAAGTTCTTCTTTTACCCAATCTGCCACCCTTTCAATTTTCCATTCTTTTTGAGCTTCTTTTCCACAAAAATTATTTTCTCGTATTTTAATTTGCTCAGAAAAATCCGCCTTTTCCTCTTCAATCCAACCGCTTTCGCTATGAAAAGGTTCATATTCTCCATCACTTTCTAACCACAGATAAATTCTATTTTCCCAAGCATCCTTCCAATCTACATATTTATATACCACCACTAAAATATCTTCCTGTTTATTTCCATCCAAATCTTCAATCCAAACTTTATAATCCATTGTTTGTTCCTCTCTTTGATTTGGCATATCTACAATATTGATCTCTAGCACTTTTTTATTAAGATCGTAAATCTCTCCTGTTAAATAATCAACCAAATAAAACCTAGAATAAAAATCTTCTGTTTCTTTGTCCTTTACACCACAAAAATAAAATCGTTTGATATTGTCTTTTGTATCCTCTCCTACCGAACTTTTTTCTATTACACAAAGTTCCTGCATAGATAAATTTTTTTGTATTCTTTCGATTGCCCCTTGTTCCATATACTCGAACAGTTCAAAAGACTTTTCTTCTAATTGTATTTGCCATCTCCAATTCCCAAAAAATATTATCAATCCTATTATTAAAAAAAATATCATTCCAAATTTATAAAAGCTCTCCTTTTTACACACAATGCCATTCCACATATTGTGCCTCCCCTCGTTCTGGAGGTACTAAATTCTGCAACATATCACAAATTACTTGTTTTGGTACCTCTTTTATTCTTTGCTGATTTCTGCAAAGATTTTCTTTCCACTCTGTTTCTAAAAAAATAACTCGAACAGAAGCCTGATATCTTTCAAACAACTGAATTTGTTTTTCTCGAATTTTAGCAGTTAAATTTGTTGCATTCCATACAAAAGATTGCTTCTTTCTAAGATATTGCATTGCTTGTTCCTTTGCTGCCTGAATTACAGTTCCCTGTGCTTCTTTTGGAGAAATATGCATCTGTTTACGAAGTTCATCCAAAGAAATCATTGGATATTCCTTTTGATATTTCTGAATCCAAGTATCCTTTCCTGTTCCGGGCAATCCAGAAAGCAAAATTATCTCTCCCCAAGTATTGTCATACCATTCCAATTCTGGCTGAGCCATTCTTCCTGACAGATACGCATACTTTGAGGCTTCTGTTGTAAAAAAAAGTGGAGTTTTTAGGCAGCCTGTATCTTTTGCTATTTCTTTGCAAAGCTCTATCACTTCCAAAGACTCTTGTTTTCGATCTGTAATTCGCCCAAGTACATCTGCAGCAGAAAGCATACAAAGAAGTTCCAATGAAAAATCCTCAGCTAGTTCTCCATTCGCCGCAACTTTAATTAATCTTTGTTCTGGATTTTTTTGCATCACTATATGGGGTGGAAGTGCATGATACCGAATTAGCCAGCATACCGTTTCCCGAAAGGTACTTGCTTCTTTTGAACCACTTAATCCATATTGTTTCCAAAGCCATTCCCGTGCCATTCTAGACCCCACTATTGCATGGTTTGGTGAAGTCCATTCTCCAGCTTCCATTCGAGTACAAGGAATTTTTCCAATATCATGTAATAATGCTGCTAAAAATACTTCCTGACGCTGTTTTATTGGCAATTTTCGAAATACTTGCATATTAGCTAATTCTTCACATACCATCTGTGTATGTGTCCAAACATCTCCCTCTCTATGCCATATCGGAGTCTGTTGTGTCTGCTGCATTGCCATAACCCAAGTAAGTAATCCCCTTTTTATAATCTTATCCCAATCCACTTTCCATTCTGGTTCTGTTGGAAAAAGAGCAACTAATTGTTCCAATAAATCTTCCATTTTTTTCTCATCCTATTCTAAAAATAACTGTTCTGTTGGCACTGCAAGCAAATTTGGAATAATTGGCCGATCCAGCCAATGTGTACCAGAGTCAATAATACATTGGGCAAAAGATGGTCTTACATACTTTAAACGCTCTATTACACAACCATCCTCTTCCACTTTAATATACAATCCTTCCATCTGAGTAGAAGCATCTGTTTCCATACATTGTCGCTCAATATCCAACCCATTTTGTCTGCAATATTCTCTCATATGTTCCATATGCTTTAAACTGATATAATTGGATTCTCCTAACAATTCTAGCAATTTTTCTTTTGAAGAAAATTTTCCTTGATAAAGTACAGGAACCGATACTACTGGCATTTGTTCTGTTAATTTCCTACGAGAAGGCGTATCCAAAAAACACCCATTTTCTCTGTCAAGAATATCAAATTCTAAAAAATAATGTGGCAATTTATCATAATAAACCGAATGTTTTGCATACATCCATTCCCCATACATAATATAACGGCTTCCTAGCACTTTAAAGAAACAATCACGATGCACATTTCCCCACTGTTTTAATAAATTAAAATGTCGCTCCCGATATCCGCCTGTCAAATAGTGTCCTCGACTTTGAAAAAGCAGATTTCCTTTTAAATCAAAAGAAATTGCTGCATTTGCTCCATCACATTTTTCTTCTACTGCTAGATTTCTTCCAGCTATCTCAGAAAACCGCACCTGAGAAAGATCTTCATCTCCCGATTGTAAACGTGAACCCTCCAAATGAGGTGTTCTTGGATACTTTATTAACTCTATTTGTTCATACATAATCTTCTCTACCACCCTTTTTCTCTTACTGCCTTATCTATATTTTAAATAATATTCTGTTTTTTTTATATCTTTTTCTTACTTTTTTTATTGTTTTAAGTGTAACATAAATATATATAAAAAGAAAGTTACTACGATTAACTTTTTTAATATAAAATAGATCAAAGTAGCCCTAAAAACTACTTTGATCTTACTTTTTCAAATTTTTTATTTATTCTTCTTTTAACAATGCTTGTAAAATTGTAATATGGTATTCTTCATCCATAATAATTCTTTCTAATACTGCATTTACCTCTTTATCATGAATCATATTAATGTGTACACGATACTGATTAATTGCTCCCCGTTCTGCCTCAATATCAGCCTCTATCATTCTTTTTTCTTGTTCTGGAATTGTTAAAAATTCTGGCGTCCACATTCGATTTCTACCATTTCGATGTTTTGCTATAAAATCTACTCTTCCTCCTAATAAATCAATCAGTTGTCCTAACTTCTGTAAATGCATCATTTCTGCCATTGCAAGTCCTAAAATTGTTACAGACGTAGCACATTTTTCATATGACAAACGATTTTCATTATTAATATATTGCGTAATCGCTGACATCTCAGATACTGCCCCACAATAATCAATACTAAGTAAATTTGCATAAGCCAAATTTTTTTCCGCTACCTGAATCGGTGGATAAGGCAAATCTACCATAATTGGTCTTGCTCCTGCAAAATTACAAGTATTACGTATCTGATTTTCTTTTTCCTCCATCAATAAATCCTCTTCTTATTCTTTCTTTCTATAAATCATATTTAGAACTCTTAAAATACATGTATTATTTTTTTAAAATTTCACTATCGATTATAAAATAGCCTTAATCATACCCTTATGATAAAATAAGAAAAGAAAATTTTGTATAATCTTTTGCATTACTTTCACATTTTATTAAAATATTATGTCGATCTGCAATCTGTTTTGCTATTGGAAGTCCAAGTCCACTACCACCTTTATTTTGTTCTGAACGTTCCTTATAAAATCGTTCGAACAAAAAAGGAATATCCTCTGGCAGAATACCTCCGCCATAATCTAAAATAGAAATAACAAATTGATTTTCTTTCTCCTCCATCTTTACAACTACTTTATTATTAGCCAGAGAAAACTTTATTGCATTATCAAGAATAATTATAAACATTTGTCTTAATCTTCCATAATCTCCCAAAAAGCTAATGTTTCCAATATTATTTTCTAATTCAATTTTAACTTGCTTTTGTTCTGCTATTCTTTGCATAGAACGTATTGCTTCCTTTATAATATCTGTAAGGTTTATCTTAGTTTTATCGATTTGAAAATTTGTATTTTGAAGTCTAGAAAGTTCCAATAAATCATTAACTAAACGTTGAAGATGTGTTGTATCTAATAACATCTGATGAAAATATTCTTTTATTTCATTTGGATCGGTAATCAGACCTTCTTCTAAAACCTCCAATGAACCTTTTATAATTGTAACTGGCGTTCGTAGCTCATGAGAAATATTTGAAATAAAATCTTGACGCATTTTATCTAACCTTTTTCGTTTTTCTTCTACTTCTGATAACTGTACAAATAATTCGTCAATATTACAAGCAAGAAAACCAATTTCATCCTCTTGTTTTACCTTTGTACGAGCTGAATAATCGCCTTTTATTGCTTGTTCTGTTGCATATCCTATTTTTTCTAATGGATTTATAAAATGACGAGCTAGTAAGATAGAAAGAACAAATGCAAAAAAAAGTGCTGCAAACATGCAAAATATCAATATCATCATACCATCACGTTGTGCATATTGAATTCCATTAATTGGGCTATGTAAAAGAAGTGCTGCTATTATAGTTCCATCTATATTATAAACTGGTGCTCCTATTGTAATAGAAGGCACATCCAAAAGAATACTAAACTCTCGATTTGATACAAGATTTCCTTTAAATACCTCCTGAATTAAAGCTTCTGCTCCAACTGGTAAATCTTGATAAGATAAAGAATGTCCTCGATATCCCATTTGAATTGTCTTAGCTTTTTCATCTGCTAACCATACTTCGCTCATCGCAATCTCATCAATAAATCGCAAATAAGCACCATATCCTCCTGACATTCCATGTCCTCTATATTCTTTTTGCGAAAATTGAGAAAGTGTATTCGCAATTGAAATCGCTCGTTCTTTTAATTCTTCCTCTTTTATTTTTGCTGTATGTGAAGAAAATAACACCCAAAATAAAATACCTATCAAAATAGAAAATAACAATAATACAGCAGAAAAATATCCTATTAAACGATAGGTAATCCTATGTTTCATAATACATTCCCTCAAACTTATAACCCATTCCCCAAATAGTTTTTATCTGCCAATTTGGATGAGGAACTTTATCTAATTTAGCACGTAATCTTTTTATATGACTATCAACTGTACGGTTGTCTCCAAAATAATCATATCCCCATAATGTATTTAATAAATGATCTCTAGAAAATATCTTTCCTTGATTACTTAACAATGTCCAAAGAATTTCTAGTTCTTTTCTGGTTAAAATTATCTTTTGATTTTCAATCATTACCTCTGCACTGTCCAAACAAACATTTAAATTATCATAAGTAAGACAATTTTGTTCTGAATTTTTATTCAAACCATCTATTCGTCGCAAAATCGCACGTATTCTTGCCATTACTTCACTTCCTGAAAAAGGTTTTACAATATAATCATCTGCACCAATATCCAATCCCATAATTCGTTCAAAATCTTCTCCACGTGCTGTTATCATAATAATTGGTACATTAGAAATCCTACGAATTTCCTTACATACTTCAAATCCATTTTTTTTCGGCATCATAACATCTAATAAAACAATAGTAAATTTATCCTGTTGAAATAATTCTAAAACATCTTCTCCGTTATATGCAATGATAGGATCAAATCCCTCCTTTTTTGCAAACTCGCTTAAAATTTTTGTTATTTGAACATTATCATCTGCAATCAAAATCTTATTCATTACTATCACCTCTTTATTATTTATATAGCATAAAACTTTGTTTTTTTTGTGACTTTTCTTATTGATTTTATCATAAATTTAGTCAGATAAAAACACAATTTTGCCATAAATTGTATTTATAATATAAAATAAAATTAATACTTTAGGAGGTTTTAAAATGAAAAATTTAAAACATAAAATCGCTCTTTTTGCAACAGTTTCTATTTTTTGTATAAGCTCTACTACTTCTATCATGGCTACTGATTATCAAACTCCTGCTGATATGGTTGCTTCTCTTACGGGAAGAACTACAGAAGATGTTATTCAGGAACGATTTGATACAGGAAAAACTTATGGAACCATTGCAGCAGAAGCTGGTAAATTAGAAGAATTTAAAAATGAATTTCTTAATATAAAAGAAAATATTCTTAATGAAAATGTGGCAAATGGTTTTCTGTCTCAAGAAGAAGCAGACTATATTCTTAATGAAATTCAAATACGCCAAACTATCTGTAATGGCACAGGATATGGAATCTCATGTGGTTTCGGAAACGGCTTTGGCGGAGGTCGAAGAACTAATTACAAACAACATAATAACAGATAGCACTATCCTTATATTAAATAAAAAGAGTTGGATTGTAAAATTATTAATATTACAATCCAACTGATAAACTCATACGTTAAAGATTCGTATACCCCATCAAACTCTGATCTACTTCTTTGGCTGCTTCACGCCCTTCTTGTATTGCCCACACAACAAGAGATTGCCCCCGATGCATGTCTCCTGTTACAAATACCTTTCCTACATTTGTTAGATATTTTCCTGCTTGTGTTTTTACATTTCCACGTCCATCTAACTCCACTCCAAAAGCTTTTGCTATATATTCCTGTGCTCCAAGAAATCCAGCTGCAATTAATACAATATCTACTTCTATCTCATACTCGCTTCCATCAACAGGAACCATTGTCATTCGTCCTGTTTTCTCTTCCCTTTTTTCTTCTAACTTTACAAGTACTGCCTTTTTCAGACGCCCTTTTTCATCCAATTTAAATTCTTTTACTGTCGTTTGATAGACTCTAGGATCTTTTCCAAATAAAGTGATTGCTTCCTCTTGTCCATAATCGGTTTTAAGTACTTTTGCCCATTGTGGCCAAGGATTCTCTGCTGCTCGTACTATAGGAGGTTTTGGCATCATCTCCAACTGAATCACCTGTGCACATCCATGTCGAATCGCAGTCCCTACACAATCATTTCCAGTATCTCCTCCACCAATTACTAATACTTTTTTCCCCTTTGCAGAAATATACTGACCATCTGCCAAATTTGACCGAAGTAAGCTCTGTGTTGTAGATTTTAGAAAATCTACAGCAAAGAAAATCTCAGCTGCCTCTCTTCCAGGCACCTTAATATCTCTAGGTTTTGAAGCACCGCAGGCAAGTACAATGCAATCATATTCCTTTAAAATCTTACCTGCCTTCATATCTACTCCAATATTTACCCCAGTAATAAATTCAATTCCTTCCTCTTTCATTTGTTCTATTTTCCGGTTGATTACTTGTTTTTCCAACTTCATATTTGGAATTCCATACATCAAAAGTCCACCAACTCGATCTTCTCTCTCAAAAACAGTTACAAAATGACCTCTTTGATTTAACTGATCTGCACAGGCAAGTCCAGCAGGTCCAGAGCCAATCACAGCAACTTTTTTTCCTGTACGTACTACTGGAATTTCTGCTTTTGCAAATCCCTTTTGATATGCATATTCAATAATCGTTCTTTCATTTTCCTTTGTAGCAACTGGCTCTCCATTTATATTACAAGTACATGCTCCTTCACAAAGCGCTGGGCAAACCCGACTTGTAAACTCTGGAAAATTATTTGTCTTTTTCAAGCGCTGATATGCCTGCTCATAATTTCCAGTATATAATAAATCATTCCACTCTGGTATTAAATTATGAAGAGGACAACCAGATGTCATCCCACCAATTAACATTCCAGACTGACAAAATGGAACTCCACAATCCATACAGCGAGCCCCCTGTAATTGTTGTTTTTCCTTTGGCAAAGGAATATGAAATTCATGAAAATGTAATACCCTTTCTTTAGGAGAAACTGCTTTGCTGGTTTCTCTCTGATATTCTAAAAATCCTGTTGGTTTCCCCATAACCTAGTTCCTCCTACTCTCTTGTATTTGCATAAAATGCTTCAATCTGTGCCTGTTCACTACTTAGTCCCTTTTCTTCCATCTGCACAATTGTATTCATCATACGTTTATAATCATGAGGCAATACTTTCTTAAATTTAGGCAAATATTCTCCAAAATGAGTTAAGATTTCTTTTCCCTTTTCTGAATTGGTATATGCTACATGTTCTTCTATCATTTCTTTTAATTCCAATACATCATACTTTGAAGTTAATGTCTCTAAAGAAACCATCTCTTTATTTAGACGAGTATAAAAATCCTTTTGCTCATCCAAAACATAAGCAATTCCTCCACTCATACCAGCTGCAAAATTCTTTCCAGTCAGTCCAAGTACCACTACTCGTCCTCCTGTCATATACTCACAGCCATGATCACCAACCCCTTCTACCACAGCAGTTACACCAGAATTTCGTACGCAAAACCGTTCTCCAGCAACTCCATTAATAAAAGCTTTTCCACTAGTAGCACCATACAATGCTACATTTCCAATAATAATATTTTCTTCCGCTTTAAATTTTACACCAGTAGGAGGATATACCACAAGCTTTCCGCCAGAAAGCCCTTTTCCAAAATAGTCATTGCTATCCCCAACCAATTCTAATGTCAATCCCTTTGGAATAAATGCTCCAAAACTTTGTCCTCCGCTTCCTTTACATTTTACTGTAAAAGTATCCTCTGAAAGTGTATCCTTAAACCGTCTTGTAATCTCAGAACCAAATATTGTTCCAAATGCCCGATCTACATTGCTAACATCCAATTCCATACTTCGCTTTTGTCCACTTTCCAATGCGGATTTCATCTTTTTTAACAACACTCTTTCATCTAACGTCTTTTCCAATTCAAAATGAAAAACATTCTTTTTCTGATAAGGTGCAATTTTCTCTTTGGCAAAAGGATTTTTTATTACTCTTGATAAATCAATTAAATGTGCTCCTCTTCGTTTATCTAGTTGATTTACTTCCAATAAATCACTTCGTCCAACCAATTCGTCAATTGTACGTATTCCAAGTTTTGCCATATATTCCCTTAACTCTTGCGCAATAAACCGCATAAAATTTATAACATACTCTGGTTTTCCTCGAAACCGTTTTCGAAGCTCTGGATTCTGTGTAGCAATCCCAACTGGACAAGTATCTAAGTTACATACTCGCATCATCACACAGCCCATTGTTACTAAAGGAGCTGTAGCAAAACCAAATTCTTCTGCGCCAAGCATCGCTGCAATTAGCACATCTCGCCCTGTCATCAGTTTTCCATCTGTTTCCAAAATTACCTTATCCCGTAAACCATTTAAAATCAAAGTCTGATGTGTTTCTGCCAGTCCAAGTTCCCATGGAAGCCCTGCATTATAAATTGAATTTCTAGGAGCAGCTCCTGTTCCTCCATCATAGCCAGAAACCAAAATCACTTGTGCACCTGCCTTAGCGACTCCTGCCGCTACAGTACCTACTCCTGCTTCTGAAACAAGCTTTACTGAAATTCGAGCATGTGTATTTGCATTTTTACAATCATAAATCAACTGTGCTAAATCTTCAATTGAGTAAATATCATGATGTGGTGGCGGAGAAATCAAGCCTACTCCTGGCGTTGAATGACGTGTTTTTGCTACCCACGGATAGACTTTTTTTGCTGGAAGCTGTCCACCTTCTCCAGGTTTTGCTCCTTGCGCCATCTTAATCTGAATTTCTTCTGCACTGACTAGATAGCGGGAAGTTACTCCAAAACGTCCAGATGCCACTTGCTTAATTGCAGAACAACGATTATTTTCTGCTGTATTTCCTTCCAATCGTTCCAGACTTTCTCCGCCTTCTCCACTGTTTGATTTTCCCTGAAGACGATTCATCGCAATTGCTAATGTTTCATGTGCTTCCTGTGAAATGGAGCCATAGGACATTGCTCCTGTTTTAAACCGTTTTACAATTGAATCTACACTTTCTACTTCCTCAATTGGAACTCCTTTTGATGGATAACGGAAACACAAAAGACTTCGTAACGTTCCCGCTTTCATCTCTTCTGTCAATGCCTGTGTATACTGTTTAAAAATCTCATAATTTCCTGTCTGTGTTGCCTGTTGTAATAAATGAATTGTAAGCGGATTATATAAATGTTCTTCCTTATTTGCCCGAAGTTTATGACTTCCTACGCTTTCTAGTGTTGTATCCACATGAAGACCAAGCGGATCAAAAGCCGCAGAATGAAGTGCATCTACATCGGCTGCTATCTCTTTTAATCCAATCCCTTCTATTCGGCTCACTGTTCCAGTAAAATATTTTTGAATTACATCAGAAGAAATTCCTATTGCTTCAAAGATCTGAGATCCTTGATAAGACTGAATTGTAGAAATTCCCATCTTTGAAGCAATCTTTACAATTCCATGTAAAACCGCACTGTTATAATCATTTACTGCTGCATAATAATCTTTATCCAACATCTGCGTTTCAATCAAATATTGAATTGATTCCTGCGCTAAATAAGGATTAATTGCACAAGCACCATATCCAAGTAATGTGGCAAAATGATGAACTTCTCTAGGCTCTCCGCTTTCCAAAATAATTGCAATGCTTGTTCTCTTTTTTGTTCGAACCAAATATTGATGCACAGCAGACACCGCTAAAAGAGAAGGAATTGGTACATGATTCTCGTCTACCCCTCGGTCAGAAAGAATCATTATATTCACTCCATCCCGATGTGCTCGATCCACTTCTAAATAAACATGATCAATTGCCCGTTCTAATGAAGTATTTTTATAATAAACAATTGGTATCTCTTCTACCTTAAATCCTTCTACTTTCATATTTTTAATTTTCATCAGATCGGTATTTGTAAGGATTGGATTTTCTACCTTTAATATTTTACAATTTTCTGCTTTTTCTTCTAAAAGATTCCCTTCCTGCCCAATATAAACCGAAGTAGAAGTCACTATCTCTTCCCGAATTGCATCAATCGGCGGATTTGTCACTTGTGCAAATAATTGTTTAAAATAATTAAATAGAGGCTGATGTTGTTTTGACAATACTGCAAGTGGACTGTCTACTCCCATAGCTGAAACAGCTTCTGTTCCATGTAAAGCCATTGGCAAAATCATTGTCCGATACTGTTCATAGGTATACCCAAATGCTCGTTGCAGTTTTGCTCGTTCCTCTTTACTGTACTCCTGTACTCGCTTATTTGGAATCTTTAATTCCTTTAATTTTACTAAATTATTGTCTAACCACTCTCCATAAGGCTGCCTAGAAGCATACCTCTCCTTTAACTCCTCGTCACTCATTACTTTTCCTAAAACAGTATCCACTAAAAGCATTTTTCCAGGACGAAGCCGATCCTTTTTAACAATTCGGCTTTGATCCACTTCTAAGGCTCCAACCTCAGAAGAAAGAATCATATAATTATCATCTGTAATATAATATCTAGAAGGACGAAGACCATTTCGATCCAGTACAGCCCCCATTTGATCACCATCTGTAAATAAAATAGAAGCTGGCCCATCCCATGGTTCCATCATGGTAGCATAATATTGATAAAAGTCTTTCTTTTTTTGGGGCATCGCCTTATTATTACTCCATGGCTCTGGAATTGTAATCATTACTGCCAATGGAAGTTCCATTCCACTCATCACCATAAATTCGAGTGTATTATCTAGCATAGCAGAATCTGAGCCTTCTGCATTAATAATTGGAAGAATCTTTGTCATTTCATCCTTTAAAAAAGGACTATCCATATTTTCCTCTCGTCCAAGCATCCTATCTGCATTTCCACGAATTGTATTAATTTCTCCATTATGCACAATAAACCGATAAGGATGTGCTCTCTGCCAACTAGGATTTGTATTTGTACTAAACCGAGAATGAACCATAGCAATTGCAGACTCATAATCTAATGACTGCAAATCTGAAAAAAACTCGCGCAGCTCTTTTACTAAAAACATGCCTTTATAAACAATGGTTCTACTAGAAAGAGAAACCACATAAGCATTTTCATTACTTTGTTCAAAAACCCGCCGAACCACATAAAGTTTTCGATCAAAAGCCAATCCCTTTTCTACTTCTTTTGGCTTCTTTACAAAACCCTGCATAATAAAAGGCATACAATCTACTGCTTTTTTTCCAAGAATAGAAGCATAAATTGGTACCTCTCTCCATCCTAAAAACTCCAGTCCTTCTTTTTGAACAATAATTTCAAACATCTTTTTTGCCTGATTCCTAGCCAACTCATCTTGAGAGAAAAAGAACATTCCAATCCCATACTCTCTTTCATTCCCAATTTCAACTCCCTGTGCTTTCATTACTTTAGAAAAAAAACGATGAGAAATCTGAAGCATAATCCCCACTCCATCCCCAGTCTTTCCTTCTGCATCTTTCCCAGCACGATGTTCCAAATTTTCCACAATCTTTAAAGCATGTTCCACTGTCTGATGAGTTTTTATTCCCTTAATATTTACAACAGCTCCAATTCCACAATTATCATGTTCAAATCGAGGATCATACAATCCCTGTGCCTGAAATTTTTCTACTTTACTATTTTGGCTCATCAACCTCATCCCTTTCTTCTAATTTCTACTAACAACCCAAAAATCCAATTACTTTTTATAGCTAATGTTCATTTATTATTTGCTAAATTAAAACGCTAAACTAATCATACACTATTTTTTCTATCCTGTAAACTACTTTTTTATTCATTATTGTCAGATAATATGATAATTTAGATAATTTCTAAGATATAGAACGTAAAATTAATAAAAATATACCATATTTTATCTTATATATAAATATTTTATTACCATTTTTCTTATTTTCTTTTTTTAATAATAATAAATTTCTTTTCTTATTTTTGAATATTTTAAAATTGTGTCTAAATTGTTTCTTATTTAAAGGACTATTTTTGCAATTTTTATTTTTTTATCTTGCATTTTATTTCATTCTTCTACTATTTTTACAACGTTTTTGCTCAATAAAAAAGCTTGTTAGAGTTCTTTTCCTCTAACAAGCACAAAAAAATTCTAAAAATAAACATAAAAATACTAAGAAAGAAAATCTTTAATCTTCTTACTCCGAACCGGATTTCGCAGCTTTCGCAAAGCCTTAGCCTCAATCTGCCGTATTCGCTCACGAGTCACATTAAACTCCTTCCCAACCTCCTCCAATGTCCGTGGATGCCCATCCAAAAGTCCAAATCGTAGCACAATTACCTGTTTCTCTCGTTCTTTCAAATCTTGTAAAAGCGTATCAATATGCTCTCGGAGCATTACAGATTCAATATTTCCTTCTGGAGTAACCGCATTATTATCTGCTACAAAATCTCCAAGATTTGAATCATCTTCTTCTCCAATTGGAGTTTCCAAAGAAGCTGGCTCCCGTGCAATCTGCATAATCTCAATTACCTTTTCTTCTGACATACCAAGTGCCTCTGCCAATTCTGTAGTAGTAGGCTCATATCCAAGCTCCAACGTCAATTTTCTCTGCATCTTAGACATCTTATTAATTGTTTCTACCATATGCACAGGCACACGAATTGTTCGTGCCTGATCTGCAAGTGCCCGTGTGACTGATTGTCGAATCCACCAAGTCGCATAGGTGCTTAATTTATATCCTTTTTCATAGTCAAATTTTTCTACTCCTTTAATCAATCCAAGATTTCCTTCCTGCACCAAGTCCAAAAAACTCATTCCTCGTCCAGTATACCGCTTCGCAATACTAACTACTAACCGAAGATTCGATTCAATTAGCCGTTCCTTTGCATAAACATCTCCTGCTGCCTTTCTTTTTGCTAATTCGGTTTCCTCATCTGGAGTTAAAAGTGGAACGGTTCCTATCTCCTTTAAATACATCCGTACAGGATCTTCTGTTCCAATCCCTTCTAACAAATCAATTGCATCTAAATCAATTTCTTCTTCATCCTCTGGACGAAATCCATCATCGTCCTTATCCAAAAGCAAATCATCATCTATCAGTGCATCTACATCCAACATTCGAAGAACATCAATCCGATGTTCTTCTAAATACTGATAAATATATTCCAATTGTTCTAATGACAAATTGTCATTTTTAAAGAAATCATTAATTTCCTCTACATCCAAAACACTTTTTTTGCTCTTTCCAAGCTCTACTAGCTTATTCAGATTTTCTAAAAATGCAGTTCTCTCGTCTCCCACGTAGCATAATCCTTTCCATATTGTATTACAGAAACTTTATGGTTGCACATTTTCTCTGCAGTTCCTATTTCTTTTGATCCTGTGCTCCTTCATTAGAGCACACCTCACGCATTATAATCATCTGCTACAGTATACTCTATTTTTCGACATTCTGCAAGACATATATTTATCTTTTTTATGTACTTTTGTTACTGTTTGTTACACTGTATTGTTTCAAAAATCAGTAACCTTTACATATTCTCTTTTGGTACAATAATATTTAACACTCGATATTGGTTTTTTACTTCGATTTCTCCTGGATTTCCACCATATTCTCCATCTAATACCCAAGGAACAGATTGTGGAGAATGGATATAAAGTTGTGCTGTTTTAAAAGTAAGCAACCGTTCAGAACTGGCATCCTCCATCAAAAGTGCATTTAAAATCTCCTGTAAATCTAATGGGCTCTTTGGATTCCGAATCAAAGTCACTTCAAACATTCCATCATCCATTTCTACCGATTTTCCAACAATCTTTTTAAATCCACCAACAGATGTAGAATTTGTTATCATTCCATAGATAAAATCTCCTTCTACTACTATTCCATCATACTCTACTCTCATAGGGGCAGATTTAATTGCAGTAATTTGTTTTATCCCTTCAATTAAATATGCTGGATGTCCTAATACATTTTTCATCTGTTGTGGTGTTGCATAGGGAACTTCTGTAAACGCACCAAATGCCGCTACATAATTAAAATAGCGCTCATTAAAAGACCCAATATCACAAAAAAACGATTCTCCGCATACAGCAATCTGCGCTGCTTTTTCCATTTTTTTTGGAATTTTCAGACTAGAAGCAAAATCATTTGTTGATCCTGACGGAATATAACCAAGTGGAATCTGCAGTTCTGCCTCCATTAGACCTGAAACGGTTTCATTTAATGTTCCGTCTCCTCCGCTACAGACAATTCTGTCAAACTGTTCTCCAATTTCCATTACAATATTTTTGGCATCTAATGGCTCCTGTGTAATATGAAGCTGCACTTGATAACCATTCCTCTGGAAGATATTTACTATTTCTAGAAGCTGATTTTTAATTTGCCCTTTTCCCGATCTGGGATTTAGAATAAAAAGTAATTTTTTCATCTTATCACTCCCCAACTCCCCCATTTCTAAATCTAATCATAGTGTTGCCTCTTTTTATGTATATTATAATTGTAATATTCTCATAATCAGAAGTCAATATACCAATTTCTGCTGAAATTAATTTTTCACTTTTAAATAGTATTTTTTCCTATATTTAAACTTCTAAACCTTCTAATTTTGACATAAAAATCCCCCTTAAATAGAATTTTATTATTTACCTTGTCTACTTAAGGGGGAATCTATCACTTTACATAAGTTTTTTCTTTACTTTTCTATTTTTTGTATAGAAAAAGACCTTCCAACACATCTTCTTGCCTCTTTTAAAGAAGAAAACTCTTTATTTCGAAGCATTTGTGCCATTAAATTTCCAATTGCAGTTCCCTCTACAGGCCCAGCAAAAACTTCTTTCTTTGTAGCTTCCATTGTAAGTCGATTTAAATAGGGATCTTGACATCCTCCACCAACAATATATAATTTAGAAAATGTCTTTTTTGTAATTCTCTCAATCTCTTGTACCGTCTCTTTATAACTTTTCGCAAGACTGTGATAAATGCAAGCTAAAATCTGCCCTTTTGTTTTAGGAACTGTTTGTTCACTTTTTTGGCAATACTTTTGAATTGCTTTTTCCATACTTACAGGTGCTAAGAAACTGGCATTATTCACATCCACAATAGAAGTAAATCCATCTGCTTCCTTCGCCATAGCAATTAAATCAGGAAATCCATATTGTTTTCCCTGTTCATTCCATTCCCGCCGGATGCTTTGAATCATCCAAAGACCCATAATATTCTTTAAATATCGAAACCGATAATCATATCCACCTTCATTTGTAAAATTATAGGCTTTACTTTCTAATGAACAATCTGCTTCCATTCTCTCTATTCCCATCAGTGACCAAGTACCAGAACTTAAATAGATAAAATCCTCTTCATCTGCTGGAACAGCAAGAACAGCCGATCCAGTATCATGTGTAGCAGGAAGCACCACTTCCAAATTATAGCCCACTTCTTTTTCAATTTCCTTTTGCAAAAATCCCACACTGGTCTTTGGAAGGCAAATCTCTCCAAATATCTCCTGCCGATAGCCAAGACGTGCAAGAATTTCTTTATCCCAATCTTTTGTTATCGCATTGACAAGCTGTCCTGTTGTCGCATTTGTATACTCATTTTTCTTTACACCAGTTAATAAAAAATTGAAATATTCTGGTATCATCAAAAAACTTTGTGCCTGTTCTAAATATTCTGGATGTTCCTTTTTTATTGCATATAATTGATAAATCGAATTAAAGAGTTGCTTTTGAATTCCGGTTCTAGTATAAAGTTCCTCCTCTGTAATCAACTGATATACCTCTGTATCTATTCCGTTTGTTCGGTTATCACGATAAGCTATGGTGTCTCCAAGTATCTGATCTTGTTGATCCAAAAGGACAAAATCCACTCCCCAAGTATCAATTCCCATACTAGTTGGAATTTTGCCATTTTCTTTACAAACTTTCATTCCATTTATAATCTCTTGAAATAAATGGTTCAATTCCCAGCATAAATGCCCATTTTTTGTTACCAATTTATTCTCAAAACGATATATTTCTTCCAATACTATTTTTTCTTCTTCTATATGTCCTAAGATATGTCTTCCACTAGAAGCACCTATATCAACTGCTAAATAATAGTTTATCATAGCTGAAACTCCTTTCTATTAAACCAAAAAGACACAGGCACTAAAAATATACGCCTGCGCCTTTTGTTCTTTTTTACTTTCGATCTGCTAGTATTTTTGCTTCATATTTTTTCACTGCATCTAACCACTCTAATCCTACTCCTTTGTTCTGCTGAGAACAATAATAATCCCATACAAGAGTAAACGGAGCTGCTTTAAACTCTTCTTTATAAGCCAAACGAGCACTGACATCCTTTGCTGCTTCTAATTCCTTCATCTTTTCAACTGGCTGTAATAATGCTGCAAGAATTGCTTTTCTTGTATTACGAAGACCTGTTACCCATGCTACAACTCGATTGATTGAACCATCAAAAAAGTCTGTTGCAATATAAGTATCCTCTAATTTATTTAGCCGAACTAATTCTTCCATAATTGCTCTAGTTTCATCATCAAAACTTACCACATGATCGGAATCCCAACGAACAGGACGGGATACATGAAGCAGTACATGATCAGAAAATGTATAAATCGAAGCTAATTTTGCTGAAACCATCTCTGTTGGATGGTAATGTCCTGTATCCAATGTCATAATAATATGATCTTGATTTGCCTTCATCACATATCCCATGCAAAATTCATGAGAACCAACGGTATAGCTTTCTAATCCAATTCCAAATACTTTTGATTCAATTCCATCTATTACACCAGTTACGTCCTTAGTTGCTTCAAAAATCTGATCATAACTATCCTTTAATCGCTGGCGAGGTCCTATTGTATCAATTGGAATTTCTTTATCTCCATCTGGTGTCCAATGATTAATTACACATGGCTTTTTTGTCTTTTCATAAAAATACTGTCCAATTTGACGGCAGCGGATTCCATGCTCAATCCAAAATTTTCTAATCTCTTCTTCTGCACAAGATAATGTTCCATTTTCACTTTTTGGATGAGAAAAATATGTTGGATTAAAGTCTAAACCAAGTCCCTTTTCTACTGCCCAATTTACCCACTTTTCAAAATGCTTTGGCTCAATTGCATTGCGATCCACAAAAGTATCTGCTTCCTGATAACTAGCATGAAGATTCAATTTTAATTCGCCTGGAATATATTGCATTGCTTCTTCGATATCTGCTCTTAATTCCTCTGCATTTCTTGCCTTCCCTGGATAATTTCCAGTAGACTGGATTCCTCCTGTTAAAGAAGCATCTTCTTTTTGTTCGCATCCAGCAACATCATCTCCCTGCCAACAATGCATAGAAATCGGAATCCTGTTTGCAAATTCTATTGCTTGATCGACGTCTATACCATATTGTGCGTAAAATTCTTTCGCTACTTCATAACCTTTTTTTAAATCATACATTTGTTTTTCCCCTTTCTTTTTTATCCATCTGCTATTTTATAAATTTTTTATTTTTCTATTTTTTATTATAGTAATTTTTTTCCTCTTTTACAAGGACGCTATTATCTTTTTTTGCGTCTTTATTTGCAATTTCATTTTTTCTTTCCTGTTCTACTATAATCTCATCAGTAGAAGCTGGTGTAAAAGAATAAAGTGAGGCATGATTCGTAAGAGCCTTAATAATTTCCCATCCCTTCTTACTGTTAATTGCATTTTGGCGTAAAGGTACAAATCCCAAATCAAGATAAACCTTGCAGGCAAGCCATGTTGTAGTCTGTGTTGGAATTTTTGCATGTGTATAGCCAAGTTTACGCATAATATCTAATACATATAAAATAAGTGGTTTTGATAAGCCTTTTCTTTGATATTCTTTTCGAACAGCAACCCAATGTAACCAGCCAGCACCCGATTTATCCCGATTTGTTATATCATAGTAGGCAGTTGCCGTTGCAACTTTCTCTCCATCACTATTTTCAATAAAAACCATTCGATTAAAAAGCATCTTTTCATGATTTTCATAATATCTCTTCCACGCTTCTAGTCCTTGTGTATAATCAACAAATTCTTTTGCAGACTTTTCAATATCAATCCAGATATCACGATCACCTTGTTTATAAAAAACAAATTTATAACCTTTTGGAAGTGGAACATATGGCAGTTCGTTTAAATCACGTTCAAGTAACAATTCATAATGCTTAATGCGATTATCATGATTATCAAATTGTATCTCTATTTCATTCATTATTAAAATCTCCTTATTCTGTTTCTTCTTACTCTTGATTGCCTTTTTTTGTATTTTTTAAAACCAAATTAAATCTCTTTACAAACATTACAAATAAAAGATCCAACAATTACAGTACAAAACCTGCCTATTATCGGATCTTTCTTTATTTATACCAACATACTAGCTAATACTTCATTTACCAGTTTTCCATCTGCCTTTCCTTTTACCCTAGGCATCAGCAGCTTCATAATCTTCCCCTTATCTTGAACTGTTGGCTGTGTTATTTCCAGCTCATCAAGCACTTCTTTTATAACCACTTTTATCTCTGCTTCTTCCATCATCTTAGGAGCAAATTCTTCAAATACAGCAATTCGCAATTTGCACTCTTCTATAATATCAGTTCGATTGGCTGGAGTTAATTCCAGTGTTTCTTTTACAGATTTAATCTCTTTTAATACAACTGCATCCTCTTCTTCTGCTGTCAAATCCTCTCTTTTATCAATCGCCTTATTCTTCAATGCTGTCAAAAGAGCAGACAATGCATCTTTTCTCTCCTTTTTTCGGTCTTTCATTGCTTGCATCATCTGTGCTCTAACTTCATCAATTCTAGACATCTTAATCCACTTCCTTTTTAATCTTTCTTTTTTTATTCTTCATATCCATTTGGATTGTTCTTCTGCCATCTCCAGGAGTCTTCACACATCTCAAGTACCCCCCGTTCTGCTTTCCATCCAAGTTCTTTCTCTGCCTTTGAAGCATCTGAATAACAAGTTGCTATATCTCCAGCTCGTCTTCCTTTTATTACATAAGGAATCTTTACTCCACTTGCTTTTTCAAAATTTTTTACAATATCTAATACACTATAGCCTACACCTGTTCCTAAATTGTAAACACAAAGTCCGGCGCCTTCTTCAATCTTCTTCAAAGCCTTTACATGTCCAATCGCTAAGTCTACTACATGGATATAATCTCGAACTCCTGTTCCATCTGGAGTATCATAATCATCTCCAAATACGCTTAATTCTTTTAGTTTTCCAACTGCCACCTGTGTAATATAAGGCATTAGATTATTTGGTATTCCATTTGGATTTTCTCCCATTGTTCCGCTTTTATGTGCTCCTATTGGATTAAAATACCGAAGTAAAATAACATTCCATTCTGGATCGGCCTTCTGCATATCGGTTAAAATCTGTTCTAACATCGATTTTGTCCATCCATAAGGATTCGTACACTGTCCCTTTGGGCACTCCTCTGTAATTGGAATAAATGCTGGATTTCCATAAACAGTAGCAGAAGAAGAAAAGATAATATTCTTTACCTTATGTTTGCGCATCACATCTACAAGCGTTAAAGTCCCTGCAATATTATTTTGATAATATTCCCATGGCTTTTGTACCGACTCTCCAACTGCTTTTAACCCAGCAAAGTGAATACAAGAATCAATGGTTTCCTTTGAAAAAATTTCTTCCAATCCTTCCCGATCCAAAATATCCACTTTATAAAATGTGACAGGTTTTCCAGTAATCGCTTCCACTCTCTTTAATGCTTTCTCACTTGCATTAGAAAGATTGTCCACTACAACAACCTCATATCCTGCCTGTTGCAACTCCACCACGGTATGTGTGCCGATATATCCAGCACCTCCTGTTACTAATACTGCCATAAATCAATTTCCACCTTTCTCTATTATTCAGTAAATGTTTTTTCAACATTTTCTGTCAGCCTTTCCCGATATTCCCGAGGACTTATTCCATGTTTCTTCCGAAATATCTGATAAAAATAACTAGTATTATCATATCCTACTGCGAAAATAATATCAGAAACGGAAAGCTTTGTCTGTGTTAAAAGTTCTTCTGCTTTCCCTATTCGCTTTCGAAGTAAAAGTTCCTTAAAAGTTGCTCCTGTATTTCTCTTAATCATTCTGCTATAACTATATAAAGGCTCCTCCATCTGATTTGCTAGATCCATAAAACTAGCATTTCGATAATCTTCCTCAATTAAACGAAGAGCTGCCATTACCAATCTATGTTCCCTTTGATTTTCATAACTTTGTACAATCTTATCTGTATAATTTAATAAATTTAAAAATAAAAGTCCCATCGTAATAGAATTAATCTTTCCAGCTAAATCTGACTTTTCCAACAAGGTCCAAATCATATTTTCCATTAAATTCTGTATAGGAAGCACATCTGCTACCATAAAGTGCAGATAATCTGCCTTTCCTGTATCCTGACAAAGCGAACTGACAATAAAACTTCGGAGTGGACTTTCTTCTTCTAACATCGCATAAGCTACATCAAAAAACTCTGGTAATACAATAAAGTTAATTGCAATATCTTCCTGATAAGCTGCCTCAATCGCATGAAAAGCATGTTGATTCAAAAAAAGCAGCTCTCCCTTATTTAATATTACTTTTGTTTCTTCATTGATCCAATGTACTGTTTTTCCAGAACACATATAAATAATCTCAATATAATCATGCTTATGTTTTGGAAACTCTATAAATCGTGTATGTGTGCGAATATCTATCAATTTTCCCTTTTCTAACATTTTTTTACTAACAATTGTAAAATCTGCCTGATCGGTATAACGCCCTTTTTCAATTTCTTCACACCCATCCAAAATCTCTTGTTCCTCTTTTGTAATTTGTTTTAATCTTTTTAATAAATCCGAATTCATTTTTCTTTTTTCCCAACAAACCTGTCCTTTTTATAAAGCCTTATTTTCTTTTATGTGATCCATATACTTTGTAAAAACAGAAAATGCAGATGGAATTGCAATTTCATTTCTTATATCTTCTACTGAAAACCATTCTAATTCCTGTTTTATTTGAAAGATTCCATTTTCTGCAATCATTCCAATCTTTTGTTCTAAACGCTTTTCTCTCCATTCGTTTTCTGTTTCTATAAGATAGCCTTTCATATGCCATTCCACATGAGAAAAAATATGTTTTGCCTCTTCGATTGGTACTATTGATTTTATCTCAATTCCCCAATTTTCCAGAACTTCTCTTGCCTCTTTTTCTTCCAACTTCCCTGATACATTGGGAAATTCATACATTCCAGCTAACAATCCACTCTCTGCCCGTCTATGAAGCACCACCTTTTTCTTTCTAGAAAAATTCAATTCTTCCAATTTTGCATCTCTATCTTCTAACAAACGAATTATAAACACTGTTATCTCTTCAATTCGTCTTGTTTTCTTTTTTGTTTTAACTGGAAGCTTCATTACAACCTGATGTTCATAAGCTAGACAAAATTTTTGAATCGGACATTCCCTACATTTTGGTTCTCCATTTGGAAGGCAAACTATAGCCCCTATCTCCATCATAGCCTGATTAAAGATCCCAGCATCCATCTTTGGCATATGTTCCTTCAGCAATTCCTCTGTCTGTTTCTTTGTTGATGCTTTTGTAATATCCTCATAACTTTCTGTTAATCGAGCCATAACTCGAAGTACATTGCCATCCACAGCTGGAACTGGAATCCCATATGCTATTGAAGCAATCGCTCCAGCGGTATAGGAACCTACACCAGGAAGACTAAGCAATTCTTCATAATCTGCTGGAAGTTCTCCTTGATAGCGTTCCACTATTATTTTCGCTGCTTTTTGCAAATTTCGCACTCGATTATAATAACCAAGTCCTTCCCAAAGTTTTAAAAGTACCTCTTCCTCACATTTTGCTAAAGCAGGAATATCTGGCAAAGTCTGAATAAAGCGGGAAAAATAAGGTTTTACTGCTTCTACTCGTGTTTGCTGCAGCATAATCTCTGATATCCAAACATAATAGGATTTCGGTTCGGTTCGCCATGGAAGAATTCGAGCCTGCTTATGAAACCATTCCAATAAAAATGGAGTTATCTTTTCCACTCGCTCTTCGGGCTTTATTTTAAGCAGAGCATCTTTTTGAATAAACATATTTTCTTCCATTCATTTCCTCTTATCTACTGTTTCATCTCTAGTATTTACCTTATATTTTTAAACGAAACACTTTCTTTTTCTACTAATTCTTTGGATAGTTCATTCTTTCTTCTCCAATCTGCTCTAATACTTCTTGTATATATTTTCTTGCATAATACTGAGCCATAGAAAGATTCATATCCAAATAATTTCCACAATCTTTAGCAGAAGCTCCGGGAATCTCTCCAGTAAATTCTATTACAAATTGAAACATTTTCTTTAACAATTCCAAAATATCCTGTGCTTTTAAGTCACCAGCAAGAATCAAATAGCATCCTGTTCGACATCCCATAGGCCCAAAATAAATAACTCTTTCTTTCCATTCTAAATCATTCCTCAAAAAAGTAGCACAAAGATGTTCTAATGCATGAATCGCTGCTGTATCCATAACTGGTTCTACATTTGGTCTAGTCATTCGCAAATCAAAAGTTGTCAAAACTTCTTTCCCCACATAATCTTTTCGAGAAACATACACCCCTGTTAGTAAATCTAAATGATTTACTGTAAAACTAGCAATCTTTTCCATTCTTTCTATCGTTCCTTTCTGCCTATCATTGCTTTATTAAAAAAACAATCCTTTCTTTTCGATCTAATTATACGTTCCATCTCGTAATTATGCAATAACATTTCGAAATCATTCTTTTTACCCTTGCCATTTTCTTAAAGTTTCTTTTACTTTTAAAAGTTCTATTTTCTTTCAAAAGGTTTTCATAATCTAAAAAATTAATTTATAGTGATTCTTTTACTATCTTTCATGGTTTTATATATCTTTTTTAGTTAATCACTTTATTTAAAATAAATTTTTTATTTACAATCTTTCTTTGCTTGCAATATCTTTTGTTTTATTTACAATAATTGGCTCTTTTGTAATAGCAGCTTCCTTTATTATAAGTGCTTTATCTGTAAGATTGTCATTATTAGTCTCTTCTTTTTTTATTAGTTCTTCTTCATATTTTTGGAACAGAATCGATTCTGGATCTATTTTTTCTTCATAAGCTTTTATAATCAATTCTTTTAAACGTTCTCCATATGTAAGATCTCCTAAAACAATCCATTTTTTATTTATCTTTCCTTTTTCTAATTTCTTTCTTTTTTCATTTGTTTCTTTCTCTTCATTTGGGATTTCTTGTTCCTCTATTAATTGTTTTAACCACTGAATATAGATTTTCTCGTCCTGTATCCATTCTGATGCTCCTGCATAATATCGCCATTCTTTTTGTTCAAAACTTTTACATTTTAAAAAAAATACATTTTGTTTTATTTGATGTTCAATCTGAATATCAGGTATATCTCTTTTTTGAAACTCTCTTGTTATTGCTTTTAAAAGCATTAACCTTACTGCTACAGCACTTCCTATATCCTTTGTTTCTTCTAATGTTTCCCAATCCGATAAACCAACTTTTATACGAAGAAAATGAAGTGCTTCGAACAATTCAAATGCCTTTTTTCCTTTTGGCGAAACAGAATAAAGTGTTTCCATTCCTTCTATTTTGTATTGCCGCAAATAGCCATAAGAAAAGAGTGTTTCACATTCCTTTTTCACCTCTTCTTCTCTCCTTTTTGTTATCGCTGTAATAAATTCAACTGTAATTCCTCCATATTGTCGAATTCCTCTAAATATTCGTTTTTTAAGTCCTTCCGTTAAACCTGATAAATCATTTCGAAAAGATTTTACACCAAATTTCTTTTTTTCTTTTTTTATACAGCTTTCTATTTTTACTATATATTTTTTAGAAGAAGTTTCTGTATTTTTTCCCTTTTCTTGTTCAAATTTTTGTTGTATTACATTCAGACTTTTTTCTCTTTCTAAGTTTTTCTGTTGTGTCTTTTCTTTTTGTTCTATATTTTGTTTCTCCCTTTTTTGTTGCATCTTTTTTAATTTGGATATTTTGGGTTTTGAATCTTTAAAATTTTCTTCCTTTTGTAAAAGTGTTTCCTTTGATTCCTTTAATTGAAATGTCGTCGTTTCTTCTTGTTGTATCAACTTAATCGGTTCTTTTACTACTTTCTTCTCCTCTAAAATTTCTTTTTTCTTATCTTTTAAAATTAATTCTTTTTTCTGTAAAACGGCAGCTACTACTAATTCTTTTTCAAAAAATCCCATCAATTTTTGTACATAATCAATCAACTTTAATGCTTCTTTTTCTCGCCATGCTTTCATAAAAAGTACATATTTTTCCAAATTAAGTTTTACTTCTTCTTCTTTCATATGTTCTATTTTATAGCCAGAAAGCTCTTTCTGATAAATAACCAATGATTTTTCTAACTCTTCTCTATCAGAATATAATTGTAGAAACTCTTCTTTTGCAAGGAAATATTCCTCTCTCTCTTTTAAAAGTCGTTCCGTTGCAGTTACTGTAATACGTATCTGTTCAATATACTCTGGTACTTTTTCTGACATCTCTAACCTACAATATTCCTCTTTACAGGTCTTTCCTAATTCACGTATGCTGCCTAATTGTTCTATTGTTCTCTGCAAAACAGTATCTGTTATCAAACGTTTTGCTGTAATCAAAGATAAAATCTCTTTTATATTGATTTCAAAAGAATCCATTTCATGATATAATTGTTCTATTGTTTTTTGCAGTCCATATATAACTTCTAACCTTTCCATTCGTCCCCTCCTTATAAAAAATGATAGAATTATAAAAGTTGTATTTTATTTTAACATTTTACCTAATTATAATCAATGAAAATGCTTATATTTTTGACCATAAAACCCAACATAATCCAACATTTCTCTCTATCTTTTCTTCTTTTTTTTCTATTTTTCTTTTGAATTTTTCGACAAAAATAAGATTCATCTGTTACAATGAATCTTATTTATACAAAATATCACAATTTCTTTCCTATAATTCATAATCTTTTAATAATATCTTTTCTCTTGACAGTTCTCTCATATCTTGAACTGTTGGCAAGCCATATTTTCTACCAAATTTACATAATTCACACCCACAATGTATTTTTCCTTTTGAATATTTCCCATCACATTTATACCAATCTAATCCATATACTGCACGACTGATACGTTTTTTTCTTTGTATCACTTTGTTTCTTACATATCTACGATACGCAATGTCTCTTTTTACTTTTTTCTTCATAAAGAGTCCTCCTTGATATTATTTGCACCCTGTAAGCACCTATCAAGGTTATCAAAATGCTTACAGGTTGCATATGTGGACTCTTAGTTTTATCATTTTACTAATTTGAAACATTTTTCCTCTCCAAAATTCTCTGCAAATTAATAAAGCAACTAATAAAAATATTGTACTTTATTCTAATACTTTTATTTTTATACTCTTTCTTCTTTACTTACAAATTTTTGTAGTATAATATTCCTATCTTCAAATAGAAATTTCTTCCGTAAATTATTTTTTACATTTAATAATTTTCTATATAATATATTATTCCATATCTAACTTTTTAAGTTTTCCTCTTACTGTTCTCCGATTACTTCTCTTATATTTCCTCCAGCCTTTATGATTATAGACCCAGCATACATATCTTCTATCGAACTTGTCCTCATAAGATAATTGCTTCCAATACCCTTTTCTCATATATTCTCCTTAAGAATTTTTATCTAAAATTAAAACTTATCTACTATCTTAATTTTTACTTTTCCTTATAATTATTAATATAGCTATTTCATTCAATAAAAATCCTCTCTATTAATACTTAATTATCATATATTAAATCGGCAATTATGGCAACTATAATAACAAGTAGAATAAAAAATTTGAAAAAATACAGACAAACAAGGCAAATGATAATTACAAAAAATAGAGCAAAAAAAGTTTAAGAAAACAATGAAATTATATATTTTTTATGATAAAATAATAACATTAAACAATTCAATAATTGATATTTTTTATAAACTTAAATAACGCTAAGACGGAGGAAAACAACTATAAACAATAGATATATAATAAGGAAAGAATACAAAAATTTAATTTTATTTTTACTTATTTCGTTCTTGCTTCCCTTTGTAGCTATTATTGCACAAACAATGATATCAAATGATTTTATTTGTTTTATTCTTTATGGAATACAAGCTGCTGCTCCAACAATTTCTGCAATTATTGTACTCTGTTTGAACAAAAAAATGAAAATGTATTTCACCCAAATGTTTCAGAGAAAACATTTGAAAATAGCTATTATTCTCCCATTTTTTATTGTGTGTACAACCATGATTTTGGCAAAAATAATTTTTTGTGTCCTATTTGGAAGCTATTTTATGTTAGGGAGTATCTCGATAGCTCAATTTATTATCATACTATGGGCACTTTGGGCAGAGGAAATAGGATGGAGGGGATATTTAGAACCATTACTCAAGATGTGTGGTGTTCACAAATGGATCGCTCCTTGTATTGTAGGTGTGATATGGTGCTTATGGCATTATCATTTTTTTATACAAAATGGTACAGATGTGCCAATTCCATTATTTTTTATCAGTTGTATTATTGAAAGCTATATTTATAGTTTTTTAATGAGTATTACTTATAATAGTATCATATCAGCAATGATATATCACTTTGCATGGAATTTATTGATACATATAACAGCAATAAATCCTTCTGAAAATAATGGAAACATATTTCCATATATTATTTTAGTCATATTAGAAACATTGGTATTGTTTATATTCTGGAGTACAACAATCTAAAATAAATATAAGCTTACTATCCAGAGTGAATGGCTTCACATGAAAAATGAATACGCAAAAAAATTAGTTGTCTTAATTCAAAAATGGAAAGGTGACTATTATGATAAGTTAAATACAAATAGTGCAGGAGGAAATTGCCCATGAATATACCAAAACTAAAAATATTATTACAAATATTTTTCTTGGCTCTTATCTGTTGTATGCTTTGTGCTTGCCAAACAAACAACACCTTATTGCAAACTACTCAGCTGAAAAAGTCTCCTCAGCAAATACTGGAAGAACAGCTTATAGACGATACTCATGATGCCTTTTTGGTTAATACTGGTGGCGAACTTGGAATACTGCTGGTAACAGCTGAGTTGGACGAGAAGACTCCAACAGAGGTTTTCTATGCTACTGTACAATTTACTGTTTGGAACCCGAACTATATGGACGAACCTCTTCAAATTCTGATAGCAGATACAAATATCTTCTTGGATTGGAGTGTCATAGATGCCAACTTTGATGGATATATGGATTTTTCCTGCACCTATCTTCGGGGAATCCAGCCCTATTATGATCACCTTTGGATTTGGAATGAAAAACATAAGAAATTTGAGTCTGTTCCAGAATATGATGAGATTTCTACGCCCAGTCTGGATGAGGAAACAAAAACTATCTACGGATTCAACCGTAGCAGTGTAGCAGGTGATGGCATCACCACCTTTCATCGTTGGAAGGATGGGAAACTAGTGTGTGTACGGCAAATCGAATCGTATGTTTCATGGAAAACTACCACTATTTCCGTAAAAGACAGAATTGACGGAGAACTACAACAAATCTATTATAAGGAATTTCTCTGGTCTGACGAAGAACCCGAAAAACAAGGGACTTGGCGACAGGCGGCATACATATGGTCTGATTTAAACTATCATGGTGAGTCAACGGAAGAAAATTAGTTATGAACAAAGGAACAGCCAATATGATCGAAAGATATTTTCTCCTCCCCTCAAAATGCTTTAAAGGTTTGCAAATTCCTCCACTATTCTCTCAGAATATGTGGCATATTAAAGCCTACAAGCGGGACAATTTTTTTTGATGGTATTGATATAAGTAAAGAAAATTATCGTTCTATTTTGGATTATCTACCTCAAAATTTTGGTTACTATCCTGAATTTACAGGAATGAATTTTCTTTTATATATGATGGCATTGAAAGACATTGTGAAGTCACAGTCAAAGCAGAAAGCAAAAGAACTTTTGTAGTTGGTATCTTTACAAAATATCGCCAAAAAGAAAATCAAAACCTATTCCAGCGGCATGAAACAACGATTAGGAATTGCATAGGCATTACTCAATCAACCAAAACTTCTCGTTTTAGATGAATCAACTGTTGGACTTGACCCCAAAGAAAGGGTAAGATTTCGAAATTTGATTACTGATTTGGGAAAGGAAAGCATTGTGTTGCTATCAACACATATCGTATCTGATATTGAACATATTGCAGATAAAATTTTGATGATGAAAGACGGACAGTTAATTTATCAAGATAAATTGGACAATAGCAAGGTAAATTTGGAGGACTTCTATTTACAGCATATTGACGAGGAGGAAGAACATGAATAATTTTATGGTTTTATACCAATATGATTGTAAAAGCTGTTTGACAAGAAAATAACTTGGATTACTTTCGCATTGTGTATAGCAACAGTTATCATTTTCCTTTGTGCTCCTTTCATTGGCTCTTACAGTGTAAGGAATACAATGGATCTATGTCAATACTTTGGACAAAAAAAGTCGAAAGATTATGCTGCTTTTTTGAGTTCCTCATCCTCCTTTTGCTGAGGTGTCATATAACCAATTGCACTATGGATTCGGTTGCGGTTATACCAGCCCTCTATATATTCAAAGATTGCCCTGCGGGCCTCCTTTGAATCTTGATACGTATGAAGATAGATTTCTTCCTTTTTTAGTACAGAATGGAACGATTCGATACAAGCATTGTCATATGGATTTCCCTTTCGGCTAAATGAATGCCGTATCTCCCTGCTGTTCAGGAACTTCTCAAATGATTGGCTTGTATACTGGCTTCCCAAGTCGCTGTGAAGAATGATCCCTCTAGTCTCCCTGACATTCAGACAGGCGTTCTTAACAGCTTCTACCGCCAGTTCTGCTGTCATGGATGTTCCATACGCATATCCGATGATCTTACGGCTGCACAAGTCCATTACTGATGCCAGATAGGTCCATCCCTCTTTTTGTACATGGATATAGGTAATATCGGTACACCATTTCTGGTTGATGGTTTCCGTCTCGAAATCACGTTTCAGAATATTTTCTTTATCATCTGGAACGGTTCCGTGACTGGCATGATGGTTGTATTTCTTTACTACAACAGAGCGCAGTCCCTGCTTTGCCATATGCCGCTGAACCCGTTTTATGCTGCAGGGAATCCCACTGCCATTGAGGGTACGACATATTTTAACTGCCCCATACCGCTTCTTTGAATCTTCATAAGCTTCCTTTACCTTCTGGCTGAATTCCTCATATTCCTTCTTCCGGTTT